>NZ_CP077080.1:1501825-1802190 GCF_019141525.1 Pseudomonas alvandae
GTCCCTCAATCCTCCTCACCGTCATCCAACTTCCAATACCCCACCGCCTTCACAAAGTCCTGGTCCAACCCTTTTTCTTCCAGCAACACCTTGCGAATCTGCCGAGACACTTTGCTTTCGGTCGCGACCCAGGCATACAGCTTGCCTATCGGCATTTCCAATTGCTGAACGGTGCGCAGCAGGCTGTCGTGGCGGCCTTCGCGCAATACCCAGATCACATGCACCTGCGCCGGGCTTTGGAGCACTTGCTGTTCGGCGCCATTTTCAACTTCCACCACCACCAGGGCTCGCCGGTTGGGCGCCAGGCCTTCGAGGCGGCGGGCGATGGCGGGCAGGGCGGTTTCGTCGCCGATCAACAGGTAACTGTCGAAGATGTCCGGCACGATCATCGAGCCCCGTGGCCCGGCGATGTAAAGGTGTTGCCCCGGTGCCGCCTGCGTCGCCCAGGTCGCGGCAGGGCCGTCGCCGTGGAGCACGAAGTCAATGTCCAGCTCCAGGGTTTCCAGGTCATACCGGCGCGGGGTGTAGTCGCGCATCTCGGGCATCGGTCCCTGGGCCTTGCCGGCGGTGGGGTTGAAGTTTTCCAGGGCGGCGTGTTCCTCGGCGTTCTGCGGAAACAACAGCTTCACATGATCGTCGGTGCCCAGGCTTGCAAACCCGGCCAGTTCCGGCCCGCCGACGGTGATGCGGCGCATGCGTGGGGTCAGGTCGACGACGCGCAGCACTTGCAGGCGGCGGCGCTTGATCTCGTGGTTGACGCGGTGGATGGTGTTTGGATCGACTTCAGTCATGGGTTTGACTCCGAAACAGGTGGACGGCCCGGGCCGTCGGTGATGGCTTTGGCGGTGTCGTCGAGCAGGCCGCGCACCCGTTGGACTTCTTCCGGGCTCCAGCGGCCAGGGTGCTTTTGCAGCGCATGGCGCAGGTTATACACCGCTTCACGGATTTCAGGGGGACGATCGGGGCCACGCAGCATGCGCTTGCTGGTTTCGATTCGCTTGCGCACCTCATTCAGCGCGTCGGCCTGCTCTACAAGGGATAGACGTCCGGCATCGGTCACGCTGTAACTCTTTTTCCCATCTTCGACACCGCAAATGACCATTGCACTCATTTCCAGAAAGGCCAGCGTCGGATAGATAACGCCGGGGCTGGGGCTGTAGGCGCCATCGAACATTTGCTCGATCCGGCGCATCAGGTCATAGCCGTGGCAAGGCTGCTCGGCCAGCAGCGCCAACGACAGCAACTTCAGATCACCGGCAGCGAAGATGCGAGGTCCTCGGCTATTACGTCCACGGCCTGTCGGGGCTCGTTCAAAACAGTCATGTTCGTCTTCAGGGGAAGAATAAGAGGAGGTCATAGGCTGTTCTCCGTTCTGCCTAAATGTTGAGATATAACTTTGTGCATAAGATATATTTTGACGTGCGCGAAATTTCGAAACTAAGATATATCTAACTTGCCGTTCGTTATTTACAGTGAGGCAAGACCTTACCTGATTGCGATATAGAGGCCGAGTTTGATTTTTCCGGGCTTTTTTTTCTTGACATCATCAAGCCCGCTTTATTGCTGGCGTTGTAAGTTCTTTCTGACATCCAAAATCTGTTTTTAACAGAATCCGAGTCTTTTTCTCGCACGCGTATGCCGGATTTACTACGTGCATATAGGAATCTGCCTGCTTTTTTTTGTTTCAATAGCGTTGATCATGCCCTGCGTTGGAAGTGCAGCCAGAATGATTGTCTGGCGGCAACTTCAACTCTTCTATCTATTGCAAAAGAACAGGTATGAACAACATGCTCAAACAACTCGTAACCGGTGCTTCCCTGGCAGCTGCCGCCCTGACTTCTTCGCTGGCATTCGCCGCCGACGACGCGCGCTCTTCCATCCACATCACTGCCAACATCCCGACCCAGCAGTTTCATGTGCAGCCTCGCAATCCGGACTTCGGTAAGGATGAGACCATGAGCTACAACACCGTCAGCGGCACCTTGACTTCGCTGCGCCAGACCTATGACGTGAAAAACACCGAAGGTTCGGTGCATGCCTATATCGAAGGTGGCCCTGCTGCGCTGTACAACGGCAGTAACTCCATTGCCCTGACCACCGCCTTCAACGGCGTCACCCTGAGCGCCCTGCCTCAGGAAGTGGTGGACGATGCCACCTCCACCCCAGGTACCCAGGCCGACATGACCATCGTCGCGGCCCGGCCTCTCGATACCCAGAACGGCCTGTACACCGGGAACTTCACTGTCATCTTCGACGCGGTGCCTCGCGCTACGCCGTGATGCCATTCGATGCCCGTTGAGTTGCACGGGCATTCGCAGGCCGGCCGGCACTCCCCAGCCGGTCGGCCTGTACCTGAAACGCCTTGATCGCTCGCTGATTAGAGAATCCGTTGATGTTTCCGATGACACCCATCGCGGGTGCGCTCGCGCTGTTGTTGTGCGCGAACGCCTCGGCCGCGCCGACTGCCCCCGGTACAACGCCCAAAAGCCTGTTGTCCCAGGCCAAGGGACTGCCGGCGGAGTTTGAATCCCACTTCTTCGATGTGCCACTGGCGGTTCGTGTTGAACTCAATCAACAGTACCTTGGCGAAGCCATGGTGGTATTGACCCGGGACGATCGTATTACGTTGCTCGAATTCACCGACACGCAAGACAGTCCGATCAGCAACCTAGAACGTGAGAAATGGGAGCAACTGCTCAAGCAAGGACAGTCGCTGGGCGCATGCGAAGCCAATTGTTCATCAGGGCTGCTCGCCATGCACTACAGCCTCGAGAATTCGTTGGTGACGATCCTGACTCGGGATGTGGAACGCGGCACTGAAACCAAGCGTTACCACGATCAGCCAGAAGGTGGCAGCCTGGGTCTGATCTTCAACAACCAGCTCAATATCAATGGTGGCCAAGAGCAGGACACCGGCGGGCGCTATGGCCTGAATGCAAGTTCCAGCCTGGGCAACTGGAGTCAATCGCTCGACCTTCAACTCTCGCGTCTCGGCGGACCGGACGACAAGATCTACCACGCCGTCCACGAGCTCTATACCCAACGAGAACTGGAAGGTACTTTTTTTCGCCTGGGTTATTTCACGCCCAGCTCCGATGGCCTGAATCGACAGATCCGTTCGTTCGGTGCCAACCCGGACACTGCCGTGGGCGTGATGTATGGCAGCTCCGACAGCCTGGTCATCGATAATCCCCGGCCCAGCGTCTACCCCATCTACGTCACCGCGAGCCGACAGGCTTCGGTGGAGATTTATCGCAACGGCCTGTTGATCAATACGCAGGCGGTCAGCGCCGGCTTGCAGAGCCTGGACACCCGGCCCTTGCCCGGCGGCATTTATGAAGTGGAAGTCCGCTTGGTCGAGGACGGGCAAACCAGCGCCACCAGCCAGGAGCTGGTCTACAAGCCCAACAACTGGAGCAGCACCGAAGACCGCTGGCGCTACAACCTGTTTGCCGGCCGCGAAACCCGGCTCTGGAGCAACTGGGAAGACCAGCCTTCCGGCTTCACGACAGCCGGGGTCGGCTTGAATTACCTGCTGCACCCGCGGGTCATCCTGGGAGCCTCCACGCGCCAGGTGCAGGACAAGCTGCAAGTGGGCACCTCGGTGGATTGGACGCTGGCGAGCAACACCAGCCTCTACGCCAACGTCTATCAAACCCAGCAGTATGGCACCGGCATGGATCTGCAAGGTTTGTACAGCTACCTCAACGGCAGCGTGGTGGCCAGTCACAACCGCAGTTGGCTGGACACCCGCAACACATACGAAACGTTGCAGGACGGCACGCGTATTCGCCAGCGCCAAGTGTATGTCGGCCACACCAGCAATTCCTCGCTGTCGGTCAACCATCGCTTGAGCAACAAGACCTCCGTCAATGGGCGACTGGCCTACAGCGAAGGCAACATCCAGGGCACGGGGTTGGACCTGGGCTGGACCCAGCGTGGCCAACTGCGCGGCAGCGATGCCAACTGGCGGGTGTCGGTATTCGATCGCCCTGGCACCACCAGCACGGGGGACAAGCGCAATCGGGGCGTGGACCTGAGCGTCAGCGTGGCCTTGGGCGGGCCGGGGGAATACTGGTCGGGCAGCATCGGGACCCGCACCTCCCGCGATGGCGCGCGAGACAATAATGCCTCGCTGTCGTATCGCCGCAGCCTGGAAGACCATGTGCTGCAAAGCGTTTCCGGCACGGTGTTGGCCGACACCTATGGCGTGGGCCTGTCCAGTATTGCCAGTTTCGAAACCGATTCGCTTTTCGGCGATGGCTTCGTCCAGCGCTCGTCCTATAACGATAACCTCACCGGCGGCCTGAACCTGAGCAGCACGGTGGCGGTGGGTGGCAGCAAAGCGGCCGTTACCGCTACGCCTCATGGACGCGGCGCGGGCATGATCGTCGACGTCGAAGCCGACGTGGATGATGTTGTCCTGCGCGCCGACGACTTGACCGGCGGCAGCACCACGTTACGCCCCGGTCGCAACTTCGTGCCCATCACTGCCTACAAGAACAGCCAGGTGACCTTCGACTTCGAAGGCGTGCACCCGCCGGCGGCGAATATCCAACCTTCGCGCACCCGCTATCACCTGAACAAGGGCGGGGTGGACTACCGCAAGATCAGCGTGATGAGGACGGTGACCGTGCTCGGACGCCTGGTGGATGGGCAGGGCCAACCGCTTCGAGGCCACCACGTGATCAACCATGCCAGCCGCGGCATCAGCGAGGCGGACGGATTCTTTTCCATGGAAATGAATGCCGGCTCGCCGACCCTGGAAGTGCGCCACGCAAACGAATTGTTCTGCCGGTTCCGCCTCGACCCGGAGACTGCCAACCGCGAAGGCGATGTGTTGATGATCGGGGACTTGCGTTGCACGCCGGACACCTTGGCCGATACGGCAGTCGCCGAGGCTGGTGGGGTGAAGCAGCGTTCATGAAGCACCTTATTGGTAATGCCGTTCACCCGGGAAAAACGATGAAACCGTGGCTGGGAGAACCCGTGAGGGAGCAAGCTCCCTCGCCACGGGGCTTCTGGTTTTCTCGCAGTGATTTGTCTTCAAGTATGAGGTTGTATAAATGAAACCCTTATCGGTTGCAGTGCGCAGCGTGGTCTCGGTGTTGCTGTTTGCGTGTGTGCCTGTGGCCAATGCCTTGGAGCGGGACATCACTGCAATATTCAGGCCTGACCCTTCCAAGCCCCAGGAGAATACGTTTCTCAATACCACGCCGGTGAGTGGTTACTGCGCTGACCATCCCGCGGAATGCGGAACGGCAAAAATGTTCAGCCTCACGTTGCCTATTACCTTCGACTCGATCCGCCCCATCCAGGCGAATCATGGCGATGTTCGGCAAGGGGCGATGTTTCACGCGCCCGTCAATTGGCGCACGGTACAAGTCACCCATTCAGGAACGGGCGAAACGGAAATCGTTGAAGTGCGCTGGTCCGGTGTAGGCCTGACCTACCGTCTTCCAACGAGTGCAGTCAACCTGGTGGGTGGCGGCGTGAGCAACCTCACCGCGCATAGTATGTTGTGGGGCAACTCCTCTTGGGTAAATGCCCCTTCGCCATGTCGATACAGTGGTGTGGGTTATCTGAGTAGCGTGGATTACACGTTTTTCTGGAAAACCCCGGTAGCAGGTGTATGTGCCAAGAAGGCCAGCTACCTGATTCCCAGCATGAAGTACCTTTCGCTGAATTTTGCCTATGAGTTGCGCACCCCCAACCCCTTGAAAATGTCGTCCGGGCTATACACCGGTTCGCTGACCTATACCGTTGGCCCGGGGCAGGATTTCGATGTGGGCGACGTCATGCTCCCGGATGATTCAACACTGACGCTCAACTTCAAACTCAACGTCGAGCACACCCTCAAGGTCGAAGTCCCCCCCGGCGGCAACCGCGTGGAGTTGGTACCCCAGGAAGGCTGGCAATCCTGGCTGAACAGCGGTCGCAAGCCAACACGATTGTTTCGCGACCAGCGCTTCCATATCTCGGCGTCCTCGCGTTTCAAGATGGAACTCGAATGCCAATACGTCAGCGGCAATACCTGCGCAATTTCCGAAACCGGCACCGGTCATGCCGTGCCGGTGGATGTCAGCGTCACCCTGCCCGACGGCTTGACTGACGGCGCCGGGCAGCCGGTCAACCGTCGACGGTTACTGCGTGACGGCAGCGGTACCGAACTGTTCCAGCCGGGGCTTTATGTCGATCGCCGGTCGGGCACCCTGCACTTTGAAGTGGGCCGCGGCAGCGTCGAAGAGATGCTGGACAGCGGCGCCAAAGCCTACACCGGAAACATCACGGTGATCTGGGATTCAGAAGTTTAAAAACACCTATTCAACGGATTTGAATATGAGGTCATACCCATGAAAGGAACACCGGTAGTCGCGAACTGTGTGGTTTCAACGGTTTTGTTTGCGAGCATGCCCATGGCCAACGCCTTGACCCAGGACATCAGCGCTGTGTTCAGGCCAGACCCGTCGAAGCCTCAGGAAACCGGGTTTCTCAACACCACGCCAATGAGTGGTTATTGCGCCGAAGCTCCGTCGCAATGCCAGGCATGGAAAATGTTCAGCATCCGGCTGCCCCTGAGTGTGAATTCCATCAGGCCTATCCAGGCCGGGCACGCCGACGTTCGACAAGGGGCCATGTTTCAAGTACCTGCCAACTGGCGCACGGCGCAGATCGTTCATTCCGGTACGGGCGAGACCGAAATCGTCCAGGTGCGGTGGGTCGGCATTGGTGCTCGCTATCAAGTCCCTGGCAGCGTGATCGAACTGGTCGGTGGCGGGGTGGAAGCGGGCACTGCGCATACGATGCTGTGGAACGACAACTGGGGCCAGGCGCCTTCACCGTGCAACTCCAGCGGGTTCAGTCGTTTCGGCGACAACCATTACGAGTTTTTCTGGCGGACCCCGTCGGAAACCGAGTGCGCAAAAAAGGCCAACTTTGTGATCCCCAGCATGGCGTATCCCTACGTGGACTTTGCCTATGAGCTGCGCATGCCGAACCCGATGAGAATGTCGGCGGGGCAGTACACCGGGGATCTGACCATCGGCGTTGGACCAGGGCGGGAGCTGGACATGGGCGACGTCATGCTGCCCAGCGATTCGGCCATCACGCTCAATTTCAGGCTCGATGTCGAGCATACCTTCAAGGTCGAGGTGCCTCCCGGCGGAAACCGGGTGGAGCTGGTGCCCGATGGGGGCTGGCAAGCCTGGCTGAATGGCGGCAGCAAACCGAGCCGGCTGGCGCGCGATCAACGCTTCCATATCTCCACATCGTCACGCTTCAAGATGGCGCTCGATTGCCAATACATCAGTGGTAATACGTGCGCGATCGGCGAAGCCGGCTCGGGCCATTCCGTACCGGTGGACGTCAGGGTGACGCTGCCTGAGGGGCTGACCGATTTTGGCGGACAACCCATCAACCAGCGTCGCCTGTTGCGAGATGGCAGTGGCACGGAGCTGATCCAGCCCAGTGTCTATGTGGATCGCAGGCCTGCAAGCCTGCATTTCGAAGTGACTCGGCAAAGCATCGAAGAAATGCTCGACGGCGGCGCCAAAGTCTATTCCGGCAACATCACGGTGATCTGGGATTCGGAAGTGTGAGCGGCCTGTTCGCCGGCGGTATCCAATGGGTTGCGTTTAAAGCATGAGGTTGAGAAAACAATGAAATACGTATTGGCATGGGTGGGTTTGTACCTGTTTTGCGGCGTGGTCCAGGCCGGGCCGAAAATCGGTGTCGGGGTGGTCTACGACTACCTTGACGGTGATAAAAGCACTTACATGAAGCGGGTGTTCAATGGCGGAACGTCCACGGCATTCATCAAGGTCAATGTCCTGGAAATTCTCTATAACGAGGACGGCAGCTACCGCGAGGAGCCGGTGCAGAGCCAGCCTGGCGGGCTGGCCAAGGATGGCTTGATGGCCAGCCCGGCCCGGCTGATCGTGCCGGCCAACGGCATGCAGGGCACGCGATTGCTGTTCCTCGGTAACCGCGACAAGGAGCGTTATTTCCGGGTGCGCTTCGTGCCAGTGGTGCCTGAAGCGGAGGACGAGTTCGCCGTCAGCGAGGAGGAACGCGAGGCCTATAAAAAGGAACGGGTGGCGGCCGGGGTCAAGGTGCTGGCGGGCTACGGCACGGTGTTCTTCGTTCGACCCAAGAACACCCGTTTCGAGACCGTGATCGAGGACAACGCCAGCCGCTACGTGATGCGCAACAACGGCAACAGCGTGCTGGTGATCGATGAGTTCAAGGATTGCGTGGCGAAGAAGGAAAACGACTGCCGGCCGACCACCAAGCACCACGTCATGGCCGGCCGCACGTTCTCGTTCGACAAGGAGTCGGGACGTGAATACCGCTTCACGTTGATCGAAGGCAGCCAGAGCAAACCCATCCAGATCAAGGGTTGACGGTCGCCGTACCGTCCTTGACGCCACAGGTATCCACTATGTTCAAGACACTGGCATGCCCTCTCGCCGTCGCCGCGCTGACCTTGCCCTGGGCCCCGGCCTGGGGCGCGGTCGAGCGGGAAACCTTCGAGCTCTACGTGACCATCCCCACGGTCGAGTTCTTTGTGTTGCCGCTCGACCCGCAGTTGGTCCAGCGCGAACAGCGCTTGCCCTTCAACACGATCATCAATGACCTCAGTCCGCTGCGCGCGACCTACGAGGTGAAAAATACCAACGGTTCCATCGACGCCCGCCTCGGGGAGGAGGCGTATCTGTCCAACGGCCGCGAACGCATCGACCTGCGGGTGAGGTTCAACGGCGTCGAATTGACCTTGGATTCGGCCCAGGTGGTATCGGCCAGCGAGGCCCGGCCAGGACGCCAGGTCCCGTTGGAAATCGCCGCCATCCGGCCCGATGACGACTACAAGCCCGGCGATTACTACGGCACGGTACACATGGTGTTCGATGCCGTTGCGCCTTAAGGCTTGGTCTTTGTTTCTATCAACCATCAACAGGTAACGACATGTACAAAACAATAATATCTGCCGTCGCGCTGGGGGCTGCAGCCCTGAGCCCTTTACTGGCCGGGGCGGCTGACGATGCGCGTTCAGCCATCCACATCAGTGCGAACATTCCGAACAAGCAGTTTCATGTGCAGCCGCGTAATCCTGATTTCGGCAAGAACGAGGTCATGCACATGGATCCAGTGAGCAGGAAATTGACCTGGCTGCGCGAGACCTTCGATGTGAAGAACACCGACGGTTCGGTGCATGCCTACATCGATGGTCCAGCCTGGTTGTACAACGGCGTTCATTCGATCCCTCTTTTTATCACGTTCAACAACGTTGGCCTGGGTAGTACTCCGACGGAGGTGGTAGATGACGCAACGTCCACGCCAGGTATGCAGGCCGAGATGGTCATCTTCAATCCGTGGGCGGTTTCAACCAGACTGTCAGGCCAATTTACTGCCGATATCACCGTAATTTTCGACGCGGTCCCTCGAGTCAGCCTGTAAACCACCGCGCCACGCCGTGACTCATTGCCCCGCCACCGTGCCTCGCAGGGCGTACCAATGGCGAATTGAGCTTCAGCACACAACCCTTCGGCGAGGGAACAAACTCCCTCGCCACAGGTTTTTGAATAGGAAAGGTGTCAAGTATGTTTAAAAAGAGGGTGTCAGTGACTGCCCTGGCTATCGCGGCCTTGAGTGCTTCGTGGGTGTTCGCTGCCAATGATGCACGCTCTTCCATTCATGTCACTGCAAACATTCCGAACAAGCAGTTTCATGTGCAGCCTCGCAATCCGGATTTCGGTAAAGACGAGTACATGAATTACAACCCTGTCAGCTACGAGTTGAGTTCCATACGCCAGGCCTTTGATGTAAAGAATACCGACGGCTCGGTCCATGCCTACCTTGATGGGCGCTCTATTTTATCCAATGGTGTCGTGCTCATACCGCTGCGAGTCTGGTTCAACGACGTCTTGTTGGACGAGATGCCTCGAGAAGTAGTCGATGACGCCACATCCACGCCAGGGACCCAGGTGGAGATGTTCATCCATGCCAATCATTGGCCC
Organism: Pseudomonas alvandae; assembly: GCF_019141525.1. Taxonomy (GTDB): domain Bacteria; phylum Pseudomonadota; class Gammaproteobacteria; order Pseudomonadales; family Pseudomonadaceae; genus Aquipseudomonas; species Aquipseudomonas alvandae. The sequence continues at coordinate 1,511,842 of NZ_CP077080.1, forward strand.
ATTCCTCGTGATCCTGGCCTGTACACCGGGAACTTCACTGTCGTCTTCGATGCGGTGCCTCGTGTAACCCTGTAAACCAAGGTCCCGGTGCAGGTTATTGTCCCGCCACCAACGGCTTGCACTGGGTATGAGTCCCCGGTTGCAAGTACGGCGTGAGAAACGGTGCCATGCCCTTGAGCACCTGCACCGGCAAGGCTGAGGTGAATTTGAAGTTCTGTGCCGAGGCCCCCGGGACGTAGGCGGTGAGGGTGCCGAAATGGCTGTCGCCGATGTAGAACACGAACGTCGCCGTGCGGTTGATCGACTTGGAGCTGAGGATTCGGCCGCCGGCACCGATGGCTTCGATGCGGTTGTCACCGGTGCCGGTCTTGCCGCCCATCGCCAGCGGCGTGCCATCGGCGAGCTTGAAACTCCCCGCCACGCGTTTCGCGGTACCGGCGTCGACCACTTGGGACAGCGCGCCGCGCAGCGCCTGGGCGACTTCCACCGGCATCACCCGCTTGCCGTTTTCCGGATTGCTGACCAGTCGCGTTTCATAGGGTGTGTCCACCGCGAACTGCAAACTGTCGACGCGCAGGGCGGGGCGACGCACGCCGTCATTGAGGATCGTTCCCACCAGTTCCGCCAACGCGGCCGGGCGGTCGCCGGAGCTGCCGATGGCGGTGGCCAGCGAAGGCACGAGGTGATCGAACGGGTAGCCGACTTGCTGCCAGCGCTGGTGAATATCCAGGAAGGCTTCGATCTCCAGGATGGTGCGGATGCGACTGTCGCGGGCGCTCTTGTGCCGGCTCTTGAACAACCAGCTATAGACTTCCTGGCGCTCGAACTGGCTGGCCTTGACGATCTGGCTGAACTTGGCGTCGGGGTTGTTCAACAGGTAACCCATCAACCACAGGTCCAGCGGGTGGACCTTGGCGATGAAGCCCTGGTCCGGCAGGTCATAGGCGCCGGGGCCATAGCTTTGGTAGAGCCGTTCCAGGCGTTCATCAGTGAGTTTTTCCACGCTTTTTGCCGTCTTCAAGTGCGCACGCACGAAGCGATTGAAGCTCTCCTGGCTGTCGTTGGGAAAGAAATAGCGGTGCACGGCGGCCAGGCGAATTGCGGTGGGACGCATGCCGTCGAGGAAGGTTTCCAGGCGCTGGCCGGTGTCCTTCTTCTGATATTTCTTCCAGAACCTGAGCAGGAACGACGTGCCCTCGCGATCGGCGAATTGGGCCAGGTATTCCTGGCGGCGCGGGTCCTTGTCGTCCTTGAGCAGCTCGGAACTATTGTTGGGGCCGGCATAGGTGGCGTAGCGCACCAGGTCGCGCATCAGGCGAATGAACGGCAGGTTGATGGATTCGCGCAGGGCGTCGCGCAGCGTCGGCAGGCGGCCGTCGTCTTCCTTGCGGAAGTTATGGAAGGTGTGCAACCCGCCGCCAGTAAAAAATGCCTCGCCGGGGCTGGCCGAATAGGTGCGATCCAGCGCGGCTTCGAGCATCTTCGGCAGGCTGCGGTCGGTGTTTTCAATCAAGTAGTCCACCGCCCAGCGCGACAGGCGATCCTGCTCGGCGATCTCGGTTTTCTTCAACGCCGCCGGGGCCTGCTGGGCATAACGCTCGTGCAGTTCGGCAATGATTTGCAGGTAGGTGGTCAGCACGCGCAACTTGGCGGTGGAGCCCAGCTCCAGCTTGCTGCCTTCGTTGATGTCGAAAGGCTGGTCGGTGCTGTCGGTTTGAACGCGCACGCGGGAGCCATCCTGGGTCAGTTCCAGCAGGGTGAAGCTGTAGCGCACCTGCGTGGTGCTGGTCGGGGTCAGCAGGCGTTCTCCCATCAGGCCGATCTCGGTCGCGAAGGCCGGGTCGGCCAAGCGCTTGAGGTACTCGGTGGCCTGGGCCTGCAAGTCGCTCTGCAAGGTGCTGGTGGCGGAGAGGTCGAGGCGATCGAGGTCGTACAGCGGACGGTTGAGCAGCGCCGCGAGGCGACTGCGGGCGGCACTGATGCCCTTGTTTGTTTCGTTGGGCTGGACGGTCGGGTCCTGGACCCAGTCACGGTAGGAAACCTTGCTCGCCAGCGCGGCCTCGGACAGTGCGGCGTCGATCACACCGTTCTGCGCCAACAAGCGGATGTGGCTGTCGGTCAGGCGCGCGAGTTCGTCATGGCCCTTGGAAAGGTAATGGGACGGCCGCCGCTGGGCGATCATCAACGACAGCATCTCCCGCAGGGCCAGGCCCTTTTCCGCCAGGCTCTGGGGATCGGTGGCGGTGCTGAACAAACGTTCATTGGCCCGTTTGAAATCCGCGCCATACCAGACCCTCAAACCTTCCGCCATGCCGTGGACTTCGCCATGCCCCGGCACGGCCGAGAGGGGGACGCTGTTGAGGTAGTCGCGGACGATCCGCTGGCGCGCCTCAAGGGTTTGCGGGCCGGCCTGGTAAGCGCGCACGCTGGCGGAAATCATCTGGCGGATCTTCTCCGCGCCCGACACGGTCAGGCCTTCGGGGGAGTGCCGGTATTTCTCAAGCTGTGTAGCCAGCGTGCTACCGCCGGCCGACTGTCCCGGCAGGCTCAACAGCTTGGCCACCTGCGACCAAGCCGCCATGCCGAAGCGCGGCCAGTCTACCGCCGGGTTGGCCAGTGGCTGCTTGGGGTCGAGCAGAAAGCGGTTCTCGATGAACAACAGGCTTTGCACCACCACCGGCGGGATGGCGTCAAAGCTCGCATACAGCTGCTGCGGGTACTTGAACTGATACACCGGCGCGGCGCGGCAATCGGTGAGGGTCAGCCCCGCCTGGATCTTTTCCGCGTAGGGCACGAACAAGCCCTTGTGGACGTAGTCCATCAAGGCCGGCGAAAACCGTGCCTGGGCCTCGACCACATAATCACGCTTGAGCAGCCGCGGCAGGAATTCTCCCAGCGAGCTATACCCCAACCGCTGATCGAACGGGCCGGCACCGGGATAGACGATGGCATCGCTCGGACCCGGTTGCACCGAATAGGTCAAGGATGCGGCGTACTTGCTGACCTCCTGGGCCTGGAACCGGGAGGTGCGCATCTCCTTGGCCACGGCCAGGCCGACCACCACCACGATGATCAGCAACAACAACCAGAACGCCCGCCAGCCATGCCGGGCGCGGCGAGTTTTTTTGGGTAAAGGCGCTTCTTCCATACGTTCAGTCGGGACCACAGGTTTATTCGAATCGGTTTGCCACAAAGCGCCCATAGTCGACTGATCCATTCACGCAGATTGATCGGACTTGCTTGAAGCTTAGACGGTGGTTGGCGTGGGGGGAGGGGAAATTGTCGGCATCAAAGTGAGACCGGCAAGGGGTGAGGTTCCTGTGGCGAGGGGATTTATCCCCGCTGGGCTGCGCAGCAGCCCCCCAAACAGTCACCTCAATCTGTCTGATCCACCGAGCTGTCAGGCTTTAGGACTGCTTCTCAGCCCAGCGGGGCGGTGCGACGTTTCGCTGAATCCCCTCGCCACAGATAAATCCTTCTCATCAAAGGGATTACGCGAGTTTCGGAAATTTCACTCGACGTTTGCGGCGTTGACATCACATCGGCGTGGCTACGCTGCGTTCAAGCCCATTCAAAGGAAGCAAGGAATGCATCCACGCCCAAATTCCCATCGCTTGCGTCGAGGTCGTTATTCGGAGCCAGAACGAGCTTATCTGGTGACTGCTGTCGTTCATCAGCGGCGACCGGTTTTTTCAGATTGGAGGATCGGACGGCTATTGGTCGCTGAATTCAAACGTGCTCATGATTCCGGTCAGGTGAATTCTTTGGCTTGGGTGGTGATGCCGGATCATTTCCACTGGTTGCTGCAGATTATTGATGGTCATCTCAGTCACGTCGTAGGCGCCACCAAAGCTCGATGCACCCATAGCGTCAATAAAAAGATCGGACTGTCTGGTCCACTTTGGCAAAGCGGCTTTCATGACCGCGCGATTCGAGATGATGAGGATGTGCGGCACTTCGCGCGCTACGTCGTTGCCAATCCGCTTCGCGCGGGACTGGTGAGTCGCATTGGCGACTATCCGCTGTGGGACGCTGCGTGGCTATGAGCCACTTGGGTTTAGCAATGAGCCCCGGTGGCGAAACATTCATCCGTGGCGAGGGGATTTATGCCCGCTGGGCTGCGCAGCAGCCCTTCCAAACATTCACCTCAATCTGTCTGATCCACCGAGCTGTCAGGCTTTAGGACTGCTTCGCAGCCCAGCGGGGATGAATCCCCTCGCCACAATCAGATCCCTTAATCACAATTAGATCCCCTAGTCACGATGGTCTGAAAGCCTTGAACCAGAGCCATCACCCCATGCCAGCGCATGACGCTGCACCATCACTGTGCAATACTCGTCGTCGCTTCAAAAAGGCCCTTGGTTCAGATAATCCCTCTTGATAAAGCCATCATCGGCTTAGGCATTCCCTGAATTAACCTGCTTTTACAGTGAAACTTTCTGTTCCCGGCTTTTTATACTGCACGACCCGCTGATCCTGAGGTTGTTGTCCCACAGGACGGCCTGCCCACAAGGCAGGCCCGGTTTCGGCAAGGCTTGCAGGCCCACCCGCCCGCGGCTTTGGAGACTCGGTGGTCAATCCAATAACAAGACGAGGTTGTATCCCTATGCCAGTCGGCAATCATCTGCCCCATGGCGAGACCGCGCAGGGTGGTCCGCTCAAACGTGAGCTCGGCGAGCGGCATATCCGCTTGATGGCGCTCGGCGCCTGCATCGGTGTCGGGCTGTTCCTCGGTTCGGCCAAGGCCATCGAAATGGCCGGCCCGGCGATCATGCTGTCCTACATCATTGGTGGCCTGGCGATCCTGGTGATCATGCGCGCCCTCGGCGAAATGGCCGTGCACAACCCGGTGGCCGGTTCGTTCAGCCGCTACGCCCAGGACTACCTCGGCCCGCTGGCCGGCTTCCTGACGGGTTGGAACTATTGGTTCCTGTGGCTGGTGACCTGCGTGGCGGAAATCACCGCCGTGGCGGTGTACATGGGCATCTGGTTCCCCGATGTGCCCCGGTGGATCTGGGCCTTGGCCGCACTGGTCAGCATGGGCTCGATCAACCTGATCGCGGTGAAGGCCTTTGGCGAATTCGAATTCTGGTTCGCCCTGATCAAGATCGTCACCATCATCGCCATGGTCATCGGCGGCGTCGGCATCATCGCCTTCGGGTTCGGCAACGACGGCGAGGCCCTGGGCATCTCCAACCTGTGGACCCATGGCGGTTTCATGCCCAACGGCGTCTCCGGCGTGTTGATGTCCTTGCAAATGGTCATGTTCGCCTACCTGGGCGTGGAGATGATCGGCCTGACCGCCGGTGAAGCGCGCAACCCGCAGAAAACCATCCCCAACGCCATCGGCTCGGTGTTCTGGCGGATCCTGCTGTTCTACGTCGGCGCGTTGTTCGTGATCCTGTCGATCTACCCGTGGAACGAAATCGGCACCCAGGGCAGCCCCTTCGTCATGACCTTCGAGCGCCTGGGCATCAAGACCGCCGCCGGCATCATCAACTTCGTGGTGATCACCGCCGCGCTGTCGTCCTGCAACGGCGGGATCTTCAGCACCGGGCGGATGCTCTACAGCCTGGCGCAGAACGGCCAGGCCCCGGCCGGCTTTGCCAAGACCTCCAGCAACGGCGTGCCACGCCGCGCGCTGCTGCTGTCCATCGCCGCCTTGCTGCTGGGCGTGCTGCTCAACTACCTGGTGCCGGAAAAAGTCTTTGTCTGGGTGACTTCCATCGCCACCTTCGGCGCGATCTGGACCTGGGTGATGATCCTGCTGGCCCAGCTCAAATTCCGCAAAGGCCTGAGCGCTTCCGAGCGTGCCGCACTGAAATATCGCATGTGGCTGTACCCGGTCAGCTCCTACCTGGCGCTCGCTTTCCTGGTGTTGGTAGTGGGCCTGATGGCGTACTTCCCCGACACCCGCGTGGCGCTGTATATCGGCCCGGCATTTCTGGTGCTGCTGACGGTGTTGTTCTACACCTTCAAGTTGCAGCCGACCGGGGATGTGCGGGGAGCCGTGCGTTCGGTTTCCTGAGTCGATAGCGATGTAAACCAGAGCCCCGGTCCACGACCGGGGCTTTCTTTTTCCTGAACTGTGGAGCGCCTGTTACTTCTAACGATAGTCCGCGTGCTGACGGGGCCCTGGATTCAACGTAGTCCGACAGCACGGCCGTTGGAGGGGCTTATGAAAGCGATATGGAACGGTTTTTTCAGCTATTCGCTCGTCGGGTTGGCCAATACGCTGATCCATTGGCAGATTTTCTTTGTGCTGCGCGTGGCGTTCGGCCTCGACCAATCGACGAGTAACTTCATCGCTTTCTGCGTGGCCGCCTCCTTTTCTTTTTATGCCAACGCGCTCTACACCTTTGAAGCCAAGCTCTCCGTGCCGGGTTATGTGCTTTTCCTATGCGTCATGGGCGCGCTCAGCTTCATCGTCGGTCACTTGGGGGATCGCTGGCACCTCCATGGCCTGCTGACCGTGGCGGCGTTTTCGCTGTTGAGCCTGGTACTTGGTTTCCTGTTTTCCCGGTTCGTCGTGTTTCGCGGACATCGGCCATGAAGATCTCGCTGATTGTCCCGGTGTACAACGAAGAACAGGCCATCGGTCTCTTCTACGAAAGTGTCCGTCAGCATCCGCAGCTCAAGGATCATTGCGTCGAGATTGTCTTCATCAACGACGGCAGCAACGACCAGACCGCCGGCCTGGCGCGAGAGATAGCGTTGACGGACAGCGAAGTCCTGCTGATCAACTTCTCCCGTAATTTTGGCAAGGAGCCGGCCTTGTTCGCCGGCATCGAGCATGCCAGCGGCGATGTGGTCATCCCGATGGACGTGGATTTGCAGGACCCCATCGACGTGATTCCGCGCATGGTCGAGCAATGGCTAAAAGGCGCCGAAGTGGTGCTGGCCAAGCGTCGCGATCGTTCGTCCGACAGTTACCTGAAGCGCCGAGGCGCGGCGCTGTTCTACCGTTTGCTCAATCGCATTGCCTATCCCCATATCGAACAGAACGTGGGGGACTTTCGCTTGATGGACCGCAAGGTCGTGGAAGTCATCAAGACGCTTCCCGAGTATCAGTTGTTCATGAAAGGCGTGTTGTCGTGGGCGGGTTTCAATACCGTCATCATCGAATACGACCGCGCGGGCCGCGCGGCGGGCAACAGCAAGTTCAACGGCTGGAAATTGTGGAACCTGGCCCTGGAAGGCATCACGTCGTTCAGTACCGTGCCGTTGCGGTTGTGGACTTACGTGGGCAGCTGCATTTCGTTGATCTCATTGCTGTATGCCGCCTACCTGATCCTGGACAAGTTGATCTTCGGAAGCGATCTACCAGGTTATCCATCGCTGATGACCGCGGTCCTGTTCCTCGGCGGGGTGCAACTGATCGGCATCGGTGTGTTGGGTGAATACATCGGGCGAATTTACCTGGAGACCAAACATCGCCCCCGATACGTCATCAAGGAAATGATCCGGGGCGGCCAACCCAAGATGCGAGATGAGCCGTGAGCCAGTTCCTGTGGGCAAGAACCTTGACGCCACGGGAAGTGCTGCTGTTTTTCCTGGCGGCCAGTTTTCTTTTCATCTTTCCCTTGGTGCAGGCCGATTATTTCTACAACGACGACAACTGGCGAGCGCTGGTGGCCGGAGGAGGTTGGCGCGAGGAGGGGCGAGTTGTCATCGAATGGCTCTATAACGTCCTCTCGTTCAGCTCGGCATCTGCGGACCTGTTTCCCTTGCCATTGTTCATCGCGACGACAGCTGTTTCGTTTGCGTTGAAATCGCTGGTTTTTTTCTATTTCGAACGACCGACGTTAGTTCATTGCCTGGTCGTCCTGCCCATCTGGTACAACCCTTTTCTCTTGCAGAACCTGTCTTATCACTATGACGGGCCGGCCATGGCGTTGGGATTGGTCGCGCTTATTCATGCCGTTATCTGGTCATCTGACAAGATCTGGCGAAACGTCCTGGTTCCGGCATTGTTATTGGCGCTGGCACTGTCCATCTACCAAGTGCTTATCGGTTTTTTTATCGCGATGTGCTGTGTTGAGGTGATCCGCCTGGTTTGGCAGGGCAAGCCTTCGCAGCAAGTGTTGCGGTTGATCGGCTGCAAGCTGGTGGCAATCGGTGTCGGCGTATCGGTTTATTACCTCACGGCTTATCAACTCATGACGGGAGCGCGTCAGGTGTTGTTGCCGTTGGACATCAGCAGCCTGCTGGAAATTGGAAATCGCCTTTCGTTTCTGGCGCGCATGTTCGATGGCTGGGTTACCGAAGGCGCCCAGGCATTGGTGTGGGGCGGTGCGTTGCTGACGCTGGTTGGGTACGTGTGGGGAGGCATCGGGTTAGTTCGTCGTGCGGAATCTCCCTGGCGAGAAGCACCGCTGTTGTTTTGTTATCTGCTGGCCCCTGCGGTGCTCTTGTTCTGTATCCCTGGCATCACGCTTTTTTTCGCCGAGTTCAACTACGGCGTCAGGACGCTGGTGGCTTTTTCGGCGTTGTTGTTGCTGGTGTTTTTTCTGGGGTTGCAAATGCTCATGCGCCTTCATGCACGCTTGGGATTGGTCCTGTTGATTCCATTACTGGCGATGTTGTCGTTTTCGTTCGGACACGGGCGCGTCCTCTCGCTGCAAAAACAACAGGAGGCCGTTGTGTTGGCCTCGCTGGCCTACGACATCAACCATTCGCCGCTGCGCGATAAGGATCGCATCTACATGATCCCCGAGCTGAAAGCCAACTGGCTCCCGGCAGCCAGCGGTTTATTCGCGGCGATGCCGGCTCAGCAATATGTGCTGGGCGTGGGCTACGTATTACTTCCCGAAAGCTTGCCGCGAGCGGGCATTACCAATGTGTACCTGGCCAAGGACCCAATGGTAATTGCATCGATTCGACGGGGGGATTTTTCGCCGATTGTTTCCACTCGTTTTTATGACCTCTTCGTCATCCACGACAGCGGATATATCTCGATGAAAAAGCCCCAGGGCGATCCTGATGTCGTGTCCAAGTTGTGTTTGTTCGTCGATGTCGAACGTTGTCGCTGACACGCCGGATAAGAACGACCGTCCGTCGGAATCAGTGCCCGACCTGTAAGACCTGACAGTAGATCGCCGTGTGACCCTGGCCTAGTTTGGAAACCCCTGACGGTAAATGACAAGGCAGATACGATGAAGGATTTCTCTGCGTTGACGATGATCGTCCTGGTCAATGGGTTGATTCATGGCGAGATTTTTTTCCTGCTGTATGGCGCCGTTGGACTGACCCAGGCAACCAGTAACTTCGCAGCGTTTTGCGTCGCTGCGGTGTTTTCGTTTTACGTGACGGCGCTTTATATCTTTGAGCCTGGGAAGTCATGGCGCGGCTATCTGCTGTTCCATTGCTCGATGGGTGTTGCGAGCTATGGCATCGGCTCGATCGGCGATGCGTTGAGTTCGCCTGGATGGGTGGCGGTCGCTTTGTATTTCTTGCTGAACCTGGCGACGGGCTACAGCTTGTTCCGGTTCCTTGAATGCCGCGTCTTGTAGTTTCTGCGACTGTTCATCGGCGTGGAGCATCGACTCAAGCCATGTGAAGAGGATCAAGGTACCCAGAAGGGTTGCCGAGGCCAGGCGAGTCCGGTCCATGGCGTCAACCCCTCGATCCGCTTGGCGAGGGCTGCCTGGCAGCCGTATCGACAACCTTGAATGCCTCCAATACCCCAAAAAGCGAAGCAAAACCAACCAGATCGCGCCGGGTCAACATAAGCACCTTCCGTGACGAGTGAGCCGTTGGGGTGAATGGTCAATCGCTGGGAAGTCGTCGTCTACTGTCAGAACCTACAGGTAGGACGTGGAAGCGGGGCATCCGGAAGAATGATGCACCCGTGGCGAGGGAGCTTGCTCCCGCTCGGCTCTGAAATTGGATGGCGAAGCCTGCGATCTTTTGATCTTGATGTTTCGCTCTTGATTCAAATGTAGGAGCCGGCGATCTTTTAATCTTGATGTTCGCTCTCGATTCAATTGGCGGTGGAAAGATCGCAGCCTCGTTTCACTCGGCAGATCCTACACAGCTCCTACATAGCTCCAGCGCCTACTGGCCCAGCGGGAGCAGTGTGTTTACGAGCTATGCGGCCACGATTTCCTGCGGCTCAAAACTGTCCGCCCGCGCCAGTTGCCACATCCGCGAATAGAACTGTCCGTTCACTTCGCCGGTCAGCAATTCCCCTGGTTTCAGGAACACGTGCAACTGCGAAAACAGCTTGATCTCGGTCGCCGACATGCGCCGCACCAGATGCTTGGGCTGCAATTGCGAAGGGTGTTCAAGCCCGGCGGCGGCAAGCATTTCGGCGAGGGCCTTGAGGGTGTTGCGGTGGAAGTTGTAGACCCGCTGGGCCTTGTCCGGGACGACCAGGGCGCGTTGGCGCAGGGTGTCCTGGGTGGCGACGCCGGTGGGGCATTTGTTGGTGTGGCAGCTTTGCGACTGGATGCAGCCGATGGCGAACATGAAGCCGCGCGCGGCGTTGGCCCAGTCGGCGCCGATGGCCAGGACGCTGGCGATGTCGAAGGCGCTGACGATCTTGCCGCTGGCGCCGAGCTTGATCTTGTCGCGCAAGTTCAGGCCCACCAGGGTGTTGTGCACGAACAGCAGGCCTTCGCGCAGCGGCACGCCGATGTGGTCGGTGAATTCCACTGGCGCGGCGCCGGTACCGCCTTCCTTGCCATCGACGACGATGAAGTCGGGCAGGATGCCGGTTTCCAGCATGGCCTTGGCAATGCCCATGAACTCCCATGGATGCCCGAGGCAGAACTTGAAGCCCACCGGTTTGCCACCGGACAGTTCACGCAACTGCTGGACGAATTGCATCAGTTCGATCGGCGTGGAAAACGCGCTGTGGCGGGACGGCGATACACAGTCCTCGCCCATGAGGATGCCACGGGTCTCGGCGATTTCCCGGGTGACCTTGTGCTTGGGCAGGATCCCGCCGTGGCCGGGCTTGGCGCCCTGGCTCATCTTGATTTCGATCATCCGCACCTGCGGGTTCCGGGCTTGGACGGCGAAGCGCTCGGGGTCGAAGCGCCCGTCGCTTGTACGGCAACCGAAATAGCCGCTGCCCAACTCCCAGGTCAGGTCGCCGCCGTGTTCGCGGTGGTAGGGGCTGATGCTGCCTTCGCCGGTGTCATGGGCGAAATTGCCGAGCTTGGCGCCCTGGTTCAACGCCCGGATCGCGTTGGCGCTCAGGGAGCCGAAGCTCATCGCCGAGATGTTGAATACCGAGGCTGAATAAGGTTGGGTGCATTGCGGGCCGCCGACCGTGACGCGAAAACCGCTGGGGTCGCTCAGCGGCGCCGGGCGCATGGAGTGACCGATGAATTCGAAGCCGGTCTGGTAGACGTCGATCAAGGTGCCGAACGGTTTGTCGGCGCTTTCGTTCTTGGCCCGTGAATACACCAGCGAGCGCTGGGCCCGGGAGAAGGGCAGGGCGTCGCTGTCGGATTCCAGCAGGTACTGGCGGATCTCTGGGCGAATGCCTTCGACCAGGTAACGGATGTTGCCCAGGATCGGGTAGTTGCGCCGCACGGCGTGGCGGCTTTGCAACAGGTCGAACAGCCCCAGCAGGCTCAGCAGCCCGGTCACCAGCGCAAATGGCCAGAGCCAGTCGTGTTGCAGGAACGGCAGGCTGGCGAGGGTGAAGATCACGCAGCCGGCGAAGAAGGCGTAGCGGCTCAGCAACGATAGGCTCATGCGGGTTCCTTGGGGGGAGGGCGACTGGCGAGACATTAGCGTGGAATGCCACCCCGTGGCGAGGGAGCTGTGCAGGGCTGGAATAATTAGCCTGAGACTGCGGAAAAACCTGTGGGAGCGAGCTTGCTCGCGATGGCGGTCAAACATTCAACACCTTCGTTGACTGTCACACCGATATCGCGAGCAAGCTCGCTCCCACAATTTGAACCAGAGTCGATCAGGCCGGTGTTACTCACCCCGCCAACTTCATCTGCCGCACCGGCAACTCCACCCGGAACGTCGTCCCCACACCCACTTCGCTGCTCACCGTGATCTCACCGTTGTGTTTCTTCACGATGCCGTAGGACAACGACAACCCAAGCCCCGTGCCTTGGCCGATGGGTTTGGTGGTGAAGAACGGGTCGAAGATTTTCTGCAGGGTTTCCGGTGGGATGCCCGAGCCGTTGTCGGCGACTTCGATCCAGACGTTGTCGCCTTCGACACCGTTGCGCAGGGTGATGGTGCCGCGTTCCGGGCCGATGGCCTGGGCGGCGTTGACGATCAGGTTCATGATCACCTGGTTGATCTGCGACGGCAGGCATTCGACTTCCGGTAGCGGGCTGTATTGCTTGACCACGTCGGCCTTGTACTTGATTTCGTTGGCGACGATGTTCAACGTCGAATCCATGCCCTGCTGCAAATTCGCCATCTGCCATTCCTGGCTGGAGTCGACCCGGGAGAAGTCCTTGAGGTCCTTGACAATCTGCCCGACACGGGCGATGCCGTCCTTGGATTCCTTGATCAGGACCGGAATGTCTTCGACCAGGAAATCCAGTTCCACCTCCTGGCGCAGGCTCTTCAGGTTCATCACCAGCTCCGGCGAGGCAATGGCTTGCTCGGCGCTGCCATAGGCCTGGAGCATTTCCTCGAGCTTGCTGAAATAACCACCCAGGGCGCCAAGGTTGGACGAAATGAAGCCGATCGGGTTGTTGATTTCGTGAGCGACGCCGGCCGCCAGTTGACCCAGGGAGGCGAGTTTTTCCGACTGCACCAGTTGGGTCTCGAGCAGCTTGCGCTCGTCGATTTCCATCTGCAGCAGCTCGCTGGCCTGCTTGAACGCCAGGGTGCGTTGTTCCACCAGGTCTTCGAGCTTGTTCATTTTCAAACGGGCGCGGGAGGTCATTTCCCATTTGGTGGTCAGGGTATTGGCCATCTGCTGGACTTCGATGTTGTCGAAGGGCTTTTTCAATATCAGCAGCCGGTCGTGGCCGTTCAGGCGGTCGAGCAATTCGTCCCAGGAATAATCCGAGTACGCGGTGCAGACCACCACTTGCAATTGCGGGTCGACCTTCCACAACTCCTCGATGGTCTTGGCGCCGTCCCAGCCTTCGGGCATGCGCATGTCGACGAACGCCAGCGCATAAGGACGCTCCTTCGCCAGGGCCTGCTGCAACTTGGCCAGGCCCTCCTGGCCGCCGTAGGCCGAATCCAGTTCGAACACCGTGGTGACGGCCTTCGGTGCTTCGCCGAACAGTGCGCTTTCCATGTCCTGCAGTTCGGCGTTGCTTTCCTCTTCTGGCGTCAGGATCTTTCGGAAGTCGTCATGGATGGCGGGCGTATCGTCGATCAAGAGGATGCGCCGGTTACTCATGCTGTTCATGGCTCACCTTCTGCGAGTTTCAGGGGCAGTTGCAGTACGAATGTCGCCCCGGTCCCGGGCCCCTCGCTGTGTACGGTGAGGTGGCCGTTCATTTCAATCGCCGCCAGTGCGCAACTGTGCAGGCCGAACCCGTGGCCGTCCTTACGGGTGGTAAAACCATGGGCGAAGATGCGCGTCATGTTTTCCGCCGGGATGCCTTCGCCTTCGTCCTTGACACTGATCTGCAGCTCTTCGTCTACGACCGTGGCCTTGAGGGTCATGTTCCGCGCATGGTTGGAAACCCCGGCCATGGCGTATTTGGCATTGCTGATCAGGTTGATCAGGATCAGCAGCAGGCGGTGCTTGTCGCCCATGATCCGTGGCACCTCGCCGTACTCCTTGATCACCGTCACATGGTGGCGGGTCAGGGCGCCGGAGTTCATGCGCAGGGCATCTTCGAGCAGTTCGCTGACCACCAGCGGTTCCATCAAGGTGTTGGCGCCCGCGTAGGACTGCTGCGTGGAAACGATGTCCTTGATGTGATCGACGCTCTTGCTCAGTTGCGCCAGTTCGTCGGTCAGGCCTTGTTGTTCCACCGCGATGGCTTCCACCAACTGGTTGAGGTAGCCGGGCAGCAGCTTGCCTTTTTCGTCCTCGGTGAGGAAATGCCCCAGGTCGTGGCTGTGCTCGTTGATCAGGTTCATCGCCTTGCCCAACCCCAGGGCCTTGCTGCTGCGCAGCTTGCGGCTGACCAGGTCGGCGGAAATGTTCACGCTGTTGAGCACGTTGCCCACGTTGTGCAAGACGTTGGTGGCAATTTCCGCCATGCCGGCCTGGCGAGCGGTGTCCATCAGTTCGCTCTGGGTGTCCTTGAGCTGGCGGGTCCGTTCCTCGACCCGTTGTTCGAGTTCGTCGTTGGCGGTTTGCAGGGCACTGTTGACCCGCTTGATTTCGCTGAAACTGCGCACCAGCCGGACGGCCAGCCAGATCAGTATCAGCACCAGGAAGGTGGCGAACACCAGCAGCAGAATGTGGTTGCGCTGATGCTTGGCGGCGGCGACCTCCTGGTCCTTTTCCAACAGGTTGGTGATGGTATCCAACCGGGGAGCGAGAGGGACTGCCTCGAAGTCGTGCATCAATTGATTGACCAACGGTTGCTCGCGAAGGATCAGTGCGATATGTCGGCGAAGAATATCGACGGAGCCGACGAGCCCCGCGGGCAGTCGCTCCTTGTTGACGTCCAGTTGGTTGAGGCCCATCAGGATTTCGGCAGCCTGGTCCTGGGTGGTGACCTGGGCGAACTCCAGCGTGCTGAGCAATAGGTCGTAGGTGTCGATGATGGCGCTTTGCAGTCGGAGCTTGTCTTCGTCAGACAGTTGGGCGAATTGCCGCTGGATGTCGTCCTCGGCGGTGGGCAGGAAGGCCAGGGAGTTGCGCAGCACCGCGTTGTGGGACTTGAACTGCTCCACCAGGCGGGTTTTTTCCTTGACTGCCTTGAGGTACTCGTCGCGCTGGGTTGACCAGAGCGACGGCGCATGACGTCCCGTTTCCGACTCGATCGCATCCAGGCGCTGCCATAGGCGTGCCATTTCATTCAAGGGTGAAACCAGCGGATCGTAATTGCGGCTCAGGGCAACCCGGGACTTGAGCACTTCGTTATCCCAGATCGCATCCTGCTGTTTGAGCAGGCGGATCAGGTCCCTTGATTCAATGTGCGAGGCAGCCTGCTGGGCACCCGACTCGATGTACATGAACAACAAAATCGAGGCCAGCAATACGCCGATGAAGGCCAGGCCGAGGCGGCGGGAGAGGCTCATAGCGGCTTGCCCTCCCATTCACCCGTGAGGGTCTTGAGGAACTCGACGATCAGCTCCGTATCGTTTTTCAGGGGCTCGCGGCCCAACTGGTACTTGAACATGACCTCTACGGCACGCTCCAGGGTGGGCGCCGAGCCACTGTGGAAATACGGCGCGGTGCGTGCGACGTTGCGCAGGCTGGGTACCTTGAACACCTGGCGGTCGGCTTCGTCGCCCGTGACGTTGAAGCGCCCTTCGTCTGCCCGGGTGGGGGTGCCGCGGTCCGTGATGTAGTCGCCCATGACGCCGAACTTCTGGAACATGTTGCCGCCGATGTTCACGCCTTGATGACAAGCGATGCAGCCATATTCCTTGAAGCGCTGGTAACCGAATTTTTCCCGAGGCGTGAGGATGTCGGTGTTGCCCAGCAGGTATTGGTCAAAGCGCGAGTTGGGGGTCAGCAGGGTGCGCTCGTAGTCGGCGAGGGCGTTGCGGATATTCGGTTCATTGACCCCGTCGGGATACGCGTTGGAAAACGCCTTGGCATAGTCCGGATCATCGGCGATGCGCTTGACCACCGTTTCCCAGGTGCTGCCCATTTCCGTCGGGCTGATGACTACCATGTGCACCTGTTCTTCCAGGGTGTCGACGCGGCCGTCCCAGAACTGATGGAAGTTCAGGCTGGCGTTGAACACGGTGGGCGTATTGACTTCCACCGGCTTGCCGTCGAAGCCCAGGGAAAACGCCTTGTCGTCGGCACCGCCCTTGTCCAGGCGATGGCAGCTGGCGCAGGACAGCGTGTTGTTGACCGACAGTCGTGGGTCATTGAACAGCCGCTGGCCCAACTGGACCCGCTTGGGGTCCAGGTTCGGGACGGCAGGCAGCGGCTTGAGTGGTTCGTCCAGTGGCTCGGCGTGAGCGGCCGTGCTCAATCCCACGAGCAGGCCGAGAGCCAGAATCAATCCGTGTGACGCCATGGGGTGCTTTCCTTGAAACGGGGTTTATGAACTCTGGCGCTTACGAAAACGGGTTCGGGCGTTGTTCCCATTCGGCCATCCATTGGCTGAACGCTTGTGGTTCCACGGCCTTGCTGAAGTAATAGCCCTGCACCTCTTCGCACTGGTGGATCTTCAGGAATTCCAGTTGGTCCCGGGTCTCTACGCCTT
The DNA here is from genome assembly GCF_019141525.1 of Pseudomonas alvandae. Classification (GTDB taxonomy): domain Bacteria; phylum Pseudomonadota; class Gammaproteobacteria; order Pseudomonadales; family Pseudomonadaceae; genus Aquipseudomonas; species Aquipseudomonas alvandae. The sequence goes on from NZ_CP077080.1 coordinate 1,528,131, forward strand.
CGGCGATGATGTGCAGGTTCAGGCTCTTGCCCAGGCTGATGATGGTGCTCACCAGTTTGGCGTCGTTACTGTCGATACTCAGGTCACCGACGAACGACTGGTCGATCTTCAGCACGTCCACCGGAAATTTCTGCAGGTAACTCAGGCTTGAATAACCGGTGCCGAAGTCATCGATCGCCAGCCGGATACCCAGGTGCTTGATGGCCTTGAGGGTGGCAACGGTGGCGTCGATGTTCTGCATGAGCACGCTTTCGGTGATCTCCAGTTCTAACTGTGTCGGGTCCAGGCCGGTTTCCTTGAGGGTACGGGCGATGCCGTCGACGAAACCGCGCTGGCGAAAATCGATGGCCGAGACGTTGACCGACAAGTACAGCGGCCGCATGCCCTCGGCCTGCCAGCGACACGCCTGCTGGCAGGCTTCCTGGAGCACCCATTGGCTCAGCGGCACGATCAGGCCGCTGTCCTCGGCCACCGGAATGAAATCCGACGGGTAGACGAGACCGTGGTCGGGCCGGTTCCAGCGCACCAGCGCCTCGACGCCGACCACCTTGCCGCTCGCCAGGTCGAGCTTGGGCTGGTAATGCAGTACGAACTCCTTGCGCTGCAGGGCCAGGCGCAGGCCGGACTCGATGGTCTGCTGCTGCCGCGCCCGGCGGTTCATGTCCTCGGTGAAAAAACGGTAATCGTTGGGGCCGTTTTCCTTGACGTTGCGCATCGCCGTCTCGGCTTTCTTGATCAGCGCCACGGCGTCGAAGCCGTCGGCCGGATACACGCTGATGCCCAGGCTCGCCGTGACCGTCAGATCGTGGCCATCGATGGGGTGCGGGGAGTTGATCGCCGCCAGCAGTTTTTCCGCCACGCCCTTGGTCATCTGCGGGTCGGTGATATCGCCGAGGATCACCACGAACTCGTCGGAACCGTAGCGAAACACCGAGTCGGACTCACGCACCACGGTTGCCAGTGTCCGCGCCACGCGCTTGAGCATTTCATCCCCCACCGGGTGCCCCAGCGCATTGTTGATACGCTTGAAACGGTCGAGGCCGATGAACATCACCGCCAGTTGCCGATCATGGCGGCGGCATTGGGCCAGGGCCTGGGTCAGGCGATCACCGAGCAACATGCTGTTGGGCAGTTCGGTGAGCACGTCGTATTGCAGCAGGTGGGACACCTTGAGCAATTCCTGGACCCGCTCTTCGATCGTCCGTTCCAGGGTGCGCATCTTCCGGGCCGCGTCCTGCGCCAGTTGCCATTTCCAAGTCATGGCACTGGCCATCTGGCGGATTTCCAGGGTGTCGAACGGCTTCTTGAGGATCAACAACTGGTCGTCGAACTCGATGCGTTCGGACATGGTTTCCCACGAATAGTCGGAAAACGCCGTGCACAGGGCGATCTGCAGGCGCGGGTCGGCTTTCCAGAGTTGTTCGATGGTTTGCAGGCCGTCCCAGCCCGGCGGCATGCGCATGTCGGCGAACACCAGCGCATAAGGCTGGCCTTCGGCCTGGGCGCGCTTGACCAGCTCCAGCGCCTCTTCGCCCTGGTAGGCCGAGTCAATCTGGAACTGCAATCGATTGACCTGGGGCGTGCCGAACAACAGGCTCTCGGTGTCGTCCAGCGAGTCGTCATTGCCGGCGCTGGGGCTGAGGATCTTGCGAAAGTCCTGGTGAATGGCGGGTGTGTCGTCCACCACGAGGATTCGCCGGTTGGCGGGTACCGACATGGGGTTCATGGATTGCTCTCCGATAGCTGGCTGGCCGGCCGGGTCCAGTGATCCGCCACGGGAATGATGGTCCCGGCCTTGAGCAGTTCGGCGGCCTGGCCGCTGTCCACCACGGTGCTGAAATAATGTCCCTGGGCCTGCATCGAGCCGCCGCTGGACATCAGTGTGGTGCGTTGCTCCTGGGTCTCGACACCTTCGGCAATGATGCCGATGCCCACGTCCCGGGCGAAATTAAGGATCGCGCGCAAGGTCGAGGCGTTTTCCGGGTCGTCACTGGCGCTGTCGAGAAACCGCTGGGCGAGCTTGAGATGGTTGACCCGGTACGTCTTCAGGTAATCGAACGACGAATACTCGGTGCCGAAATCATCGATGGCGACCTGCACGCCCAGTTCGCACAGGCGTGGCAACACGTCGTTGTGGGTCCATTTGGTCTGGGCCAGGGTCGCTTCGGTGACGTCGAAGCGCAGGTCCCAGGGCGCCAGCTCCCAGCGTGCGGTGGTGCGCAGTACGTCGTAGATCAGCTCGGGGCCGGTCTTGAGCTGGGTCAGGGACAGGTCGATGGCGATCACCGGCGGCGCCATGCCCTGGTCGCGCCATTGGCGCATCTGTTGGCAGGCTTGGTCGAGTACCCAGTGGCCGAGGCCGATGATGATCCCGGTTTTCTCGGCGGCGGGCATGAACGCCGCCGGTTCGAGCCAGCCGCGTTCGGGATGGTTCCAGCGCACCTGCACGCCCATGCCGAGGATCTTGCCGGTGCCAAGGTCGACTTCCGGCAGGTAGTGCAGTTGAAGCTCGTTATTCTCGATGGCCTGGCGCAGGTCATTGGCCAGGGCGACCCGGTCCGTCACTTCCTGGTTAATTTCCTCGTTGTGGAAGTGATACTGGTTGCGGCCCTTTTCCTTGGAGCGGTACAGGGCCATGTCGGACTGCGCCATCAGGCTGTCGGCGCTCGGGCTTTGCGGGGTGTACAGGCTGATGCCGATGCTCACGGAAATGCGCACGTCATTGCCGTCCAGGGAGTAGGGCGCCACCAGCGTGTCGCGGATCTTCGCCGCCAGCGCGGCGCAGTGGGTCGCTTCGTGGACGTCCAGTTGCAGGATGGCGAATTCGTCGCCGCCCAGGCGCGCGACCACATCGTTCTCCCGGGTACAGGCCTTGATGCGCGCGGCGACTTCCTGCAACAGCAGGTCGCCGATCGGGTGGCCGAGGGTGTCGTTGATGCGCTTGAAGTGGTCCAGGTCCAGGTAGAACATCGCGAACGGCGCCGCGCCCCTTCGTGCGGCGGCGAAGGCCTGGTGCAGGCGCTCGATCATGGTGGCGCGGTTGGCCAGCCCGGTCAGGCCATCGGTGCGCGCCAGCAGGGCGATCTTCTCCTCGGCCAGCTTGCGCTCGGTGATGTCGAGGATGATGCCTTCGACTTCCAGCAGCAGGCCTTGCTCATTGCGCACCGGAATGTAGCGGTTCTCGACCCAGCGGAACGTGCCGTCGCCGGTGCGCATGCGAAATTCGATGGAGGCGCCGGCGTTGTCGCGGTCCAGCACGCGGACCATGGCTTCGTCGACCTTGGCCTGGTCGTCGGGATGGATCAGGATTTGTGCCCAGTCCGGCGAGTCGATCAGTTGCGCCGCGACATGGCCGAACTTGGTGATGTTGTGGGAGATGTACATCAGTGGGAACGGCGGTTCGCCGCGCAGGCGATAAAGGATGGTCGGGCTGTTCTGCACGATGATGTTGGCGTCGGCCAGCTCCCGGGTGCGCTCCTCCACGGCCCGTTCGAGCATGTCCATTTTCAGCGCGGCGTCTTCGGTCATCTGCCATTTGACGGTCAGGGTGCTGGCCATCTGGCGGATTTCGATGGCATCGAAGGGTTTCTTCAGGATCAGCAGCCGGTCGCCCAATTCGAGGCGATCGGCGATGTCTTCCCAGGAATAATCCGAATAAGCCGTGCACAGCGCCACTTGCAGCTTGGGGTCGACGCGCCACAGCCGCTCGATGGTTTCGAGGCCGTCCCAACCTGGCGGCATGCGCATGTCGATAAAGGCCATGGCGAAGGGCTTGCCCTGGGCCAGGGCCGTTTCGACCTTGTTCAGGGCTTCCATGCCCTGGAACGCCGAGTCGAGTTCGAAACTCTGGCTGGAAACCGCCACCGGTGCGCCGAACAAGGCTTCTTCAGCGCTGCTCAGGTTGTCTTCAGGGGCTGCGTCGGGGCTGAGGATCTTTCGAAAATCCTCATGAATGGTTTGCGTGTCGTCGACAATTAATATTCGCCGATTGGATCGTTCCGACGACAGGCTCATGGCCGTGCACCGTCGAAATGCGGACTACAGAACCGTGGGAACATCGGATATCCCTTTCGCTAGCATGAGTATTCGGCCTGTACTTGGCCCTTCATGGGGTACAGCATAGTCGGCTCATCGGAAGCGCGAGGTGAGTGATGGCGAATTGTGTCTAAATATTCGCGATCTACTAGCCTGTCTCTCAGGGGTGATGTAGAACGTTGGTCGTCAATGGGGAGGGGATATCAATGGAAGATCAATCGTCGAACGTTCCGGTTACGAAGCCGACGGTGTTGTTGGTCGATGACGAAGAATCGATCCTCAACAGCCTGCGTCGGCTGTTGCGCAGCCAGCCGTATGAAATCCTGCTGGCCGACAGCGGCGCCAAGGCGCTGGAGATCCTCAAGGAGCGGCCAGTCGACCTGGTCATGACCGACGCGCGCATGCCCAATATGGACGGTGCCACGCTGCTGTCAGAAATCCGCAAGCTGTATCCCTCGACGTTACGCATCCTGCTCACCGGTTATGCCGACGTGGACATGATGACCAAGGCGATCAACGAGGGGCAGCTCTATCGCTACCTGAGCAAACCCTGGAACGACGAGGAGCTGGTGCAGGCCCTGCGCCAGGCCTTGGCCCACCAGCACTCGGAAAGCGAGCGCCAGCGCCTCGAAGTGCTGAACCGCGAGCAGAACCAGCAACTCAAGACCCTCAACGCCACGCTGGAAAAACGCGTGGCGTCGCGCACTTCCGAGCTGCAGCAGACCGCCGACATGCTCGACCTGGCCTATGAAGAGCTCAAGCGCAGCTACGTGACCGGCACCGAGGTGTTCTCGCTGATCGCCAACCTGCGCCTGCCCAAGGCCAAGCAGACCAACCGGCAGATCATCGAGCTGCTCCGGGTCTATAGCCGGCTCAACTTTCTCGACGAATCCACCGACCGCGACCTGACCATGGCCGGGGCGCTCTACAACATCGGCAAGCTGAGCTGGACCGACAACATGATGGTCACGCCTGCCGACATGCTGCACCACAGCGAACTGGAGCTGTACCGCGCCTATCCGAAGCAGAGCGAATCGCTGCTGATGACGCTCGACCCGATGAAGGACGCGGCGCGGATCATCCTTCATCACCAGGAGCGTTGGGACGGCAGCGGTTTCCCCGATCACCTGCGCGGCGAGGCCATTCCGTTCGGCTCGCGGCTGCTGAAGCTGGCGGTGGATTTCATCGAGTTGCAGCGCGGGTTGATCCTGGAACGGCAGATGAACAGCGACGAAGCGCTGGTCTACATCCGCAAATACGCCGGCAAGTTGTACGACCCGGACCTGGTCGAGGACTTCATCAAGGCGTGTGCCGAATACCTGGAAGACGTGACCCTGTCCGACCCGACGGTGAAGGTCGTGACCACCCGCGAGCTGGCGGCCGGCATGGTCCTGGCGCGCAACCTCAACGCCGACAACGGCATGCTGCTGCTCAACGCCGGCAAGGTCATGAGCGGCCCGCTGATCGAAAAGCTCATCGCTTTCGAAGCGATGGAAGGGGCGCGGTACAGCGTGTTCGTCAAGATTCCGGAAGAAGAGGCGGACCCTTCGGCGCCGAAGCCGATGTTGGGGTGATGAAAGTCTGACAGGCGATTCGGTTCCCCTGTGGGAGCGAGCTTGCTCGCGATAGCGGAGTATCAGTCAGATATTTTTCGACTGACACACCGCTATCGCGAGCAAGCTCGCTCCCACAAAGGACTGCGGTGGGTTGTGGAATGGCGCCAGGCTTTGCTCCCCGCCGCCGCGATCTGTAGTCTCCCCGGCATTTTCCGCCTGAGGTTCTGTAAAACATGACCACCCCCCTGATCCGCATCGCCGCCGCCCTGCTCATCGGCCCGGACGGCCGGACCCTGCTGGTGCGCAAGCGCGGCACCCTGGCCTTCATGCAGCCCGGCGGCAAGATCGAAGCCCATGAGCAACCGGTCCAGGCCCTGGCTCGGGAATTGGACGAAGAACTTGGGCTCAAGATCGATCCGGAGCAGGCCCGTCATCTGGGGCAGTTCAGTGCGCCGGCTGCCAATGAGCCGGGGTTCATCGTGCAGGCCGAAGTTTTTTTGCTGGACATCGACGCCCCGGTTTTTCCCGCCGCTGAGATCGAAGAAATCTGCTGGGTCGACACGATTGGCGACATTGATCTTTTCCTGGCGCCGTTGACAACCGAGGTGATCCTGCCGTTTTATCGTGCCACTTGCCTCGCGACCTGCTGATCCAAGACTCAAGGACTGATACCCATGATTCCATTGCCGGACCTGCTGATTTTCGCCGCCGCCGCGTTGTTGATGGTGCTCACGCCCGGCCCGAACATGATCTACCTGATTTCCCGTTCGATCTGCCAGGGCCGCAAGGCCGGCGTCACTTCTTTGCTAGGGGTGGTGGCGGGCTTCTTCGTGCACATGTTTGCCGCTGCGGCGGGGCTGACGGCGGTGTTCCTGGCAGTGCCCATGGCCTATGAAGTGCTGAAATGGGCCGGTGCGCTGTACCTGTTGTGGCTGGCCTGGCAAGCCGTGAAACCCGGCGCGCGTTCGCCGTTTCAGGCCCAGCAACTGCCGGCTGACTCGACCCGCAAGCTGATCACCATGGGTTTTCTCACCAGCGCCCTGAACCCGAAGATCGCGGTGTTCTACCTGTCGGTGTTCCCGCAGTTCATCAGCCCGGAACACGGTTCGCTGTTCACCCAGAGCATCATTCTCGGGTTGACCCAGATCAGCGTGAGTTTCAGCGTCAACCTGCTGATCGCGCTGTTCGCCGCCGGGATTGCCTCGTGGTTCGTCCACAACCCGACCTGGCTGGCGGCGCAACGCTATTTCATGGGCTTTGTGCTCGGTGCGCTGGCCCTGCGACTGATGCTTGAGCAACGGCGTTCGGCGTGAGCATCCGACGGCTGAAGGCAGGTGATGCCGAGGGCTATCGCGAGTTGATGCTCCAGGCTTATGAATTTCATCCACAGGCCTTCACCTCCAGCGCCAGCGAACGAGCGGCGCTGCCCATCAATTGGTGGGAATCGCGCCTGACCAGCCGGCTCGAAGTGATCCTCGGCGCGTTCGTGGCGGATGAACTGGTCGGTATCGTCGGCCTGGCCCTGGAGCCCCGGCTGAAGGCCCGGCACAAGGCGACGTTGTTTGGCATGTACGTCGTCGAGCCCCATCGTCACACCGGGTTGGGTGAACGCCTGATGCAGGCCGCCCTCGACGAAGCCCGTCGCCATGCCTTCCTGCGCCTCGTGCAATTGACCGTCACCGCTGGCAACGAGCCGGCGATCAAGCTCTACCAACGCTGCGGTTTCGTGCTGTATGGCCTTGAGCCGATGGCGATCCGCGTGGGGGACGAATACCTCGACAAGGTCCATATGTGGCTTGAGCTTTGAACTCACCGAAGATTTGAGTGATGGAGCTTTTTGTGGCGAGGGGATTTATCCCCGCTGGGCTGCGCAGCAGCCCTAACCCAGAGAACTCAATCTTCCTGACACACCGAATTGCCTGTTTTGAGGGCCGCTCCGCGCCCCAGCGGGGCGGTGCGACGTTTCGCTAAATCCCCTCGCCACAAAAGCCGTCTGTCAGCGAACCGCGCTAACACCGTCAAGGGTAGAGAACGACGTGTCCTTCGCCGTCAGCAAAAAATCGCGCATATACGGCGCATCCAGCATGTCGGTCCGCACCGCCGCGTAGAGCGTGGCGAACAAGCCTTTCTCCCCCAGCCGCTTGGCCTTCACGTAGCCCCGCGAGCTGTATTCATGCAGCGCCCAATGCGGCATGCCGCAGACGCCTCGGCCGCTGGCGACCAATTGCATCATCATCACCGTCAGCTCGGAGGTGCGGACCTGGGCCGGTTCGATGTCGGCTGGCTCGAGGAACCGAGTGAAGATGTCCAGGCGATCGCGCTCCACCGGATACGTGATCAAGGTTTCGCTGATCAAGTCTTCGGGCACGATGTATGGCTTGCCCGCCAGCCGATGCTGGTTGGCAACGGCGAGCATCGCTTCGTAGGTGAACAGCGGCACGTAGGTGATGCCAGCAAGTTCCAGCGGGTCGGAGGTCACCACCAGGTCCAGGTCGCCACGGGCCAGGGCCGGCAGCGGGGCGAAGGCAAAGCCCGAGGCGAGATCGAGTTCGACTTCGGGCCAGGCATCGCGGAACTGGTCGATGGTCGGCATCAGCCACTGGAAGCAGCTATGGCATTCGATGGCCATGTGTAGGCGTCCGGCGGTGCCGCCTGCCAGCCGTGCAATGTCCCGTTCGGCGCTGCGCAGCAGCGGCAAGGCGGCGTCGGCCAGTTGCAGCAGGCGCAGGCCGGCACTGGTGAAACGGACCGGTTTGGTCTTGCGCACGAACAACTGCATGCCCAGGCGCTCTTCCAATTCCTTGAATTGGTGGGACAGCGCGGATTGGGTCAGGTGCAAGCGTTCGGCGGCTTCCACCAGGCTGTCGGCTTCGCGCAAGGCATGCAGCGTCTTCAGATGACGGAGTTCAAGCACCGGGGTTGCTCCATGAATAAAACTTGTGATCAACACGAAAAGGTTGAGTTTGTCTCATGTGGGGCTGGCTGTCGACAATGGCGCCATCTTTTACAGAAGGACATTCACCATGGCCCTGGCCCATACCCCCGGTTTTCCCCGCATCGGCGCCGACCGTGAACTGAAGAAAGCCCTCGAAGCCTATTGGAAAGGCGACCTGGCCCCGACCGCTTTGCAAGCCGTTGGGCGTGAATTGCGGGCCCGGCACTGGCAATTGCAGAAAGACGCCGGCATCGACCTGCTGCCGGTGGGCGACTTTGCCTGGTACGACCAAGTGCTCAGCCACAGCTTGACGCTGGGCGCCGTCCCGCCACGTTTCCACGGCACCTTGGATGATCAGGGCAAGCCGACGCTCGACACCCTGTTCGCCATGGCCCGTGGCGCCACGACCCGTTGCTGCGGCGCCGGTCACGGTCAGGCGCCGTACGCCCAGGAGCTGACCAAGTGGTTCGATACCAACTATCACTACCTGGTCCCGGAGTTTTCCGCCGACCAGACCTTCGCCCTGAGCTGGGAGCAGCTGTTCGACGAAGTCGACGAAGCCCACGCCCTCGGGCATCGGGTCAAACCGGTGATCATCGGCCCGCTGACGTACTTGTGGCTGGGCAAGGCCAAGGGCGGCGACTTCGACAAGCTCGACCTGCTGGAGCGCCTGCTGCCGGTCTACGGTGAGATCCTCAATCGCCTCAAGGCCCAAGGCGTGGAGTGGGTGCAGATCGATGAGCCGATTCTTACCCTTGACCTGCCACTGGCCTGGAAAAGCGCCTTCGAGCGCGCTTATCACATCCTCCAGTACTCGCCGCTGAAAAAACTGGTGGCGACCTATTTCAGTGGCCTGCAAGACAACCTCGGCCTGGCGGTGAGCCTGCCGGTGGACGGCTTGCACATCGACGCGGTGCGCGCCCCGGATCAATTGGGCCAAGTGCTGGACCGCCTGCCGACCTACAAGATTCTCTCGGTGGGCCTGGTCAACGGTCGCAACGTCTGGCGTTGTGAGTTGGAGCAAGCGCTGGCGCAGTTGCGACCGGCCCAGGAACGCTTCGGCGACAACCTGTGGGTCAGCACGTCCTGCTCGCTGCTGCACAGCCCGGTGGATCTGGAGCGCGAAGACAAACTCGATCCCGAACTCAAGAGCTGGCTGGCGTTCGCCGTGCAGAAGTGCGGCGAAGTCGCGGTGTTGCGCGATGCGCTGAACGATCCGCAGGCGCCTGGCGTACAGCAGGCGTTGATCCACAGCCGAGCAGTACAGGCCCGCCGCGCGGCCTCGGCGCGTATCCATAAACCCCACGTCCAGGAGCGTCTGGCGGCGATCCGGCCACAGGACAGCCAACGGCGCTCGCCGTTTGCCAAGCGCATCGAGCAACAGCGTGTGCGGCTCCAGCTGCCAGCGTTTCCCACCACCTCCATTGGCTCCTTCCCACAGACACCGGCGATTCGTCTGGCGCGCCAGGCCTACAAGCAAGGCACGCTGTCGGCCAACGATTACCAGGACGCGATGCACACCGAGATCCGCCACGCGGTGCAGATCCAGGAACGCCTGGGCCTGGACGTGCTGGTGCACGGTGAAGCCGAGCGCAACGACATGGTCGAATACTTCGCCGAGCAACTGGACGGCTACGCTTTCACCCGTTTTGGCTGGGTACAGAGCTACGGCTCGCGGTGTGTGAAACCGGCGATCATCTTTGGTGACATCAGCCGGCCCGAGGCGATGACGGTCGATTGGATTCGCTACGCGCAAGGTCTCACCGACAAACCCATGAAAGGCATGCTCACCGGCCCCGTGACCATGTTGATGTGGTCGTTCCCCCGGGAGGACGTGTCACGCAAGACCCAGGCCCGACAGTTGGCCCTGGCCTTGCGCGACGAGGTGCTGGACCTGGAAAAAGCCGGGATCGCTATTGTGCAAATCGACGAAGCGGCCTTTCGCGAAGGCTTGCCGCTGCGGCGCGGGCAATGGCAGGAATACCTCGATTGGGCCGTGGAAGCGTTCCGCCTGAGCGCCTCGGGCGTGAGCGATGAAACCCAGATTCACACCCACATGTGCTACAGCGAATTCAACGACGTGATCAAGGCCATCGCCGACATGGACGCCGATGTCATCACCGTCGAAACCTCGCGTTCGGACATGGAACTGCTCGATGCATTCGAAGCGTTCGACTACCCCAACGACATCGGCCCGGGCGTCTACGACATCCACTCGCCACGGGTGCCGGACACCGCCGAGATGGTGGCGCTGATGCGCAAGGCCGTGCAGCGCATCCCCGCCGAACGGTTGTGGGTCAACCCCGATTGCGGGCTGAAGACCCGGGCGTGGCCGGAGACGGAAGCGGCGCTGGTGAACATGGTGGCGGCAGCGCGGCAGTTGCGGGGGCAGGTTGCCTGAACCACCACCGCCCCCGTGGCGAGGGAGCTTGCTCCCGCTGGGTTGCGCAGCAACCCCAGAACATCTCCCCGCCACCACGGTGCGTCAGACAAACCCAAAGGGCTGCTACGCAGCCCAGCGGGAGCAAGCTCCCTCGCCACGGGTGATCATGGCTTCAGATAACCACTCGGCAATCTTCATCAAACTGTCACGCAACTGTGGCAGCGCGCTTGAACAAACTTCATCAGACTCGCGCTCTACTGGGGTTCTGCGTTTTGGTGTTTCTTCATGCGTGTATTCATTTTCCTGGCCGCGTTGTTGTGCGGCTTGCCGTCGTTGGCGGCTTCTCGTTGTGATGTCAATGTCGCGACCCAACGGGTCGACCTGGACCAGGTAAGCCTGGCGTACCAGAGCATCGGGCGTGCCTCCGACCCGGCGCTGTTGTTGGTGATGGGCTTGGGCGGGCAGTTGATCCACTGGCCGGACGAAGTGGTGGTCGCGCTATGCGAACAAGGTTTCCGGGTGATCCGCTATGACAACCGCGACGTCGGCCTGTCCGCCTGGCGCCAGGCGCCCGGCAGCGCCAACCTCACGTTCGAGGCCCTGCGCTACAAACTCGGCCTGCCCGTGGCGGCGCCTTATTCACTGACGGACATGGCCGCCGATGGCCTGGGCTTGATGGACGCTCTGCACGTGCAAAGCTTCCATGTATTGGGCGTCAGCATGGGCGGCATGATCGCCCAGCACATGGCCGCAATGGCGCCCGGGCGTGTCGAGAGCCTGACGCTGATCATGACCACTTCAGGCGCGCAAGGCTTGCCGGCGCCCAGTGAAACCCTGGTGCAATTGTTATCGCGGCGCAGCGCACCGAATCGCGAGGTGGCGCTGGAGCAGCAGGCCGACTTGCTCGCCGCATTGGGCAGCCCGATGGTGGTGGATGATCGGCAGGTCCTGCTGCACCAGGCGGCGGTCGCCTACGACCGAGCCTTCAACCCCGAGGGTGTGAAGCGCCAGATCATGGCGATCATGGCCGAGCCGAGCCGGGTGACGCTGCTCAACCAACTGCAGGTGCCGACCCTGGTCGTCCACGGCACCGCCGATCCGTTGTTGCCGGTGATGCATGGCGTGCACCTCGCGGCGCATATCCGCGGCAGCCAGTTGAAGCTGATCCCGGGCCTGGCCCATCGCTTTCAGGAAGCCTTCAAGGAACCGTTGCTGGGGGCGGTGTTGCCGTATCTGCAGCAGCATCGCGAAGACACCTCGCACTGGGCGCAGATCGAGCCGGTGCAGGCGCCCAACCTGCTCTGAAAAACCTGATGGCTTGAGGCCTGCCCGGTTTTTGTGGCGAGGGGATTTATCCCCGCTGGCCTGCGCAGCAGGCCCAAAATATTCGAACATGGTCGACCTGACTCACCGAGGTGCCTGGTTTTAGGGTCGCTTCGCAACCCAGCGGGGATAAATCCCCTCGCCACAGGGTCGTGGCAACGCTGCTATCGTGTTTGGGCCTGCTCCACCAACCACCCCATCAATTCCTGCAACGGCCCCGAGACCTCGGGTTTGCGCGGGCATACCAAGTGATAACCCAACCCCGTCCTGACCTTCAAATCGAACGGCATCACCAGCCGGCCGGCGCTGAGGTCTTCGCCGATCAGCGACCAGTCGCCAATCGCCACGCCCGTGCCTTGGGAGGCCATGGACATCGCCAGGTCCAGGGTTTCGAAATGCTGGCCCTTGCTGACGTTGCTCAGGTGCACGTCGGCCGCCGCCAGCCAGGCCTTCCAGTCGCGCTCGTCGGCGGTAGGGTGCAGGAGCAAATGCTGTTGCAGATCGATGGGTGAATCCAAGGGGACCGGACCTTCCAGCAAAGGACGCGAGCACACCGGTGTCAGCTGTTCATCGAACAAGTGCAGGCAGTCAAGCGAGGCATCGGGCGGCGGGCCGTAGACCACCGCCGCGTCGAACGCCTCACGCTGGAAATCCACGCCGTGGCGGACCGTGGTGGTCAGTTCCACCGGCACGTCCGGGCGCTCCTTCTGCCATTGCAACAGGCGCGGCAGCAGCCAGCGCATCACACAGGTCGGGGCCTTGAGCTGGAGGGTCTGGCGCTTCTCGCCGATCTGCTCGACCGCTTCGCCGATCAGGCTGAACACCTGCTGCACCCGAGGCAGCCACGCCTGGCCCTGGGCGGTCAGGCTCAAGCCGCGTGCCTGGCGCTGGAACAGCGCATAACCCAAATGATCCTCCAGCCCGGCGATCTGCCGGCTCACCGCGCCCTGGGTGATGTGCAGTTGTTCGGCGGCGCGGGTGAAGTTGCAGCATTGGGCCGTGATCAGAAACGTGTGCAGCGTCGGCAGCGGTGGGAGGCGTTTCATTTGGGATCCAAGCCATGACGTGAGGACATGGCTAGTATGACTTTTTATCCATTGTTGCCGCTACGGCCTGACCGTTCCAATAACGCCATTCCCTCAGAACAAAAGGGGCCCGCCAGGTGACGTGCGGGGCTCTTTTGAAGACAAGAAAAAGGCAATGGCAATGGCGACGTGCGGCGAAGTATTGGTCAAGTTACTCGAAGGCTATGGCGTGGAGCAGGTGTTCGGCATCCCAGGCGTGCACACCGTCGAGTTGTACCGCGGGCTGGCCCGCTCGAGCATCCGCCATGTGACGCCGCGCCATGAGCAGGGCGCCGGTTTCATGGCCGACGGTTACGCCCGGGTCAGCGGCAAGCCGGGCGTGTGCTTCATCATCACCGGTCCTGGCATGACCAACATCACCACCGCCATGGGCCAGGCCTACGCCGATTCGATCCCCATGCTGGTGATCTCCAGCGTGCAGTCGCGCAGTCAACTGGGTGGCGGGCGCGGCAAGCTGCACGAGCTGCCGAACCAGGGCGCGCTGGTGGGCGGCGTGGCGGCGTTTTCCCATACGCTTATGTCGGCTGCCGAATTGCCGGCCGTGCTGGCCCGGGCCTTTGCGTTGTTCCAGGCCGGGCGGCCGCGACCGGTGCACATCGAGATACCGTTGGATGTGCTCGTGGAGGAGGCCGATGACTTGCTTGGCAGCACGCCGGTGAATATCAGCCGTGCCGGGGCCGCGCCCAGTGCCGTTGAGCAAATGGCAACCCTGCTGGCGACGGCGCGGCGGCCGTTGGTACTTGCCGGCGGCGGTGCGCTGGACGCCGGGGTCGAGTTGACTGAACTGGTTGAACGCCTCGGCGCTCCCGTGGCGTTGACCATCAATGCCAAGGGCCTGCTGCCGTCTCGCCATCCGTTGCTGATCGGCTCGACCCAGAGCCTGGTCGCCACCCGCGCGCTGGTGGCCGAAGCCGACGTGGTGCTGGCGATCGGCACCGAGCTGGCCGAGACTGATTACGACGTCACTTTCGCCGGTGGCTTCGAGATTCCCGGCGCGTTGTTGCGCATCGACATCGACCCCGACCAGACCGTGCGCAACTACCCGCCAAAACTGGCGCTGGTGGCCGACGCCCGCAGTGCCGCCCAGGCATTGCTCGATGCATTGAACCGTCGCGTGCACGGCGCGGGCGACAACAATTGGGGCGCGGTTCGTGTCGAGCGGCTGCGGGTTGAACTCGATCAGCAATGGGACGTCCCGACCCGCGCCCAGACGCTGTTCCTCGAGACGATTCTGCGGGCATTGCCCGAAGCGGTTTTCGTCGGCGATTCCACCCAGCCGGTCTACACCGGCAACCTCACCTTCAATCCCGAACGCCCGCGCCGCTGGTTCAACTCGTCCACGGGCTACGGCACCCTCGGCTACGCGTTGCCGGCGGCGATCGGCGCCTGGCTTGGCGGTGTCGACAACGGTCATGGTCGCCCGCCCGTGGTGTGCCTGATCGGCGACGGCGGCTTGCAGTTCACCCTGCCGGAACTGGCCAGCGCGGTGGAAGCGCGCACGCCAGTGATCGTGCTGCTGTGGAATAACCAAGGCTACGAAGAGATCAAGAAATACATGGTCAACCGTGCCATCGAGCCGGTGGGCGTGGACATCTACACGCCGGATTTCATCGGTGTCGCCAAGGCCTTGGGCTGCGCTGCCGAAGCCGTCGACGGCGTCGCGCAACTGCACGCTGCATTACGCGTTGCTTGCGATCGGCAGGGCCCGACGCTGATTGAAATCGATCAGGCGAACTGGATGGCGCAGGTGGCGAAATGAATTTCCCTACGACGCAAGACGGGCTGTACATCAACGGCGAATGGTTGGCGGGCGATCAACCGTTGCGAGTGATCAACCCGGCGACCGAGGCACTGCTGACCACGGTGTATGGCGGCGACGAGCATGCCGTTGATCAAGCCTTGGCGGCCGCTACCCAGGCGTTTGGCCCCTGGTCAAGCACCTCGGGTGCCGAGCGTGGCGCGTTGCTGCGCCGTATCGCTGCCGGCGTGCGGGATGCTCGTGAGCGGCTGATGCATGTGCAATCGAGCAACAACGGCAAGCCGCTTTTCGAAGCAGCGATCGATGTCGACGATGTGGTCGCGACCTTCGAGTATTACGCCGGGTTGGCCGAAGAACTGGACGTCCGCCAGGACAGCCCATTGGCGTTGCCCAGCGACGATTTCAGCGCACGCATCCGCCGCGAACCTTGCGGGGTGGTCGGCTTGATCGTGCCGTGGAATTTCCCGATGGTCACCACCGCCTGGAAACTCGCCCCGGCCTTGGCCGCCGGTTGCTGCGTGGTGCTCAAGCCTTCGGAAGTCACGCCGCTGCCGGAGCTGGAACTGGCCTCGATCATCGCCGGATGCGGCTTGCCCGATGGCGTATTCAACCTGGTCTGTGGCACGGGCCTGGCCGTTGGTGCGCCGCTGGCGTCAGACCCGCGGGTGGCGAAGATTTCCTTCACCGGCAGCAACGCGGTGGGCGTGCAAGTGATGCAACGGGCGGCGGAAACGGTGAAGGGCGTGAGCCTGGAACTGGGGGGCAAATCGTCCTTGCTGGTACTGGCCGACGCCGACCTCGACCTGGCGGTGGAGCTGGCCTGCGGCGGTGGTTTCTTCAATGCCGGGCAGATGTGTTCGGCCACCACTCGGGTGTTGGTGGCGGATGAGCTGGCCGATGAATTCCTGCAACGGCTCAAGTCGCGCGCCGAGGCGATTCGCGTAGCCGATCCGTTTGACCCGGACGTGGAAATGGGCGCGCTGGTCAACCAGGCGCAATACCAGCGGGTGCTGGGACACATCGACCGCGGCTTGAGCGCCGGGGCGACGCTGGTGTGCGGTGGTCAGCGACCTGCGCATCTGTCGCGCGGCTTTTTTTTACAGCCGACTCTCTTCACCAACGTGCCCCTGGACAGTGCGTTGTGGTGTGAAGAGATTTTCGGACCGGTGCTGTGTGTACGCAGTTTCAGCTCCCAAGCGGAGGCGATTGCCCTGGCCAACGACAGTCGTTTCGGCCTGGTCGCCAGTGTGGTCAGTCGCGATGCCGAGGCGGCCGGGAAGGTCGCCGATGCCTTGCAGGCCGGGCTGGTGTGGATCAACGCACCGCAAGTGATTTTTCCCCAGGCCGCTTGGGGCGGTTACAAGCAGAGCAGTCTTGGCCGTGAATTAGGCCCTTGGGGACTGGCGGCGTTCCAGGAAATCAAGCACGTGATCCGGGCCGTCTGACGGCCCGTTATTCGGTCACGCATGCCTCGAAAAAAGGCATGCGCCACGGACATGGCTTCAATGAGTTTTTTTCGATAGTCAGGGATTTTGCACAACCTCAGGATGGCCGCAGACAGCGGCGAAGCCCTCGCAGTACGGGGCTTTGGTCGTCGTTGGACGGTGCGGGCGCAACAGGTTTTACCCACCTCATACTTAGAAGAACAAAGGGAGTCCTCCATGGGCGAGCATGATCTGAACAGACGTCAATTCATCAAGACCGCGAGTGTGGTGTCGGTCGCGGCGGCCGCCATGAGCGTGCCTTTTATCAGCGCCCGGGCCAGCGACACGCGGTTTGTCGGCAAGACCCTGCGCCTGTTGACCTGGTCCGATGACACCGGGTTGGCCGCACTGCGCAATATCGCCGCGACGTTCGAGGCCAAGACCGGGGCCAAGGTCATCGCTGATCGAACCGGCAGCACGTCGGAAATGGTCGCCAAGCTCAAGGCCGGTGGCGACCGCCCGCAGTACGACATCATCACGCTCGCGGGCGTCGGCGCCGAAGGCCTGGCCGCCGCCGGGTTGCTGGAAAAACCTGATCTTAATCGCATTCCCAACCTGGTCGATGTGCCGGCGCAATACCGCACGGGCGCGGGCGGGCATGGCATCGGTTATCTGTTGTGGTGCAACAGCCTGGTCTACAGCACTCGCACCCTGAAACAGGCGCCGAACAGCTACGCCGCACTGTGGGATGCGGAGTTGGCGCCGAATATCTTCCTGCCGCCACCGAACTGGACCGAGGCCATGGACCTGATCATCATCGCCGCGAAACTGGCCGGCGGTGACGAACACAACATCGAACCTGGGTTCAAGAAGCTCGCCGAGCTCAAGGATCGGGTGATGACCCTGGGGGAAAACCCCAACCAGATCGCCGAACTGTTCCGCACCGGTTCCCTGGACATGGGCGGGTTGTACGCGCCGGCGTTCTTCCCCAAGCAGATCCGCGACCCTGCCTATGGCCTTGGCGCGACGTTCGGCATGAAGGAAGGTTTCTACACCGACCTGATGCTCTCGGTCATGCCGAAAAATCGCCCAGGCGATACCGACCTGGCCTACGCCTTCATCGACCACTCCCTCGACCCGCTGGTGCAGGGCAAGATGGCCGAGGACATCTTCAACGGCCCGGTCAACGCCAAGGCCATCATCTCTGCCGAAGCGCGCAAGAGCCCGTACATCCTCACGCCCGAGCAAATCGCCGACAAGGCAATCATGCACGACAACGCCTTCCTGGCGACGGTGCATGACCAGTGGATCCGCCGGTACACGGAAATCTTCTCTTCCTGAATTTCCCTGGTGTGGGAGCGAGCTTGCTCGCGATAGCGGTGGTTCAGTTGCTGGAGACGTTGACGGTGCTGACGTCTTCGCGAGCAGGCTCGCTCCCACAGGGAATAGGGGGTGTATGCCGGATTTGTGAGCAACCGAAATCCAGTGTGGGAGCGAGCTTGCTCGCGATAGCGGAAGGTCCTTTGACGAGGATGTTGGCTGTGCCGCCGTCATCGCGAGCAAGCTCGCTCCCACAGGGAATCGGGGGTGTATGCCGGATTTGTGAGCAACCGAAATCCAGTGTGGGAGCGAGCTTGCTCGCGAAAGCGGAGGGGCAGTTGACGAGGATGTTGGCTGTGCCGCCGTCATCGCGAGCAAGCTCGCTCCCACAGGGAATCGGGGGTGTATGCCGGATTTGTGAGCAACCGAAATCCAGTGTGGGAGCGGGCTTGCTCGCGAAAGCGGAGGGTCAGTTGATGGGGATGTTGGCTGTGCCGCTATCTTCGCGAGCAAGCTCGCTCCCACAAGGAACTGGGTATTTGAAGATTTTTTGTTCTGTCGTTTTCCACTGACGAGACCTTGCCATGGAACACCAACCGTTGATCCATCCGCTAAGCGCCGCGCCGGCGCGTTCTCGGCGCGGTCTTTCGCCGACTGCGCGCGCGTGGTTCTTTCTTTCGCCGTCGATGCTGTTTCTCGGTGTGCTGATCGCTGCCAGCCTGTTGGTGCTGCGCATGAGCGTCGGCACCAAGGGCGCGGAATGGAGCGGCTTCAGCCTCGCCAGCTACGGGCAGTTGCTGGAGCCTTATTACCTCAAGTCCCTGCTGCTGACCTTGCGACTGGCGCTTATCAGCGCGGTGATCGCCGTGCTGCTGGCGATTCCCGTGGCCTACACCATGTCGCGCCTGGCCTCGCCGTTGTTGCGACGGGTGTTCCTGGCGGCGGTGCTGTTGCCGTTGCTGGTCAACCTGTTGCTGCAAAGCTATGGCTGGCTGGTCATCCTCGGACCTGCCGGCATGCTCAACCAGGCGCTGATGGGCCTGGGCTTGATCAAGCGGCCGATCATGTTGCTTTACAACCAGAACGGTGTGCTGATGGGCCTGGTCCAGACCGCATTTCCGCTGGCCGTTTTGCCCATCGCCAGTGCCATGCGCGGTGTGGCCCGCAGTTACGAAGAGGCCGCCGCCACCCTCGGCGCCAGCCGTTTCCAGGTATTCCGCCAAGTGGTGCTGCCGATGAGCCTGCCGGGAATCATTACCGGCGCGACATTGGTGTTTGCCTACAACGCCAGCAGCTTTGTCGTGCCGCTGTTGTTGGGTGGTCGACGGGTGCCGATGCTGGCGGTGATGGTCCACGATCAGATTGCTCCGCTGATGAACTGGCCCGCCGCGTCCGCCGCCGGTGTGGTGCTGATTATCACCACACTGCTGATCATGACCCTTTCCGAGTATTTCACTGGCCGTCGTCGGCGGATGCTGGAGGCTTCGCAATGAGCGTAACGAGTAAAAAACGCCAGGCGTTGTTGCCTGGTGAAACCGGACGCGTGGCGGGGCTGCTGTCAGGTTTCATCCTGCTGCTGGCGGTGCTGCCGATCCTGACCATGATCGTCATGTCCTTCAGCGGGGCGGCGAACCTGGACTTTCCACCGAGCAGCTACAGCCTGCAATGGTATCGGGCGGCCTGGCACACCTTCGTCTCGCCGGACGCCAGCGATGTGCTGAGCCTGGGCCAGGCCATGGGCACCAGCCTGTTGGTGGCCTGCCTGACGATGATCTTCGCCACGCTGATCGCTGTGCCGGCGGCCTACGCCCTGACCCGTTGCGAGTTCCGTGGCAAGGCCGTGGCGCTGCAGCTGATGTCGCTGCCGCTGGTGTTTCCCATGGTGGTGCTCGGGTTGGCGTTGCTGCTGGTGTTCGACAGCCTGCCGTTCCAGATGACCACCTCGCGGCTGGTGATTGCCCACGTGATCCTCGCCCTGCCGTTCGTGGTGAAGAACTGCACCGCCGCCATGCTCGGCATCGGCAGCGAAGTCGAAGAGGCCGCCCGTATGCTCGGGGCAACACCGCGACGAGCGATCGTCGACGTGGTGGTGCCGTTGATGAAGTCGGGGATTCTCGCCGGGATGCTGCTGGCGTTCATCGTCTCGTTCAACGAATTCACCGTGACCTATTTCCTCTACACCATCGATGTCATGACCGTGCCGATCTGGATGTACAGCCGCACCGTGTCGTCGCTGGACCCCACCGTTTTTTCGTTTGCCGTGCTCATCGTGCTGATCGACTTCGTGCTGATCTGGGCGTTGGAGAAACTGGTGGGCGAGGGCGGCGTTTCCTTTTGATTTCGAGGTGAAGACATGACTGGACTGATACTGGAAAACGTCGAGAAACACTACGGCTCGGCCTGCGCGGTCAGGGACGTGAACCTGCATCTGCCCGAGGGCAAGCTGGTGTGTTTCCTCGGGCCTTCGGGCTGTGGCAAGACCACCCTGCTGCGCATGATCGCCGGCCTGGAAAGCCTCAGCGGCGGCGAAATCCGCCTGGACGGCGAAGACATCGGCCACACCCCGGCGCACCTGCGCAACTTCGGCATGGTGTTCCAGTCGCTGGCGTTGTTCCCGCACATGACCGTCGGCGAAAACATTGCCTACCCGCTGAAACTGCGGGGCGTGGGCAAGGCCGAGCAACAGGCGCGGGTGGTGGAGTTGCTGGAGCTGATCCAGCTCCAGGCGATGATCGACCGGCCGGTGGCGAAACTCTCCGGCGGCCAGCGCCAGCGCGTGGCAATTGCCCGGGCCATCGCCGCCCGGCCGAAAATCCTGTTGCTGGACGAACCGCTGTCGGCCCTGGACGCCAAGTTGCGCGAGTCGATGCAAGTGGAAATCCGCCAACTGCAACAGCGCCTGAACATCACCACCATCCTGGTGACCCATGACCAGCGCGAAGCCATGACCATGGCCGACATCGTCGTGGTGTTGGGCGAACATCGCGTGCAGCAGGTCGGCACGCCGATCGAGATCTACCGGCACCCGGCCAATGAATTCGTCGCTGATTTCATCGGTTCCGGCAATATCTTTCCCGCGACTTCCCTGGGCAACGGGCGGGTCGGGCTGCCGGGCGGGGACACGCTGGAAGTACCGGCCAGCCTTGGCGTCAACCCAGGGGAAAGGATCAAGTTGCTGGTGCGCCCCGAAGACGTGCAGCTGTCATCGCCCCAGGCCTCGGCGGGTAACCGGTTGCTGGGCAAGGTGACGTTCGTGCGGGACATCGGCGCGACGATCGAGACCACGGTGGAATGTTCCGGCGTCTCGTTCACGGCGCTGAACACGCCGTGCCAGGGCATGGACCTGGGCATTGGGCAGCCGGTGTCGGTGACCGTGCCGGCGCAGGTGTGTCGGTTGCTGGGGACCTGAGCTCATCGTCCTGAGAGATGAGTTGTCTTGACTGGCGCTTTCGCGGGCAAGCCCGCTCCCACAGGAGATCTTCAGCGAACACAAATTCTCTATTCACAACCGATCAACTGTGGGAGCGAGCTTGCTCCGGGCGGCGATCCGACGATGAGGCCGGCCCAGTCAGCACAAAGTCTGGATCAAACAGTCATCCGCAACCGCGCCAGATCCCGCAACGGCGGCGCGCCAAACAACCGGCTGTACTCACGGCTGAACTGCGACGGGCTTTCATACCCCACCCGATACCCCGCCGCCGACGCTTCCAGCCCTTCGGCCAGCATCAGCCGGCGGGCTTCCTGCAAGCGCAGTTGCTTCTGGTATTGCAGCGGGCTCATGGCTGTCATGGCCTTGAACCGATGATGCAAGGTCGAGACGCTGAGGTTCACTTCCCGAGCGAGGTCATCGATGCGCAACGGCTGTTCGAAATGGCCGTTGAGCCATTTGATCGCCTGGCTGATGCGATGGCTCTGGCTATTGGCGATGGCGATTTCATACAGCCGATAGCCTTGCGGGCTGCGCAACAGGCGATAAAGGATTTCCCGGCGCACCAAGGGCGCGAGCATGGCGATGTCCTTCGGCGCATCGAGCAGGCGTGCCAGGCGCAGCACCGCGTCGAGCATCGGCGTGTCCAGGCGTTCGACATACAGGCCGCGACCGGCCGGGCGAGTCGGCACGCCGAGGGGGCCGGCATCGGCGATCAGAGCGGTGATTTCCGCCGGGTCGATGTCCAGGCGCAGCGCCAGGATCGGCTGCTCGGGCGAGACGTTGGCGATGCAACCGCTCAACGGCATCGACACCGAGACCACCAGGTAATGCAGCGGATCGTAGTTGAACAATTCATCCGCCAGCCGCACCTGTTTGCTGCCTTGGGCCATGATGCACAGGGCCGGTTGCGCCAGAACGGGGGCGAATTTGTGCGGCTGGCTGTGGCGCGACAGATGCAACGAGCCGATGGCCGTGGCGTAGCTGCCGTCTTCGCTGGTGTTGCGGTCGATGATCGACGCCAATTCGGCGCGCTGTTGTTCCAGATACGTGTCCAGCGGGACGTGGGCGTGATCGAGTGGCGACATGCCGGAATCCTCAACGAGTACAGGGGCGATGTAACAAAGCTTATGTTTGTGCAAGGCGCGGCGGTAGTCACATCCTGTTGAAAGCTTGCCTGATCCTGCACGACTGGCGCCTGCAGGACTGTGCAACGCGGTTGAAACTTGCTTGAAACCTTTTGTTTCAACTTCCACTGTTCAACTCATGTCGAGGCCGGATTCGGGGTTGGCGAGGGGCAGGATTGTGCAATGGGTCGGCAGGAATCGACTAACGAATCTGGCGTCGGGACGCTTAACCTTTGATCCTGTCGCAGCCTGTCCCCGGCTGCACAACGGATTACCTGGGAGGGTTGAACATGACTACACACATCCCCGTCAGTCACATGGCTTTCGTCCGGGCCCGCACTGGCTGTTCCAAGCCGTTGGGTGCACGCCTCAGCACACTGATCGCGCCCTCGCGCCAGACGCCCGGTTGCCTGCACTTTGCCTTGCAGCAATCGCAATGCGACGCCGATTTGTGGCTGGTGTCCGGGCTGTGGGTCAACCAGCAGGCGATGGACGCTTACTTCAACTCACCGGCCATGGCGATCTTCGCCGAGCTGGTACAGGACCTGGTGGTGAGCAGCCTGGATTTCCACACCTTCCGGGAAGTGTCCGCCGTCCAGGCGACCGAAGGGTGCATGGCGAAGGTACACAAACTGGCCGGTTGAAGGTTTAATGACGGTCATTTTCCATCGCCAGGATGCGCACTATGGCACGCAAAGCCTTTGAAACGTTTGAAGCAGTTTCCGCTGTTGTTCCCAAGGAAGGTGGCGGCTATTACGCAGCCATCGCCACCAAGGCCATCGGTGGCTCAGGTGCGCCGCGCTTCAACAAGGTACTTGAAGAGCAAGTGTTCGAAACCGCTACCAAGGCCGATGAAGCGGCTGCCGTGCAGTTGACTCACCTGCAGGGTGTCGACGACGAGGGTGGGTTGGTCTGGTAATCAGCATCGTGGGGATCGTTTTTGTGGCGAGGGAGCAAGCTCCCTCGCCACAGGGGTACGCTGCTGTTATCGCGGGCGATGCATCTTGAACAACGCCTCCGGCCCCAGTTGGAAATAATCCGCCGGCCCGCCACCGCGCAAGATCGGCTCGGCGGCTGCGGTGTCGTACACCCCATCCTTCAACAGCCATTTGGCGATATGCACGGCGACCACTTCGCCGAGGATCAGCCAGCTCGGCACCAGCCCTTTGTCCGCCCGCTGCAATTGAATGATCTGCGTGACCTTGCACTCGAAGGACACCGGGCTTTCAGCGACACGCGGCACCTGGACCACCCGTGACGGGGCGGCCGTCAAACCCGCCAGTTCGAACTCACTGACCTCTGGCGCAACCATCGCGCAGCTCTGGTTCATTTGTTCGGCCAACGGGCGCGTGGCCAGGTTCCAGGCGAATTCGCCGGTCTGTTCGATGTTGTTCAGGCTGTCCTTGCGCCCGACACTGGAGAACCCAATGATCGGCGGAACGTAGTTGAAGGCGTTGAAGAAACTGTAGGGCGCCAGGTTCAGGCGGCCTTCGCCATCCTGTGAAGAAATCCAGCCGATGGGCCGTGGGCCGACGATGGCGTTGAACGGGTCGTGGGGCAGGCCGTGGCCGTTGGCGGGTTCGTAAAAATGGATGTCGTCGGGCATGGCTGGAGAAGGTCCTGCGATGGAAGTTCAAGGGATTCGAGGATAGTGCAGGGCCCCGCCGTTTTTGTCAGCACCCTGGAACCTCGTGGGAGCGGGCTTGCTCGCGAATGCGGTGGTTCAGACAGATGGATGTTGACTGACACACTGCCTTCGCGAGCAAGCCCGCTCCCACATTGGATTTTTGCAGTCAGGAAAATCGTGCTCCGCTGTTATCGCTGTGCTGGTTTCGTTTGCCCCACAAACAACTAAGCCCGGCCGAAGCCGGGCTGTAAGAGTGTCGTTGTGGTTATTAGCTGATGGCGGCACCGTTGGTGCGATCGAAGCCATCTTCAGCGACGGTGTTGCCGTTGGTGCGATCGAAGCCATCTTCAGCGACGGTGTTGCCGTTGGTGCGATCGAAGCCATCTTCAGCGACGGTGTTGCCGTTGGTGCGATCGAAGCCATCTTCAGCGACGGTAGCGCCGTTGGTGCGATCGGAACCGTCAGCAGCGAGAGTGGCGGCGCCAGTGCGCTCATAACCATCAGCGGCGATGGCCGAGCTGGTGCGGTCGAAGCCATCGGCAGCAAAAGTGTTGGCGGCCAGTACGGACAGGGTCAGGGCGATGATCAGTTTGGTTTTCATGGTCGTGCTCCAGAATGTTTAACGTTAAGTGCCTTGGGTGTGGAGTTCATATTACGCTTGTTAAATTGATTAAAAAGCGCAAAAAAATGCTAAAACCTATCGATTAAATCGATTTGTTTGCGGCTGCCACAATACGGTCAATGAGGCCCATTACCGGCGTATCCAATGGCGTTCTGTTGAGGATGAGGATGGGGGGCGGGCATTAACTAGAAATTAATGTCAGATAAATCTTCGGACATGCAGAACGAAAAAAGGGGCGAACCTGTCAGGTCCGCCCCTTTTTTCTATACGTGTCGAGAGGTCAGTCGGTCACGATCCGCGAATGCTTGCGGGTGTCCTTCATGGTGATGTAGACCAACAGCGACACGGCGATGCAGGCCGTCACGTACCAGTAGTAGCCGGTTTCCATGCCGATGCTCTTGAACCACAGCGCGATGTATTCAGCGGTGCCGCCGAAGATCGACACGGTGAGTGCGTAGGGCAGGCCGACGCCCAGGGCGCGGATTTCGGTAGGGAACAGCTCGGCTTTTACCACCGCGTTGATCGAGGTGTAGCCGCTGACGATGATCAGCGCCGCCATGATCAGGAAGAACGCGCCCCACCAGGTCTGGATGGTGTGCAGGGTGGTGAGGATCGGCACGGTGAACAACGTACCCAGGATGCCGAAGGCAATCAGGATCGGCCGACGACCGATCTTGTCCGACAGCCCACCGATGACTGGTTGCAGGCACATGAACAGGAACAGCGTGGCGGCGGAAATGGTGGTGGAGTCGGAGATGCTCATGCCGACGGTGTTCACCAGGTATTTCTGCATGTAGGTGGTGTAGGTGTAGAACGCCAGCGTGCCGCCCATGGTCAGGCCGACCACGGTCATCAGTTCCTTGGGATGGCGCATCAAGGTGCGCATCGCGCTTTCCTTGGCCTTTTCCTTCTTGGTGAACGACTCGGTTTCTTCCATGCCACGCCGCAGGTACAGCGCGACAATCGCACACAGCGCGCCGATGGCGAACGGGATGCGCCAGCCCCAGGCGTACAGTTGCTCGGTGGTGAGGAATTGTTGCAGCACGATCAGCACGCCGAGGGCGATGAGCTGGCCGGAGATCAGCGTGACGTACTGGAAGCTGGAGAAGAAACCACGGCGTTCCTTGGTCGCCATCTCGCTCAGGTAGGTCGCCGAGGTGCCGTACTCGCCACCCACCGACAGGCCTTGGAGCAAGCGGGCAAACACCAGCAGGATCGGCGCGCCGACGCCGATGGTTTCGTAGCTCGGGCTCAGGGCGATGATCAGCGAGCCGAAGCACATCAGGTACACCGAGGCCATCAATGCACGTTTGCGACCGGCGCGGTCGGCGTACAAGCCCATCAGCCACCCGCCGATCGGGCGCATCAGGAAGCCCACGGCGAAGATCGCGGCGGTATTGAGCAGTTGGGCGGTGGTGTCGCCCTTGGGGAAGAAGACTTTGGCGAAGTACAACGAGAATGCGGCGTAGACGTACCAGTCATACCACTCGACCATGTTGCCGACCGAGCCGCTGAAGATCGATTTGATCCGGCTGGCGGTGGTTCTTTCACGGGCGGGCACGGCAGCCGACCCGATGGGCAGGGCGTTGGAGTTATCCATTGAAGGATCCTTCGTTTAATTGTTTTTGTGGAGCGCGTGGGAACGCAGCCTGACAGGGCTATAGCAGGAGCTGTGCCAGGTGGCGAAAGGCCGGTCTAGAGGGGGTGGGGGTATTGCGTCGGCGGAAATCCGCTCATTGTGATTGGGGGTGTGGGCGGGAATCCGCTTATGCAGGAAGGTGTGTATCGTCAGTACCGGCCTCATCGCGAGCAAGCTCGCTCCCACATTTTTGTCCGGTGTGTACACATGCCCCTGTGGGAGCGAGCTTGCTCGCGAAAGCGGTGTGTCAGCCAATTCAATATCGACTGACCTGACGCCTTCGCGAGCAAGCCCGCTCCCACATTTTTTTCCGGCGTGTACACATGCCCCTGTGGGAGCGAGCTTGCTCGCGATGAGGCCAATACAGCCGCCAAAAAATAGCGACCTTACAAAAACATCTCCCGGCTCAACCCATGCCGCTGCATTTTTTCATTGAAGGTGCGGCGCGGCAGTTGCAGCTCTTCGAGCACGGCTTTCACGTCACCCTTGTGCCGGGTCAGGGCGGCGCGCAGGCATTGGGCCTCGAAGGCTTCCTGTTGGGCCGCGAGGGACTGGCCCGGTTCGGTGTCCAGGGCGGGCAGTTGGTCCAGGCCCAGTACCTGGCGCTCGGCGACGTTGGCCAGTTCGCGCACATTGCCCGGCCAATCGTGGCTGAGCAGATGGCTCAGTTGTGGGCCGCTCAAGGGGACGGCGGGGCGGCCGAGGCGTTCGGCGGCGCTGTGGGTGAAATGCTCGAACAGCAGCGGAACATCTTCGCGCCGTTCCCGCAACGGCGGCAGGCGCAGCTCGGCGATGTTCAGGCGATAGGCCAGGTCTTCACGAAAACGCCCGGCCCGCGCTTCGTCCAGCAAGTCGGGCTTGGTGGCGGCGATGATGCGCAGGTCGACGTTGATGCTCTGGTTGGAACCCAGGCGTTCGAGTTTCTTTTCCTGCAACACGCGCAGCAACTTGGCTTGCTGGGCCAGCGGCATGCTTTCGATTTCATCGAGGAACAGCGTGCCGCCGTCGGCGTATTCGAGCTTGCCGATGCGCTTGCCCTGGGCGCCGGTAAAGGCGCCGCTTTCATGGCCGAACAGTTCGGCCTCGAACAACGGTTCGGGGATGGCCGCGCAGTTCAGGGCCACGAACGGTTTGCTCGCCCTTGGCCCGAAGTCGTGCAGGCAACGGGCAACCAGTTCCTTGCCGCTGCCGGTTTCGCCGCGGATCAACACGTTGACCGGCAACGTCGCCAGGTCCAGCACCTGGCGACGCAGGTTTTGCAATGCCCGCGAGACGCCAAGCAGGGTGGCGTCGAGCTTGGCGCGGGCATCGGCCTGTTCGTGCAGCCGGCGGTTTTCCAGAATCAGGAAGCGCTTGTCCAGCGCCCGGCGCAAGCTGCCCAGCAGCGCTTCGGGGCTGAAGGGCTTTTCGAGGAAGTCGTAGGCCCCGTCGCGCATGGCCTCCACGGCCATCGGCACGTCACCATGGCCGGTCAGCAGAATCACCGGCAGGTCCGGGTCACGCCTGCGCACTTCGGCCAGCAACTCCAGGCCGCCCAGCCCGGGCATGCGCACGTCGCTGAGGATTACCCCGGGAAAATTGTCCGGCAGATGCGCCAGGCATTCTTCGGCGCGACTGAACAATTGCACCTGGAATCCCGACAGGCTCAGCCACTGCTCGACAGCCGTGCGGATGCTGCTCTCGTCATCGACGACCATGACCGAATCAAGCATGCAATTGCGCCTCCTGATCGATGGGCAAGGTCACGCAGAATACCGCGCCATGTTCATGATTGTCCGCCGTCAACCGCCCGCCGGATTCATGGATGATCGCAAACGAAACCGCCAGCCCCAGGCCGAGGCCATCGCCTACGGCTTTGGTGGTGAAGAAGGGGTCGAACACTTGCGCCAGATGTTCTTCGGCGATCCCGGTGCCGCTGTCGCTGACGCTCAGGCGCCACAATTGGTCATCGGCCTCCAGGCGCACTTCCAGGCGCTTGAGGGGTTGGTCGGCCATGGCGTCGAGGGCGTTGCGCAACAGGTTGATCAGTACCTGTTCGAGGCGGATCGCGTCGCCACGAACCCACGCCGGGCGGCTCAGGTGCAACACGGTACTGACGTTTTCGTCCCGCAGGCGCGTTTCCAGCAATTGCAGGGCTTGATCTACTACCGCCGCAAGGTCCAGGCGTTCGCGCAGGCCGCTGGGGCTTTTGCGAGCGAAGGTTTTCAAGTGGCCGGTGAGGGCCGCCATGCGAGTCAGCATGTCGTCCACCGGCTTGAGGGCTTTGTAGGCGTCATCGACACGGCCATGGTCCAGCAGCAGGCGCAGGGTGGCCAGTTGCATGCGCTGGGCGGTCAACGGCTGATTGATTTCGTGGGCCAGCGCGGCGGACATCTGCCCGAGGGCGGCGAGCTTGGCCGACTGCACCAGGCCGTCCTGGGCCGTGCGCAACTCGCGCGTGCGCTCGTCCACCAAGCGTTCAAGTTCCTCGCGGCTGCGTTGGCGCAACCTTGCCAGGCGCCAGCGCTGGTTGAGAAACAGCAGGAGGAACACCAGCGCCAGCCACAACCCGGCGGCGGCGAGGCCGGCGTTGCGCAAGTCTTCGAAGGCGATCTGAGGGCGCCGCAACAAATGCAGGGTCCAGCCTTCGGCGGTCAACGGCAGGGACTCCCACAAGTAGTCCGCGGCGCCATCAGGCGCCTCGACCCGGGCCAGGTGGCTGTTATCGTCGAAGCGTCGCAGCGGTTCATAGGCCAGCGGTTGCAACGGTTGCTTGTCGTATTGGCGCGTGGCCTTGAGCTCGGCAAGGTCGCTGTCGGACAGGGCGCGCAAGTGGCGATAGCGCCAGCCCGGACGATTGGCGATGAAAATGATGCCCCGCGCATCGCTGACCAGCAACGTGTCGCTGCCCTGGCGCCACTCTCGTTCCAACTCCGGGAATTCGAGCTTCACCACCATGGCGCCGAGGAATTCGCCGTCGTCGCCGGTCACCGCGCTGGACAGGAAATAGCCGGGGATGCCACTGGTCACGCCCACCGCATAAAACCGCCCGGTGCCATGGGTGCGTGTCTGGATGAAATAGGGGCGAAACCTGTAGTTGTGACCGACATAGCTGCTGGGCAGGCGCCAATTGCTGGCCGCCACGGCCAGGCCGGTACGGTCCATCAATTCCAGAGTGGACGACTGCGCGGCGCCGTTGATCTTTTCCAGCTTGCGATTGAGTTCATCCTGTTGTGCCGGGCTGATCGGCCCCTTGAGGGCGTCCCGCAGCTGCGGGTCCAGGGCGAGCACGACGGGCAGGGCGCGGTAGCGTTCGATCAGGGTGTGAAGCGAGTTGGCGTACAGCGCCAGTTGCTGGCTGGCACGGCTGGCGTCTTCTTCCAGGGCCTCGCGTTCGGCGTGGCGCACGGCCAGGGTGGAGGCAAGGGCGGCGCCGGCGAGGATCGAGGCGATGACAAGAAGCAGGCGCAAGGGGCGCGGCATTGCGGACATATAAATGTTCAAGGACCGGGCAGGGATGGGCACGATAGCACGCCGCCACCCCTTCGTGATGCGCCTCGATGCGTGATTATCTAAGCATCCTCTGCGTCTGTTTCAAACGCCCGACGGTGGCCTTCATTTCTTCGTGCATGCTTCGACGGGTGATTCCATTCGATTGTCCAAATATTTTGCTCAAAGGCACATAAACATCGATGGTCTCAACGCCCGCTTTGTCGTACAGCATGTCGACGACAGTAATTTCCTGGGTTAATAAAGTAATCAGCTCGTTGATGTTTTGATCGGCACGGTCTATTTTTTCTTCGGAAATCTCCTGCCCCGCGCCGATGACCTCATGGGCGATTTCAACGGTGCCTGTTGCAGTTTTCACCACGGCAGAAATCGCGCTGCCACCTGCCACATCCGCTGCTTTCAACGCAGTCGATGTGCCCGTGTTCACCGCTTCCCTTGCCAGGCTCAATGCATCCTTTCGAGACGGAGATTGCAGACTCTCAGCGAAGCCCTCGGCTTTCTTCAGCAGATAGGTGGCTGGACTTTTCTTGGCGTCGACCCCCTTGATGATTTCGCTCGGTTCCAAGGCAGAACTTTTGAATTTGACTGACGCGTCCACCCCCGCTTTCTCTATGCCCTTGTCCAGTCCCAAGGACACTCCCTTGGCTACTGCAAAACCCACTGCGACGCCTATGATCATACCGGGCGGGCCTGCCACGGCGCCTAACGCCGCTCCTCCCACGCCTAACCCAGCGCCCACTGTCAAGTTGATCGCGTTCTTGGCTACCTGGACGCCGACCCTTGACGCTGCCGATTGGGCACGGGTCGATGCTGATCGATGATTATCCAGTTGTGCTTGAGCCTGGATAGCCCTCGCTGAGATTGTCCCCAGGAGATCACTGAACCTGTAGATGCCTTCGCGTAATTCGGAGCGAGCCCGGTACTGCTGCTGGCGTTTCCTCGCTGCAGCCTTCCGGTCATCTCTCTCCGTTCGCTTCTCTCTTATGAACCCGCCTACATCGACATAGGTCATCGGATTGTTGGTGACGAACCCATATAGGTTCAACCCGTCGATATCTCCCGCCGGGTCGGCACTCACCCAGCGTGCCAGCCACGGCGCGTAATAACGTGCACCGTAGTAATAGAGCCCGCTGGCGTCCATCTCCTTACCAGAGTAGCGAACGGTCCTGTAGCTTGCTTCCAGGGCGGAACGGCCCGCGTACCAGGCGGTTCCGCCGAAAGGATAATAATGCTCAAGGCTGATCAGGCCGCCGGCGCGGTCCAGCTCCAGTGTGCTGGAACCCAGGTGATCATCGAGGTTGTAGCGCAACTGATCGGCTTCGATCCCCACAGGTTGGCCGGCTTCCCAATGCAGGCAGCGGACACTGCCGTGAGCCAACCCGAGGGTGAGTACGTGGAGACGTTCGCCATCGCTGGAAGTGCGTATTTCAATGCCCGGCAAATAACGTGTCTGCCGGACTGCGCGTGCGGCAGTGTGGGTTTTGCCGACCCGCTCGCCCTGGCTGTACAGATAGGTTTCGTTATCGTCGCTCAGATCATCTTCCCGCTTGATCACCGTGACAGTGCTGAGCTGGTCGCGAGAGTTCCAGGTCAGCGCCGGCGTACCGCTCTGCAGGAACAGCTGGTTACCGTGGGTGTCGAACTGCGTGTCGAAATCCGGCTCGGGGTCGCCTTCTGTCCAGCGCACGCCGCGGTTGCTGTTGGGGTCGATGCGCGTGATGTGCGTGTGATTGTTGCCTTCGCGAATATGGCGCAGACGGGTCAAGTTGTTGCCGCTGTCGTATTCGTATTGTTGGGCATAGTTGAAGCGGCGGTTCGGGTCGATGGGGATGATGGGGGCTGGCAAGCCGGGTTGCAGGTGTGGTGTGTCGCCCTCGAAGCCGCTGGCGGTGATGAGCCGATAGAGCGAGTCGTAGGTAAACTCGCGATGGCCGTCCACGCGTTGGTTGGCAAAATGGACGGTGGCGACTGCGTGGTCTTCGATGCGCGTTATGTTGCCTACACGATCGTAGAAGTAGGCCAGGTCCTGGCGCAGGTCCGCACCGGGTTTTCCTGCCTGGAGTGTGCTCAGCCGGCCATCGGCCGGGTCATAGGTCCAGCGGCTGATAATGCCGTTTGCCGCCTCCTGACGCTCGATCTGGCCGGCAGCGTTGTACTGGGCCTCCAGCATGATCGGTTGCGACGCGGTATCGAACTTGAGCTGCAAGTCGACTGCCTTGAGCTGCCCGGCGACGTCCAGGCGCAGGTGCTGGCGATGACCGCCTGCATCGGTCTGGCCGATGAGCGCGCCGAGGGCATCGAAGGTTTGCTCGGTCGTATGAATGTCGGCGTCGGCGAACGCGCGGGCCTGACGCAGGGGCAAGCCGGACAGGCCATAACTGTCGCAACGCAAAGTGCCGGACGGATCGACTTGTTCCAACAATTGCCCACGCACGTTGCGACCGGCGTCTTGAGTGGCGTCGCCATAGGTGAAGGTTTCGACATTCAAGTCGCTGTTCTCGTCCAGTGCCACCGGGCGCAACTGGCTGTCATGGTGCATGCGCCATCGATTGCCACGTGCGTCCCAGCGTTCCAGGGTTTCACTTGCCAACCCCGGCAATATCAAGCGCCAGCCGGCATCGACGCTGTCGATACGCAGCGGCTCCCCCATGAGATTGTAGATCGTGGATTGGTTGGCTTTCGGGGCATGGCCGAACAGACGGGCATCCCATTGTTCGGCGAGACGCCCGGCCCCATCGAACTGTTGATGGGCGATGAGGGCGACGGCAGCGACCGAAGCCTCGCTACGCAGGTAAGCGACTTGCCGCACGGGCAGGCCTCGTCCATCGACGGCGACGATGTTCGGAGTGCGAGCGTGGACATTCGTCATATCAGTCCTTCGACAATGGGCCAGTCGATGGCGGGACGGTATCGTTGTAATCGTGATCGCACTGATACCACGGATGATAGACATGCCAGGCTTGATCAAGCTTGGCATTGATGACCTTGATCAAGCGCCCTGGCGGATCGTAGAACTGCTGGTCGTGGTAACCGTGTTCTCGCAGCGAGGCGTCATTGATGTAGCGCCAGGTATCGGCGAAATAGGGGCGATACATCCGCGTGACCAAGCCTTTATTGTTGTACTCGACCCGTTCGCTGACGCGCCAGCGCGGGTCGGCTTCGCGCTGTACCGGCTTGCCATCCTCGCCCAACGCCAGTGAGCCCTCTTCAGTCACGGCATAGGCTTTGCCTGCCTCGACCAACTGCTTGGTCTGCACGGCGCGGCCAAAGCCGTCGACGGCGCTGATGGCGATGCGGATCTGTTGCAGCGGGTCGTCCGGGTAACGATCGGCGCTCAACACGACGCTGTGCACCGGTTCCCGAGGCGTGGCCCGGACCAGCCTCCAGAGTCGCTCCTCGCCGACGGTACGCACGGCAAGTCGGGCCAGGCGAACCCGTGCCGAGGCTCGGACATGGCCGCTGGGCAACAAGTATCGAGCTCGGACCCACTCGTCACGTTGTGCCGCCGACACCTGCGCCAGGTCGGGCAAACTCATCCAACTCATATCTTCGACACGCACGGCGCTGGCGATGTTGCCCAGGGTTGCCTTGGGGTTCGCAATCGCATAGGCCGGCGACAGGTCGGCGGGGGGCTCATAACCCTCAATGCCATGGAAGCCTGCCGGAACGCCATTTTCAGTGCCATGGAAGGTAACGCCCAACGGTACGCCCGCCGGTCCGTAAAGCGCTTGCTGGACGTTCTCGTTGGCGTCGGTGATCTTGCTTGGCAACAGCGAGTGGTAGTTGTATTCGACGCGGGTGGTGCAACCGTCCGGAAGCTGTACGGCGATGGCCATCAAATGAAAATCGTCGTAACTGACCGAGGTGACGCCATGGCTCTGGGTCTCCTGTAATTGGCTGATGTGGAAGAAGCCGTCCAGCGGCAAGTATTGGGGAAAGCCGATTTTCTTGGACCAGAGGTTTCGGGCCTCGTCCTTTTTCGAATCTTCAAGTAGGAACAGCGCCATGGGCTCGAAGCCGATCGTTTCCAGTTGCTCGCGAATGTCGAACGGTTCAGGCACCGCGTCGTAGGCGCTCAGCGCCTGCTCGTCGAATTCGGCGATTTCCAAGGGACCGCGCAAAGCCTGGAACAGGATCTTGCCTGATCCATCGCGCATGTAGGTTTGTTCCTCAAGGGCGATCAGCTCTCGGGCGGCCGTCCAGGCCGGCGAACCCTGAAGCTCAAGGACGCTTTCGTAGCTCACCTGTTGCGGTGTGAGTCCGCCCGGCAGTGGGGCTTTGGGGCGTTGCAACCCGTTGGTCCGGGCGCGCCAGGGCAAGCCCAGTCGCTGGCGCAGTCCTTCCTCGTCGATCAGGTGTTGATAGTCGGCCAGGCTTTCTGTCAGGTGGTACACCTGTTGTTGATCGTCGTGAGCGTCGCGCCACCAGGTGTTTTCATCCTCATCCTCAAAGGGTGGCTCGTCGTCCGCTGTCAGGCGTCGCGCGTAATTGACCAGGAAACCGTGAGTCAACTGGCCGTAGCGGTTCCAGGCCAGGTTGATGGTGTGTTGGGCTTGCGGGTCGTTGATGAAACCGTCGTATTGATAACTGACCGTTTCCAACGCCAAAACCAGCAAGCTTTTTTGGCCGTCATGGGGTTGGCGCAGCAGGTAACGCTGTTGCGTCACGGTGTAGGGCTCGAGCATGGCAATCGATTCGGCGTGATGGGTTTCGCTGCGCAGTACCTGGCCACTCAAGGCATAGGCCATTTCCCGGGCCGTGTCCGGGTCGGGCGTGATGATCTCGTCGACGTTGTCCCGTTCGTGGAGCCGGGCCAGCAGCGTGGGCCCCAGCGACGGGGCATCGCTGTCGATGTCAACACAATCCTTGAGCGGCTGATCGACGGTGCGGCCGGTGTGGAACCAGGTCTTGAGCAGCACTGGCGCGGTGAAGCTGTCGTCTGTGTCACCGGCGGGGATTTCGCTGTCGAGCTGATACAGCCGGCCGAAGCCACGGAACTCGCGGTGATAGCTGTCGTAGTCGCCTTCAAAATAACTGAAGTGTTGGGTCAGGTAGTTCCCGGTGATCTCGTCCAGTTGTTGCTGGCGCGCCACCAGTGGGAGGGCCATGGGTAGATGGCAGATCGGTGGCTGGCGGCGTTTGAGCAGCTCGGCTTTTTCATCCAGCCAGAACTGCGCACTGCTGCGGTAGGCCAGCGTACTGCTGCAACCCATGTTGTTGTTCGTGGCGCTGAGGACGTAGGGCCTTGAGGCGACGAAATCGTAGCGCCAATGCCGGGGTTTCATATCCGGCATGGCATGGGGCACGCTCAGGATCAGGCTCGCACAACCCAGGCCTTGCAGGTCGGCCAGTGTGACCTGGCAAAGATGGTCATAACGCAGGCCGTCGGGCCAAGGCACCTTAGTAGGTTCCTGATCCACCTGATTGCCGCCGTGGTTGAAATAAATCTCGAAACAATCGCTTTGCAGGTAAATCAGCGCCGGCGCACCGGAGCCATCCAGATCGGCGATCCGCACCCGCTCGACATTGAACTCGTCGTATTTGAAGGGCAGGTCGCTCATGACAAAACCCTTGCCGAAACGCCCATGACCGAGGTTTGGCCAGCATTTGATTTCATTGAAGCGGATACGGCACAGCTCGGTGCTGTCGCTGCCCAGCATGTTGGTGAACAACACCAGCTCACTGCTCACATCGCTGAACAATGGCAGGTCACTGTCCGGTTCATGGGGAACGTCAACGCCGGCGGCGAAGCCTTGTTCACGAAGGTTGGCGTAGAGTCGCACGCTTTTCGGGCCGATCATGGCCAGCGAGCGCAAGCCGTCGCCGGTCAGGTCGCTCAATTGCGCGGCGGGGTGCAGGAACTCCGTGGGGAAACGCTTGAAGTCGGTGAAGGTCGACCAGCTGCGGTCAGGGTTCAGCGTGTAGAAGCCGTTCATGCCGGGCTGGGCGATGACCCAATTGAGGCGGCCGCTGCCGGTCAGGTCGGTGAGCAGTTGCATGACTCCCGGGTTTTCGGCGGCGATCGGAATGCTGGGAAGAAGCGACCAGGCACCATAACCTATTTCTTCACTGTCGCCGGTCGTGGCGCGCTCGGGTTCGCGGTAATACCAGCCATTGGTGTAGCGGCACAAGAAGCCTGGGACACCTTCGCCATACAGGTCGACGCATTGATAGCGAACGCCATCTTCCAGGGCGGGCATTGTCTCGAGGGCGAAGAATGTCTTGGGTTCCAGGTTCGGCTCGAAGTCGCTGTAATGCAGTTCGACGGGCGGGCTGTTTTCGACCCGGCCGTCGGCGTCCCAATCTTGATAATGGGCAGCGGTCAATGTGCTATAGCGCAGCTCGGTAGTGGTGTATTCCAATAGCAACCGTCGCACCAGCGCGGGTTCGGTGTCGGCGTCGGCGGGGAAGTGGTGGAACATCAATACTTGATGACACAAGCGCCGTGTACCGATTTCGAAACCGTATCGGTAGGCGTGGAGCGGGTCGGTGCGCGTTTGCCAGGCGGCTTCGTCGTCGGCAGTCCAGGCCGGCTTTTCATCGAGCTGGACGGTGCGCTGGCCGTAGTCGAATAACAGATGGAAGTGCCAGGGCAGGTTGGCGGGGTTCTCTTCCTCGAAACAATAAAAGGTTTCGCTGGCCGTGGCATTGCCATAGCACACCCGGCGCAGGTAGCGCTGGGCCCTGTAGTCGTGGTCATCTTCGGACTCGGCGGGATCGGCGGTGTATTCGTAGTAGATGTGCTCGCCCAGCGGGCTGACTTCTTCCAAGAGCAGCCATTCGGCAATGCGTAGCGGATTCTCCGGATCAGCAATGCGCGACTCGCCGCTGTGCCCATAGCAATACAAATTCCCGTCGCTACCTTGTACGCGCCAGAACGGCGGCTGGCCGCCGTCGGGCATCCACAGCTCATAGATATCGAATGCGCTTTCCAGCCTGGGGTAATAGCGCACTACGCTATAGGTCATCCTGCTTCGCCCTGGAAGCATGCGCGTGACATGCGCCCCATGGTCGGCCCAGCGATCCACCCCGTCGGGACCGACCATGACATCGTCTTCGAGGTAATGCGGCACGCCTTTACTGGTCTTGCGCGCAATGCTGGGGATCGGCAACTGCATGCCGATGCCAAACGGGCCATTGCCGCTCTGGCTGTTGTACTGAAGGGTCATGGCCGGCGTCAGGTAACGAGCGCTCGACACCGGCAGCGGCAATTCAAACGAGGCGGCGCCCCGCGTGCCCACCGGGCCGAGGCTGTTGCCAATAGTCGCGATCGACGCGCTGCCGGCAATGGAGGGTGTGATGATCTGTAGGGGCGCTTGCTCTGCCATGGACGTTTATCCCTTTGATCAGCGCCAGGGCTGATTCCTGGCCAGGATGAGGATGCCAAGGGGGAGCGGGGATGTAACCTGTCAGATCTTACAGGTGGGCGGGTTTGGCCGATGAATGGTTGTGCGCATGCCTTTTGTGGGAGCGAGCTTGCTCGCGATAGCGGTGTGTCAGTCAACGTCCATGCTGAATGATCCAACGCTATCGCGAGCAAGCTCGCTCCCACAGGTTTTTGCTGCGGGCATGAAAAAAGGCCGGTGGGTTTGCCGCCCACCGGCCTTTTTCACAGCGCTGGAGTGCCTGTTACTGCACTTCCACCGCCAGGCTCTCGCTGATCTTCTGCTGCCAGATCGCCGGGCCGGTGATGTGCACCGACTCGCCTTTGCTGTCCACGGCGACGGTCACCGGCATGTCCTTGACCTCGAACTCGTAGATCGCTTCCATCCCCAGTTCGGCGAACGCCAGGACCTTGGATTTCTTGATCGCCTGGGCCACCAGGTAAGCGGCGCCGCCGACGGCCATCAGGTAGACGGCCTTGTTGTCCTTGATCGCTTCGATGGCGGTCGGGCCGCGCTCGGATTTGCCGATCATGCCCAACAGGCCGGTCTGCTCGAGGATCTGGCGGGTGAACTTGTCCATCCGCGTGGCGGTGGTCGGGCCGGCTGGGCCCACCACTTCGTCACCGACCGGATCGACCGGGCCGACGTAGTAGATGAAGCGCCCCTTGAGGTCCACCGGCAAGGTTTCGCCCTTGTTCAGCATTTCCACCATGCGCTTGTGCGCCGCGTCGCGACCGGTGAGCATCTTGCCGTTGAGCAGCACGGTTTCGCCCGGCTTCCAGCTCTGCACGTCTTCCGGGGTCAGGGTGTCGAGGTCCACGCGACGGGCCGACGGGCCGGCTTCCCAGACGATTTCCGGGTAGGCGTCCAGCGGTGGCGCTTCCAGCGACGCCGGGCCGGAACCGTCGAGCACGAAGTGGGCGTGACGGGTGGCGGCGCAGTTGGGGATCATGCACACCGGCAGGGAGGCGGCGTGGGTCGGGTAGTCCATGATCTTCACGTCGAGCACGGTGGTCAGGCCACCGAGGCCCTGGGCGCCGATGCCCAGTTGGTTGACCTTCTCGAACAGCTCCAGGCGCATCTCTTCGATACGGTTCTGTGGACCGCGGGCCTTGAGCTCGTGGATGTCGATGGATTCCATCAACACTTCCTTGGCCATCACCGCGGCTTTCTCGGCGGTACCGCCGATGCCGATGCCGAGCATGCCCGGTGGGCACCAGCCGGCGCCCATGGTTGGAACGGTCTTCAGGACCCAGTCGACGATGGAGTCGGACGGGTTGAGCATGGCCATCTTCGACTTGTTCTCGGAGCCGCCGCCCTTGGCCGCCACGTCCACTTCCACGGTGTTGCCCGGGACGATGGAGTAGTGGATGACCGCCGGGGTGTTGTCCTTGGTGTTTTTGCGCGCGCCTGCCGGGTCGGCGAGGATCGATGCACGCAGGACGTTTTCCGGCAGATTGTAGGCGCGACGCACGCCCTCGTTGATCATGTCGTCCAGGCTCATGGTCGCGCCATCCCAACGCACGTCCATGCCCACGCGCACGAACACGGTCACGATGCCGGTGTCCTGGCAGATCGGCCGATGGCCGGTGGCGCACATGCGCGAGTTGATCAGGATCTGCGCCATGGAATCACGGGCCGCCGGCGATTCTTCGCGCAGGTAGGCCTCGTGCATCGCCTGGATGAAATCCACGGGGTGGTAATAGGAAATGAACTGCAGGGCGTCGGCAACGCTCTGAATCAGGTCGTCTTGCTTGATCACGGTCATGAGTCGCGCTCCTCTCTAAAGACGGGAACATTTTATGAGGCAGCTTCAAGCGGCAAGCTTCAAGTGGCAAGCTGAAGCAGTACGCGTACTGCTCGGAACTTGCCGCTTGAAGCTTGGAGCTTGGAGCTGACCCCAGGTCAAGGCACGCCGGGCATGCTGGCGCGACGCTAAAAAGGCGCGGCAGTATATCGCAGGCTGGGGGCCTGTGGGAGCGAGCTGCCTTTGTGGCGAGGGGATTTATCTGTGGCGAGGGGATTTATCCCCGCTGGGCTGCGAAGCAGCCCTAAAATGACTGAAGGCGAACAACCTGACACTCCGAGGTGACTGGTTTTCAGGGCTGCTCCGCAGCCCAGCGGGGATAAATCCCCTCGCCACAGGGGGATCGGCGGAGCCGGCAGATGCGTCAATCTGGGCCATTGCTTTGACGCCATTTTTCTGCTCCAGAATTGAATGGTCATTTGTCGAGCACGCCACTAAAGTGGCGTCTGGCCTATAGCGTAGGACACCTCTGTCAGTCTCCTTTCCCATGGTGAGTCACCGATTGACCCATAACGCCATTCAACGTCTTCTGCTTAAACGTTTCGCCCTCGCAGCCACGACCTATGCGCTGGCGCTGGTGTTGCTGTGGCTGGCGTTTTTCAGTGGCCATTATCTCGACTCATTGCGTGGCGTCATCATCGGCACCTTGTTGGTGGTGCTGTGCCAGGGCGGGTTGTTCGCGTTGTTCATCACCGACCGCAACCTGCGGTTCGCCGACCCCAGCCTCACGGAAATACAGGTCTGGATCGGCCTCGGCTGGCAGACCTGGATGATGGCGCACCTGGACCAGGCTCGCGGCGTGTTCCTGGTGTTTTATGTGCTGATCCTGCTGTTCGGGCTTTTTCATCTCACGCGGCGGGCCTTTGTGCGCTGCGCGACGCTGGTGTTCATCAGCTTCACCGGCATCACGCTGTGGGACGGTTACTTCTTCCGGCTTCCCGACCCGACGCTGGCCGGCTTGCAAGTGTGCGTGCTGTTCATCGTGCTGGTGTGGCTGGTCCTGTATGCCCGCTACGTCCAGACCTCGCGCCAACGCATGCGCCAGCGTCGGTTTGCCTTGCAGGCGCACCAGGACACCTTGCGCGGCATGATGCGCCAGCTCGAAGACCTGGTCGCCACCGACGAACTCACCGGCCTGTTCAATCGCCGGCATTTCCTGCGCCTGGCAAGCCGCGAACTCAATACCCTCAGGCCCGGCATCGCCCATGGCCTGGCCTTGATCGACCTGGACCATTTCAAGCGCATCAACGATCTGCATGGCCACGCGGCAGGCGATCAAGTGCTGCAGGCGTTTGCCGGCGTCGCCACGGCCTGCCTGCGCGAAGGTGACGTGCTGGCCCGATACGGCGGCGAAGAATTCGTCATGCTGCTGCCCGCCTGCGATCCCGCACGCCTGACGGCCTGTTGCGAGCGCTTGCGGCTGGCGTTCACCGAGGTTCAGTTGACTGAATTGCGCGTGGGCAGCCTCAGCCTGTCGGTGGGCATGACGATGCTGGAAATGGGCGATGACCTGGACAGCGCCTTGCAGCGCGCCGACCAGGCCTTGTACCGTGCCAAGCGCGATGGCCGCAATCGGTGTGCCGCCGCTTGGGAGAATGTCGATGCCTGAGTTGAAAGTCGCCGACCGACAATGGACGGTGGCGGCGGGCGATAACCTGCTGGACGCGCTCAACCAGTCCGGCGTGCCGGTGCCCTACAGTTGCCGTGCCGGCAGTTGCCATGCGTGCCTGGTGCAATGCGTGAGCGGCGATGTGCGTGACAACCGTCCCGATGCGCTGACCCCGGCGCAGCGTGATCAAGGCTGGCGACTGGCATGCCAATGTCAGGTCATCGAAGACGTGCAGATCCACACCTTCGACCCACGGCGCGACGGCCAGGCCGCCGAGGTGGCGGCGCTGGATTGGCTCGGCGCCGACGTGCTGCGCCTGCGCATTACGCCGCAGCGACCGTTGCGCTATCGGGCCGGACAACATCTGGTGCTGTGGGCCGGCGACGTGGCCCGGCCGTATTCCCTGGCGAGCCTGCCCGAGGACGACCGCTTCCTGGAGTTTCACCTCGATTGTCGCGCGCCAGGGCAATTCGTCGATGCGGTGCGACAACTCAAGGCCGGCGACCCGATCCGCCTCGGTGAGTTGCGTGGCGGCGCGCTGCATTACGAT
This sequence comes from Pseudomonas alvandae, assembly GCF_019141525.1. Taxonomy (GTDB): domain Bacteria; phylum Pseudomonadota; class Gammaproteobacteria; order Pseudomonadales; family Pseudomonadaceae; genus Aquipseudomonas; species Aquipseudomonas alvandae. The sequence continues at coordinate 1,569,233 of NZ_CP077080.1, forward strand.
CCCGATTGGCATGCAAGGCCGCTGTGGCTGCTGGCCTCCGGCACGGGGCTGGGGCCGCTGTTCGGTATCTTGCGCGAAGCGTTGCGCCAGCAGCATCAAGGGGCGATTCGGTTGATTCATGTGGCCCGCGATGCCGCTGGGCACTACTTGAATAAACCCCTGCAGGCGTTGGCGGCCAAGTATCCGAACCTGAGCGTCGAGCTGCTGACGGCTGCCGAGGCCCCAGGCGCACTCGCGCAGTTGCGCCTGGCTTCGCGTCAGACCCAGGCGTTGGCCTGTGGCCATCCGGATTGGGTCGAGGCGTTTGCCAAGCGTTTGTACCTGGCTGGGTTGCCGCGTAATCAGTTGCTGGCGGATGTGTTTCTTACGCGTGGGAATGGCGGCGTCTGACAGATCGTCATCGCGAGCAAGCTCGCTCCCACATTGGATTTGCGGCGTACACAGAACCCCTGTGGGAGCGAGCTTGCTTGCGATAGCGCCAGCCCAAACACTGCATTCCCAAAAGCACAAACCAAAAAGCCCCGCCATTCACATGGCGGGGCTTTTGTTTTCAGCAACCGATCATCAAACCATCGGGTCGCCAACGTGCAGGATCTTCATCCCGTTGGTGCCGCCGGTGGTGTGGTAGCTGTCGCCCTTGGTCAGGATGACCCAGTCGCCTTTTTCCACGACGCCGCGCTTGGTCAGTTCATCGATGGCTTTCTGGCTGACTTCGTGCGGCTCCAGCGAAGCCGGGTCGAACGGAATCGTGTACACGCCACGGAACATCGCTGCGCGCGCCTGGGCTTCGCGGTGCGGGGTGAAGGCGTAGATCGGCACCGAGGAGCGGATGCGCGACATGATCAGCGGGGTGTAGCCACTTTCGGTCAAAGCGATGATCGCCTTCACGCCCGGGAAGTGGTTGGCGGTGTACATGGTCGCCAGGGCGATGCTTTCGTCGCAGCGGCTGAATTCCTTGCCGATGCGGTGGCTGGAGGTCTTGCCGGTCGGGTGCTTCTCGGCGCCGATGCAAATGCGCGCCATGGCCTGCACCGCTTCGAGCGGGTAGAGGCCGGCGGCGCTTTCCGCCGAGAGCATCACCGCGTCGGTGTAGTCCAATACGGCGTTGGCTACGTCGGACACTTCGGCGCGGGTCGGCATCGGGTTCTGGATCATCGACTCCATCATCTGGGTCGCGACGATCACCGCTTTGTTGTGGCGGCGTGCGTGCAGGATGATCTTCTTCTGGATGCCCACCAGCTCGGCGTCGCCGATTTCAACGCCCAGGTCGCCACGGGCCACCATCACGGCGTCGGACGCCTTGATCAGGCCGTCGAGGGTTTCATCGTCGGCCACGGCTTCGGCGCGTTCGATCTTGGCCACCAGCCAGGCAGTGCCGCCGGCTTCGTCGCGCAGTTGACGGGCGTATTCCATGTCCGCCGCATCACGGGGGAAGGACACGGCCAGGTAATCGACTTCCATTTCCGCGGCCAGCTTGATGTCGGCCTTGTCTTTCTCGGTCAGGGCCGGGGCGGTCAGGCCGCCACCGCGACGGTTGATGCCTTTATGGTCCGACAGCGGGCCGCCGATGGTCACGACGCAGTGCAGTTCGGTAGCGGTGGCGGTTTCGACGCGCATCACCACGCGGCCGTCGTCGAGCAGCAGCTCGTCGCCCACGCCGCAATCCTTGACCAGGTCCGGGTAGTCGATGCCGACCACTTGCTGGTTGCCTTCGGTCAGCGGGTGACTGGTGGAGAAGGTGAACTTGTCACCAATTTTCAATTCGATGCGCTTGTTGGCGAATTTCGCGATGCGGATCTTCGGGCCTTGCAAGTCGCCCAGCAGGGCAACGAAGCGGCCGTGCTTGGCGGCGAGGTCGCGCACCAGCTTGGCACGAGCCTTGTGCTCGTCGGGGGTACCGTGGGAGAAGTTCAGGCGGGCAACGTCCAGGCCAGCCAGAATCAGCTGTTCGAGAACTTCCGGCGAATTACTGGCCGGGCCAAGGGTAGCGACGATTTTGGTGCGACGGACGGACATGCAGGACTCCTCAAGTTCAAGCGCCAGCGAAGGCTACTATGGTCTTTGGGTGTAGTCATTGTTCAAGTGCACTACTTATTCGTTTCTTTTTCGAAATGAACATTCCTGAAAATTTTTGCGCCTCTACGACTTTCACATTCCTTCTGTGGCGAGGGGATTTATCCCCGCGGGGCTGCGAAGCAGCCCTAAAATGGCAAATGCACATTAGCCTGACACACCCAGGGGTTGGCTTGGGGGCTGCTCCCCAGCCCAGCGGGGATAAATCCCCTCGCCACAAGAGCACTGCCTAGCTGAGCTTTCAGGTTGAAGATTTTTCCACCCAGGTCGATAAAGAGCTCAAGACAGGAGAACCTCCCCATGCGATTCGTGCTTTTTATTGCCCTGGCCCTGAGTATCACGGGCTGCACCCGTTGGTCGATGAACCACCACATGAACCTCGCCTACACGGCCTACGAGCGGGGCGACTGCGACCAGGTCATGCTCGAGCTGTCCAAGGTCGACCGCGCCAGCCGCGCTCGCCGCTACATGCAGCCGGAAGTCTCGATGATGCGCGGCCAATGCCTGGAACGGCAAAAGCTGTTCGTCGACGCGGCGCAAACCTACCAGTTCATCCTCGCACAGTACCCCAACAGCGAATACGCTTACCGCGCCCGCGCACGGCTCGAAACCCTGCAGAGCCTGGGCCATTACCCTACCCGCAGCGCTGCGGCGATTCGCCCTACGTCATTCTGATTGCGTTGAATTGAAACCTTTGGACCGAGCCGCTTGTCGACCGATAACAGGTCTCGCATTCGGCTGGCCCTTGTCCATGCTTGGGCTATATTTGTACAAGGTATGAATAGGTTCCTGGGTTTCAATTTGAAGCGTCACCTGTGACCGGCAGAAGTTGGCCAGCATGCTTGGATGCGTCTGGCACCGGGATCGGGGAGAGCGAGCTGACTCAGGCTCGTTCCGAATCGACCGATGGCCGTGCACACGGCTGTCCAAAAAAGCGATGCAAGCCATGTACAAAGGACGTCGAATTGAACGGCATCAATTGCCGTATTTCCTCCAGGTCTTCAATGGCACCAACCAAAACCCCATCGGGTTTCTGGGTAATGTGTCTGAAAACGGCCTGATGCTCATCAGCCATTTGCCGTTGATGGTGGGCGCAAATTTTGACCTCTGCCTGAAATTACCTGTCGATGAAGGGCCGCAGCAACATATCCTGCTGAGAGCCAACTGCCTGTGGTGCCATGAAGACGTGACGCCCCAACACTTCGACGCCGGCTTCAGCCTGCTCCAGGCGTCACCGGAATATGGTGTTTTGGTGAACGCGCTACGGCAGTATTTCAGCTTCCACCCGGTGTCGGCCTCGGCCTGAAGCCCCGATTTTTTACTGGATGCCCCCAGCTCAAAACCGCCCCATAACCCGTGGCGAGGGAGTCCCCCCGCGTCGTCGACAGCAGCGCTGTGGCAACGTGAGCTTGGTTCTGTGGCGAGGGGATTTATCCCCGCTGGGCTGCGCAGCAGCCCCCAAACCAAACAACTCGGTGTGCCAGTAAGGTCGAGGTTGTTGCTTTTGGGGCTGCTGCGCAGCCCAGCGGGGATAAATCCCCTCGCCACAAGGACGTCTAACTCAACGCGTTGCTCACGCCGCTCTCAACGCTGCACCTTCGCTTCGCCATCCATCAACTTCTCCAGCAACAACACCCCCATCTCGCCCATCTGGTGAATCGCCAGGGCCAGGTTGCGCGGGGCGCCTTCCAGGTCTTCCGATAAATCCAGGATCAACGTGCTCACCGAGCAGAAGGTTTCGTACGTGTGCGCCAGCAGGCCTTCGGGGTCGGCATCGGGGGCGACGATGAAATAGTCCAATTGGCGTGGGGTTTTGTCCGGCTTGCCGGCGTTGGGCTTTAGGTAATGGTCCAGGGCTTTTTGCGCGGCTTTGTCGAGCTTTTGCTCGTCGAGGGTTTTGCGAGGGGAGCGTGGGGCGGGTTTTGGCGGATTTGGGGTTGGTTTGATCATTGGTGAACTTCCTTCCAGTGATGCCTTGACCTCCTCGCGACTAAACGAGGGGTGGCGGCTGTACGCAGGTTAGTCGACCGGGGAAGTGTCACCAAAAACCGGCGCGCCGAAGCGCCCTGCGCACAGCCACCATCGAGTGCAGGGTAGGAAACCTGACTGATGGAAGCGCAATGCACCTGATGACATACCCCGAGCGACTAAACCCGATCGCTGAGGTGTCAGCGACGCGAATCACGTTACGGGGCAAGGCCAAGGTGCACAAGTCGGCGGATTCTGGCGGATCTGTAGTCCATTGCGCAAGGAGGTGTAGTCAGGTTCGGGGCATTCCTACAAAGGTGGTAGGACCGTTGGTCGGGACTGTCGGAGTTGACAGGTGCGCGGCAATTGGTTCCGACGTTTATTGGTACCACGTCCCAGTCGTTATATGGCTAATAGAGATGTTCAGGAGCCCATAGGGGCGCGCTCTGTTACTTCTTAATCAAACATTGCCCTGCGAGTGCTGCCGAGCAATATGTTCGTTAAAACGAGGTGCAGTCATGAATGTTGATAAGACCCCAAAAGCAGTAATAGTGGAAGCGGAACGAGACGGTCAATGGGCGCAACTAAGTTTGGAGTATTCGTGGTCGGAGAATGGCACTATGTTTACTGTTAGAACCATTAACTATATAGCCTCGAATAATGGCCGCTCAGAAGGTAATATTAAGTTGGCGCTTGTTTCAGCTGGCGACACCGGCTGGAGGCAGTTGACAGGCAGCGGGATTCAAGACGGAAAATGGCACGAGTTTGGACACACTGTTTCTGTGCAAGGTAATAATCGAACGGCGGTTATACATTTTAATTGGATATATGACCAGGCGTGGCCGCGCAACGATATTAATATGACGGGGGCTTGGGAGGTGACGAAATAAACTGTCCTGTCGATGCATAAAAACTAACTTTATAGATGTTCGCAAGTGGCTCGTGGTGGCTAACGTTGACGCGGGAAAGATACCTGACAGTAAATATGAGGTGGAAGAATTTCCACATTACGCTTGAAGCCAATTTCGGCCTGCGATGGACGTCGCCGGGATGCAGAAAATGTGAGTGCGTCGCCGATATCTACATCAGCTTCTATCCGATGTAGATATCGCGTGGGCCTTGGTTTTTACTGGGCAGCTCTAGTCTCAAAGACGCCCAATAGTTCAAAGTTACCCATAACTCCGTGGCGAGGGAGCTTGCTCCCGCTGGGTCGCGAAGCGGCCCCAAAACGCCTGAATGCGGAGCAACAGTTACTGCATTCGCCAGTTTTCCGGCTGCTTCGCAGCCGAGCGGGAGCAAGCTCCCTCGCCACAGCGCTGGCGTCTAATTCATTGCGCCGCTCACGCCGCCCTCAACGCTGCACCTTCGCTTCGCCATCCATCAACTTCTCCAGCAACAACACCCCCATCTCGCCCATCTGGTGAATCGCCAGGGCCAGGTTGCGCGGAGCGCCTTCCAGGTCTTCCGATAAATCCAGGATCAACGTGCTCACCGAGCAGAAGGTTTCGTACGTGTGCGCCAGCAGGCCTTCGGGGTCGGCATCGGGGGCGACGATGAAATAGTCCAATTGGCGTGGGGTCTTGTCCGGCTTGCCGGCGTTGGGCTTTAGGTAATGGTCCAGGGCTTTTTGCGCGGCTTTGTCGAGCTTTTGCTCGTCGAGGGTTTTGCGGGTGGGACGTGGGGCGGGTTTTTGCGGATTTGGGGTTGGTTTGATCATGTTCACTTTTCCGTAATGGTGGCTGCCACCCGATTCGCGACTAAACGAGGGGTGGCGGCTGGACGCAGGTTAGTCGACCGGTGGAAAAGCGAAGCCCGGCGCGCCCGAGGGCGCCCTGCGAACAGCCACCATCAAGTGCGGGCAGGAGAACCCGACTGGATGACGCTTGTGCACATCACTTTTACCACTGGGCGACTAAACCCGATCGCTGAGTTGTCAGCGACGCGAATCACGTTACGGGGCAAGGCCAAGGTGCACAAGTCGGCGGATTCTGGCGGATCTGTAGTCCGTTGCGCAAGGAGGTGTAGTCAGGTTCGGGGGATTCCTACAAAGGTGGTAGGGCCGTTGGTCGGGACTGTCAAAGTTGACAGGTGTCGAGATAGAGCATTTGGCGTTTATTAATTGAACGCTCCATCAATTTTGTCGTGATTTTTGATAAAAAATGAGATCCGAACATTAAGAGTGATGCGAAGAATTACATGTCCAAATTATTCCAATTTGGTTGCTTACGGTGTAAGTCGTAACTCGTTTGCGCGGCGCAGTTTTTGAAGGCGTCTCGACATAATTAACGGTGGAATTCAAAGATGAAGTCTGTCAGCGATATTGAAGATGTCGATTCTGAAGTCGGAAAAAAATACACCATCAGAGCTCAGGATGGAACTTTATGGGCGGACCTTGAGGTGAGGTGTTGGTGGTCGAGTGAGTCGAAATTTTATGCGCAGCCTCTGCGGTATAAAGCAAGAAGTAACAGTCGCAACAGCGGCAATGCAGAGCTTAGGCTTAAGTCAGTGAACGAAGGGGGGTGGAGTAGCTTAATCGGTGATAAAGGGATACAAGACGGTGCATGGCACGATATGAGTGGTTCGACACATGCAGCTACGGGTAACGGTATTTCAGCAGTCGTTAATTTTCACTGGATATACGATATAAATGATGGCCCGGATAGGGATCTGTATGGAGCGGTGGAGGTGCGTTATGTCGCCCCTCCACGAATTACAAAGCCCGCGAGTGGACTTGTGGTGCTACCCGGTCAAGCTCTAAGTTTTGAGGGTACAGGCACGAATACGGCGAAAGTCACTGTTTACCACGCCGATTCGGGGGAGGCATTATCCGAGCCTGTCGACGTAAAGGGTGGCATTTGGGCAGCGCCTTTAATCAAACCGCTGTTGTCGGGGGCAAACCGCATTACCGCGAAGCAGGTTCTTGATGGTATGCCTTCGGATGAGGCGGCGAGTGTCACCGTAACACTGTTGACCAAGCCAGTCATTCTAAAGCCTAAACCAGATACGACAGTTGGACGCTGGCCAGCGTTTTCTGGTACAGGTGTGCCCGGAGCAAAGCTACAACTCCACGTGAGTGGTACGGGTGAAATAGTCCCTCATCTAGATAGATTGGTTGATAAGTTTGGCGAGTTCTCTATTTCGCGCTTAACCAATATATTGGCTACGGGTAACCACTCTTTCACTGCCAAACAGACCCTGAACGGTCAGGAGTCGGGCTGGGCAGAAAATATTGCTATAAAAGTTGTTTCATCCACGCCGCCAGAAATTACCGATCCGCCAGCCGGTTCGGTTCAAGACAGGAACTTTTGGTTGAAGGGCATAAAGGGCCGTTTAGGTTTTAGTGTTAAAGTTTTCAGGGACGGCGGGGAGGATTTGTTTGGGACAAACCTGACGATACTGGATGACTGGACTTGTGCTGTCATAATTCCGGCAGGTCCAGTTTCAGTGGTGGCGATCCTCGCAAATAGCCAGGAGGAAACGGATCGTAGCCCTGCCCGAGCGTTCAAAATCCGTCCTCCCAAGTTGTCCGGCATCAGTACCTATCCATCCAACACCACCATTAAATTCTCAGGCCTCGGCTATTTCGGTGCCACCATCGAAATCACGGTAGACAGTGGCCCAACTGTCAGGCCCCCACCACTGGCGGACGTGAAGGACGGGGAATGGGAAACGACAGCGACCGATTGGCCGTTTGGCAACTACCGCTTGCAGGCGATTCAAAAGGTACCCGACAGAGCAAGTGGTTGGATCGAGTCTGAACCCTATTACTTTTACATTGATGTGGGCTTGCCTGATGTAAGCGAGGTGTCCTACACGCCGGAGTATCGACCGGAATTTTCAGGCAAAGGTTTCAATGACGCGATGGTGAGACTGGTTGATGTTCCTGGCGGCACCAACAAGGTTGCCCCAGATGCTCAAGTGTCCGGCGAAGAGTGGCAGAGCCTGGCCTCTGAAGTCTGGGGACCGACGCTCAGGCGCAAAATCTATATCAAACAGTTTTTGTCGGAAGAGTGGTCACCCAACTGGGTCGAGGTCGAGGTCACCATCCCTCCACTGGCACCCGGCATGGGTGATCCGGTGGATAACGGCCTCTCGCCCAACTTCAGCGGCACTTGCTGGCCGGGCGCTACGCTCAAGCTTACGTTCAATGACGACGGTGTTATGCACACAGTCATCGATGACGATAACGATGGTCGCTGGGCTTTCCGGCGCGATACTCCGTTCGAGCCAGACATTTCTCACACCGCGACGCTTATCCAGACCGCCGCCGAACAAGACTCACCAGAAATCTTCAAAGTGTTTTCGGTTTCCCTGCCCATGCTCAAACCGGTGATCACCTATCCCGGTCCCGACGATATGGTGGGCCGCGATGTGATCGTCCGAGGGGACAACGGCATGGCCGGGGCCACGATGCAACTGCACGATGTTCAGTTCGGAAGACCGTTGGGTGAGCCCAAGTTGCTCACCGCCGACGGCGAGTGGTCCATCGAGCTCTTTGGACTTGAGTTCCGTAAGTACTTCCTCCGTGCGGAACAAGAATTAAATGGACAATCATCGGAGCGCAGTGATCAGCGGGTGTTTAACGTGGTGCTGCTGCCCCCGGAATTCGTGAAACCACAGCCCGGCGGGAACTTGCCACGTACCTCGGAGTTGTCAGGCCGCGGTATACCGAATGGGCGAGTCACCGTCTGGCTACAAGGCCAAGCCGACCCGTTACGTGAAAACATCTTTGTGAACTCGATCGGCGATTGGAAAACAGAAGTGACTTTGCCGATTGGCAGCACCACTGTCCGGGCCAGGCAAATTTTTATAGACGAGGAAGACACAGAACGAACCTCCGAATACAGCTCCTGGCTCACTTATAACGTTGTCCCTGCCCCGCCCTTCATCGAAAGCCCCGCCACGGACGAGCACATCGGTTCCAGCGTCGTGGTGTCGGGCTTCGGCATACCGGGGGACACCGTGACGGTCAGGTTGAACGATGCCAGCCGCACAGCGCTGGCGAGCGGCCCGGTGCTGGAGGACCGCACCTGGTCGGTGACCGTAACGCTCGAAACACCCGGCGGCGCCCACGAGCTGCTGGCCGTGGCGAAATGCGAGGGTTTCGAGTCCGCCGACTCGCCGCGAGCGGTGGTACTGGGGACCTACCTGCCTTCAATCGATAGGCCGGCGGCGGGACGTTGGGTCGATAACCCGGTCACGTTCGAAGGCCGGGGCCGGGCGGGCAGCGGGCGTGTCGTGAGTTGGTACAACCCCGAACTGGACTGGGCCGCGGCCCTTGGCGTGACTGCCGGCCAATGGCAGGGCGAGGCGACGCAGACGCTGGTCAGCGGCGGCCAGTGGTGCCGATTCAAGCAGACCCTCACGAGCGATGCGGATGGCGCGACGGTTTCCGATTGGGTTGAGAGTGGGCGTTTCGACGTGAAGTAATGCGGTCCTCGCCGCAGTCCTGGCCCGATGGGTGGTCTTGTGAACTGTCAGATCTGACAGTAGCCGACCAGGGTTTATTAGCGCGTAATTCAACCCACGCAAGGCCTGGCCGACTCGTCGGGCCGTACAAACCGTTTTCGACTCAAGGAAACTGGCCATGGCGCAATCCCGACCTGCCGTGCAACTGATGAAGCAGATTCTCAGTCCGGAGCAACTCGTCCGATACCCTGCACTTGGCAAATACATCGAGGACGGGGGCTCGATCTTTCCGCTGGTTGAAAAAGGCGCGCAAGGACTGGTGAGGGAATTTGACCTGTCCCCTGATGATGCCCGCCGATTTTTACGACGGTGCAACGGCATGGCTCTGTATGTACGCCGCCAGTTCATAGAACACAGCTTGTACGGTATCGGGACCGATACGAGGGCGGCGGGTGCGCGGGACGGATTGTTGTCAATGGTCAAGGGCCCCAGCTTTGACGAACTGTTTACACCCAAATTCGACGCCATGTGCCCGCCACAGGCGCTGGAGTCGCTGGCTTCACCAGTGGCTTATCTGATCGAGCTGATGAAGTGGATAGAAAAGCGGATCGAGTCGGTTGCAGTCGTCGGTGAGTCCATGCCTCTGCATGAACGACGCAAGGACTTGAAACTGCTGCCTGTAGATTTCAATGCGGTGCATCGCGCCGTATCTGCTGTGGACGTCATCCTCTTGGTGCTGGAGACCTTCATTAAGGAACACCCAGCTTCCGAGGATAAAGCTTCCGTGGATCTTGAAGAGGCCATGGTTCAGGCGCGCTATCCCAATGGTTTGCCTTATTACCAGCACTGGGTCTCCGTGGACACTGTTACACGCCATCATGGTCTTTCGGTGGGGGATTTCGCCCACAAGGTGGATGGCTCGTTTCCCTATTTTTTGCAGCCTCAAGCTTGGGATAACGACGCGGGGCGTGCCTTGGCCCATGCGTCGCGGCTGGGCCCTTATCAACGGAGGTTGCTGACGGAGGATCCAGCCGCCCTAGATGTTAAGGAAAGTTTTTATGCCGAGAACTTCGGAACTGATAACACCTATAAATATACGAACCTCAACCAAATCGAATTCTTCGGCGAACGAACCAAACTCGATACCCCAGGGCTCGAGGCCTTGTTATCGGTGCGCCGCTTCGCACCCGTTCGCTCGGCCAACGTCTCGGTGTATCCGACAGCGAATGCAGAAGATCTGGAAAGTTACCGCTCCGGTTCGGTTTACCTCCACGCCAATAAGCTCCCGGTTGTGAAAATCACCGGTAGCGACGAAAGCGAATCGTTTCTTCACCGCCTGACGCTGGATCCCGACGACGCCGATGACTTTGAACGATTTGACCGGATGAACCGAAAGGTGCGTCTGGACCAATGGCTGGCGTTGCCGAGCGAGCAAGTCGACGCACTGCTGGCGGCGGCGATCAACGCCGAGGCGCGTGGGGATGAGTCGCAAGAAAAGTCGGAAGAAGACTGGTGGATCACCCCGCAAGTCGAGCACGCGCTGGGGCTGTTTCAATCGCTACGGGAACGTTACGGGTGTACCGCACCCGACTTTGCTGTGTTTATCGACGCGTTGTCGATTTACGGACGCGGTGAAACGCTTTCGCAATTCGATCAGATATTCAACCTTCAGGATGACTACCGCGAGCCTTTGAAACTTGACGGAGGACTCTTTGCGGTCTTGCCCGAACCCGAAGAGCTGGACCTGACAGTCGCCCAACTGTGCAGCGCGTTGAATATTGATCTGAAAACCTACGCCTATCTGGCTCAGGCCGTTGCGGGGGCCTATGGTATCGACGACGATGGCAAGCTGCCCCGTAGCCCCCAGGTCCTGTCCAGCTTCTACCGTTTGGTGAAATTTCCCAGGCTATTGGGTATCACGCCGGTCGAAGGCGTGCTGCTGCTGTTGTTGTTGGGCGAGGAAGCTTGGCTCAACGGCGTCGCGGGTGTACCTCGAATCGGTTCGGCAGACGGCATGCCAGATGTGCTTAATCTGCTGTATGCCATGCAGGAGTGTACGCAATGGTGTGCTGAACGCGACATTCCAGTGAGTTGGATACTGCAACAGCTTTTGCCGCCACGCGTCTTGACCGCCACCAACGCTGAAGGCGAGCTTTTCAAACAAATACTCAGTTTATTGCCTGGCGCGCTATTCACCGATTCGGCGTTTTTGATGGCGGGTGTACCCGCGCTGGTGGGTGGCAGTTGGGTGGATTTACTGACGGTCCTGGTCGATGCCGATGGGTTGGTGATCGCTTCTGCGCTAGCCGAGGCCGATTACTTGGCCTTTGCACGGGAAAAACTCGACGATGCGGTGAGAGATGGCCTTGGCGAAGCGTTTGAGCCCGAGCGTCCTGCCATTGTCGAGACAATGCTCAGCGTGCTGCTGCAGATCAGAGAGAACCAGGTATCGGTGGTCAAGGAGAGCCTGGCGGCTTACGCAGGCGTCGATTCGGGACGAATGATTCATTTGCTGACGTGGGCCAATACAACAGTGCATCAATTGCTGCGCCTGGTGCTCGGGCACGTCGATTTGCAGACCGAAGATTTTCATACCTGGCGCAATGTGCAACCGGACCCTTTGCTTTTTCTGCTGGCTGATATTCGCCGTCGCGGTGCGGTGGTGCAGAAACTGGCGCTTGGCGAAGAGCTTTTGCAGGACTATCTGGAGTATGGCTACATGGCCTGGCTGCCGGGGTCAGTCGACAAGTATGCGCTCACGATTCGGACAGTTTACTACCTGGCGTCGCTCACCCATGCCTTTGAGCTCAGCGAGCAGCCTCCCCAGAAACTCCTCGATTACCTGCGGGAGGTCAATGCATTGCGTCTTGAGTCAATGGGGACAGACGCACTGAAATTGGCCCAAGAGGCATCGTCGATCAGGCTGGCCGAATTCTTTAACTGGAGCGTCCAGGAGGTGCGTGAGTGTGTGAGTCACATCGAACCGAGCAAGAAAGTCCTGAAAGACCTGGTCCAACTGGATTGGCTGCTGCGCGTTCGGGAGTTGGCTGCGCGCACGGGCATGGATGCCTTGACGATTTTCCTGATAGGAACTTTGCCAGAGAACTTAAATAAGTCGGCCTACAAGGACGCCGCCGACCATGCCTTGCTCAGCATGTCCGAGTCCAATGCACCCGCGGTTACGTTCAGCGAGGATCTGAAGCAGCTCGTGACCTTGTCCATTACCGCGGATAAAACCGAGGCAGTGCCTAACAAACCTGGCGAGAAGATTATCTTCACCCTCATGTTGAAGGACCGCTCCGGGGAACCATTGAGCGGCGTCCATATTAATTGGAGCGCCACGCTGGGCACCTTTCAAGGCAGCGCCGCAACGGAGCCCGACGGCAAGGTCGAGATGGAGTTTACGCCGGGCAAAGTGATGGGCTCGGACACCCCGCAATTTTGGGTGGATCTGTTTGAGCCGCAATACGGACCCACCGTCAATCTCGTCGCCGACGTTTCAACCCTCACCTTTGCGCTACGGCTCAAGTCACCGGTGCCGCTGGCAGAAGTGCCGTACGGCCAGGAAGTCGAGCTTTACGCCACGCTGATCGACCGCTACGGAAACCTCGGTAAAAACGCCCTTGTGCAATGGTTATCCGAACCGGTGGATCCTGTGCAAAAAACGGCGCTGGTTATTCGACCCCGGCAGGGGTTGACCAACGAGGACGGGCAGACGCGGGTATTCGTCTCCAGCCCGACCGGTGGAAAGTTCGACGTCAGTGTCTTGAGTGAAGCCAGTTCAGCCCAGGCAGATTTCGAGTCCATTACGTTTGCATCTGAGGAGTAGGGACCATGGCAACGAATACTATGGGTGAGCTGCTCGAAAAACGTCGCAACGCCCTGGTCGAATACTGCATTGGTCAAATCAAGCCGCCAGGGAATGCCTATGGTTTCGTGCGAACCCCGGCAGACTTGTTTGAATTGCTGCGCATGGACCCACTGGACAACTACCCGGTGCAAAGCTCTTGGGTCGGCGAAGCCGCCAGTTGCGCCCAGCAGTTCATCCATGCCGCTTACAGGAAATTGGAGCCCGGTTACGCAGAGGTCGAGTTCGGCAAGGGCGATCTGGCCACCTGGGAGCTTTATAGCAACTATCCAGATTGGGCGGCGGTGCAACTGATCGCTCTTTACCCGGAGAACTTCATCAACCCCTTTGTTCGCCTGCGCAAGACCAGCCTGTTCAAGACCTTGGAGAACAACCTCAACCAGACACGCCTCAGCAGCGATTCCGTCCAGCTTGCTCTGAGAGACTACCTGCAGTCCTTCGAGCAAATCTGCAACCTGGATGTGATCAGCGCCTATATGGACGGCGTTACGCCTGACCGTACCGACTATTACTTTGTCGGTCGGCAGCGGGTACCGCCTTTCCAATATTATTGGCGCAAGGCGCAGGTTGAACTTTCTTCTTCCTGTGAAGCGATCAATCCAACAGCATGGAGTGAATGGCAGCCTGTGGATATTCCGCCTGCCACGACGGTGCTGGACATTCGTCCGGTGTTCTGGAGCGGTCGGCTTTGCCTCGTATGGGCGCAATGGCAAGACGCACTTCCGGCGCAGGCAGGCGGCGAGGGGTTGCCGCCCAGGTTGGACATCAACGTCTCTTTCATGTCCCAGAACGGTAACTGGTCGGCGCCTCTGAGCTTGCATCATTCCACGCAGGCCGGAGACCCACCAGCAGATGCCCGGCTGATTGCAACCCTGTGGGCTGATCGCGAGCATCCCAAAGGTCGGCTCGGGGTGATGCTGATCTTTGGCGCCAAGGAGATATTTGCGGTGCGTGATGTGTTGTTTCGTCCGGTGGACACGGATGATGGCCGCTGGTTGAAGGAGGCAGTCAAACATCGCTTCAAGACTGCCGAGACGGTCCAGCATCCGCTGGCGAACCAACCGACCGTGGTGGTTTCCGATGATCCAGCGGGCACCTTGACGCCTTACTTGGGCTTGCAGGCTGTGGCGTTTCGCGTCGGTAGTGATGACAAATTGTTTGTACAGGGTTATTGCAGGCCGACGGGGGATAAGACTGACGATAAGGTTACCCTGAAATTGGCATTGCAAAGTCCGGCTGGCGGAGATGAGGATCCGATTGAAAAAGAGTTCCCAATCGCTGGCGGTTGGAGTACTGAATGGCTTGAATTCAGTCGCGGGGAAGGTTCCTGGCCGGATCCGGTCTTTCTGTTCGGCGCTGACTCAGGCGGCCATGGGCGCAAGAAGTTTACGCTGAAAATCGAAAACGTTACCGACTTCGAGCCCGTGACTCTTCATAAAAACACCTTGGACGCGGCGCAATTTCTTTCTTTCAACCAGCCTGGGCTGGACCTTAAGTACACTCGGTTGAACTCGCTGTTTGGCCCCGAGTTGGTGCAGCGTTCCAATATTTCCGTCGATGCGGTATTGGATTGGGATACGCAATTTCTAGAGGAGCCGCTTCCCCAGGGGGAGACTGAGTTTCTGGAACCCAACGGTGCTTTTAACGGCGCCAACGGCTTGTTCTTCTGGGAGCTGTTTTTTCATGTGCCCCACCTGGTGGCGGCGCGGTTGCGTGCCGAGGACCGTTTTCTCGATGCGCAGAAATGGTTGCATTACCTGTTCGATCCACAGGCACCCGCTGAGTTTCCGGCTGAGAATCCAAAACCTTTGTATTGGCGCTGTCGGCCGTTGAATGTTCCCGGCAACTCGGGATTTGAAATTGATGAGCCAACCGATCCCGATGCCATTGGCTATTCGACACCTCGGCATTTCCAGATACTGGTGTTCACCGAGTACGTCAAAAACTTGATCGCTTGGGGGGACTGGTATTACCGCCAGCTCACCCGCGACAGTCTGGTGGCGGCCAAGCTCTGTTATGTCCAGGCCCAGTTTTTGATGGGAAAGGCTCCCGTGGTTCGGACGGTCAACCGTTGGGAAACCGAGACGGTGGGAAACCTGATGAACAAAGCCAACGTGCGCCCGGCACTGGAACGGTTTGAAAAAAACCTGGTGTTCAGCCTGGCGGACTTTCCGGCGGCCGCCGAGGCTGCGCCTTTGATGGGGTTGCTGGCAAACGAGCCCTTCAAGCTGCCGATGAACGAGCAATTACTCGAGCTGTATGGGCTACCCGGTCAGCGTCTGTACAACCTTCGCAACAACCTGACCCTGGATGGCAAGCCGCTGGACATTCCACTGTTCAGCCCCCCTACCGACCCCAACCAGTTGTTGCGTGATCTGGCGGCCGGTGGCGTGGGAGGAACAAGGCCCATGGGGGGACGCCTGGTGGTGGGGGCCTTTCGTTGGCGTACGACCTTCGAGGTGGCGTTGCGCGCCGTGCAAAGCTTGCAAGACCACGGGGGCCAGGTGCTGCGCTTGCTTGAACAGCGTGATCGGGCCGAACAGGAGGAAATGCAACAAAGTCATCTGGTTGAATTGGGGGCTTACGCTCGGACCGTTCAGGAGCAAAGCATTGCCCAGTTACAAGCAAGCATGGTCGCGCTGGAGCAAAGTCGCGCCGTGGCGCAAGAACGCGCCGAGGAATATGCACGACGCCACGACGAAAACATTTCGTTGGCGGAATACAGCGTCATGGAAAACCTGCAAGTTTCCAAAACTCTGCAATTGGCCGGGGCGTCTCTCAAACCGGCTGCCGCGGTAGTAGCTGCCATCCCGACCATATTTGGTCTTGCCAACGGTGGCCATCGTCTGGACAAGGCTATTGATGCGGTGAGTTTCATGCTGGGAACCGCTGCGTCGATCATGCAGATCGATGCGGATAAACAGGCCACGACTGAGGGCTATCGTCGTCGCCGGGAAGATTGGCAATTGCAACGGGACCAGGCGCAAGCGGAGGTTCGGGCGATCGACGCGCAAATCACCGCACAGGCCCATTCCCTGCAAGCCGCGCAAACCACCCTGGAGCAAACCCTGAGGGCCAACAGCCAAGCGGTGACGGTTTATAACTTCATCAAGAAGCGCTCGACCAATGCCGAACTGTTCGGCTGGTTGCTGGGCCAGCTCAAGGCGCTGCATTACCAAGCCTATGATGCGGTGATCAGTTTGTGTCTCAGCGCTCAGGCCGCGTTAAGCGCCGAGACCGGCGACTACGACACGCAGGTTGCGTTGCCTCAAGTATGGCTGGACAACCGCCACGGCCTGACTGCAGGCGAGCATTTACATGGATATCTGCTGCGCATGGAGCGTGAATACTTGCAGCGCTATGAGCGACGATTGGAGTTGATCAAGACCGTCTCCCTGCGCCGTCTGTTCGAGGACAAGATTGAATCCCAAGCCGGCGTGAAGAGCTGGAAAGATGCATGGGATGGGTTGAAAGACACCGGGGTCTTGGAGTTCGAACTCACCCAACTGCTGTTCGATCGCGATCATCCCGGGCATTACTGTCGGCAAATCAGCTCGATCGAGGTCGACCTGCCTGTCGTGATGGGACCGTTCGAGGACGTGCGAGCCACCTTGATGCAAGTCGGCAGCAAGATTGCTACAAAAGCGTCGCTTCAGTCCGTGATCTATCTGCACCATCCGGAGGAGTCCGTGGCGCCTTCCGATGTCCAGATCAATCTACGCAGTGGGCAGCAGATCGCCTTGTCGACGGGCCTTTCCGCCAACGGAATAACCGCGATGAAGCCTGATGAAGGCTTGTTGAATCCGTTTGAAAACACGGGAGTGGTCTCTCGCTGGGTGTTGAAGTTCCCCTGGCCGATAAAAAACCCGCTTCAGAAGCAAATGCTCGCCTCCTTGACTGACATCATCGTGCGCATTCGCTACACGGCGAAAGCTGGCGAGTCGACCTTCGCGCGTGCCGTTGAAGATCGAGTTACCGAGGCTGAGGCCGTTGGACTCAAGCAGAACTCACAGGGGTGATGGCCATGGGTAGCGTGATCAAGGCAGATGAGAGCTTGGTGATAAATGGTGAGTTCGAGGACGGCTTGAAGGGATGGAACAGACGTGGGAGCGCGCTCGGTACCGAATCCGACATGTACAACGGCGTTTACATTCGTCTTCTGGCGGCCAGCCATGGCGCTTCTGTCAACCAGACAATAAGTGCTCCGAAGACGCCGAGTGATAAAGCCCGCTATGTGATCTCTTTCCTGTATGAGTTGTGGCATACCCGAGCGGGCGAGGTGTTGCTGGAAGTCGAAGGACAAGCAGGAAAACAGCCGATTGAGTTGTTGCCAACCAAATTGCGCGGTACGCCGGAAGAACAGGCAAGGCTGAAGAAAGAGGGGCCATTGGAGTTCAACCCGACGGAGTGTGAAATCCCGCTGGAGCTACTCTTTACTGATAGGGACACGCTGAAGGTCACCGTACTCAGCCCTCAAAACGACCCTGGAGACGAGTTTTCCAAGCTTCGTATCACGCGCATCAGGCTTCAGTTGCACTTGGAGCCTGCCGCCATGGAAGGGCTCCTGCTCGACGAACAACCCATCGGGCCAACGGCCCCTTTGTATGTATGCCTTGGGGCAGAGGGTGCCTTGGCGCATCGACTCGAGTTCGTGGCTGAGCCCGACAGTGTCTGGCTGGGCACAAAGGCGGCGTTGACCATTGTCGATAATCCGACGGAGGCGATTGTCACGACGCCGGATTGGGGCGTGGATCAACCAGTGGAATCACCTTGGTTACTCGAATGCCCGTGGATCGGCGATGAGGATTATGTGTTCTCGATGAAGTTGGTTAACCAGTACACCGCAGAACCCTATCCCCTGCAGGTTTCGCTCGGGCATCATCGGCTCAACTTTCTCCAGGTGCATGAAGCGGCCTATTACCCGGTGCTGGAGTACGAACAGAGTGTGCGCGTGGGGGTTCAGGTCGCCTCGTATTACACCAACCAGCCTATGAGCGGGCGTACGGTTACGTGGACGGTCACGGATGGGCGGGTAAAAAAGGTGGCCACTACCGACGTCCAGGGTTGGGCTTATCTCGACTATGAGCCGTCCCTGGCCGGTCAGTTCCAGATAGAGGCGTCAGTCGAAAGCCTCTATTACGCGGCAGGTGTCGTGTCGCAAATCCTGGAGGTCCGGGTTCTTGAAACAGACCCCTGGAAAGACGTGATGGCGGTCGTCGAGGGGGCGCAGGCACGGTGGGAGGAGAAAACCGGATATCCCAATCGAGGTTCGGATTACGCCGTGGAGCTGGGGCTGCCATCGGACAGTCCGCTGCTGGAGACGGAACTGTCATTGCATTGGAGCGGTGATTCTCCGGAACAACTGGGGGTGACGGTTGCCCCGGCGCTTGACTTCGGGGTCCCGGTGACCGGCACCGGGCTCACCTGGACCCTGACAAGTGCGGACGATCTGGACGGCCGGTTCGACCTGGACCTGGTCTGCTCGAAGCTGTTGCGCCCTTCGCCGAAAAAAGCCATGTCACTGGCTCGCAACCTGGTCAGGATCGGCGACGTGCGAGGGGCCAACAAGTTTCCGATCGTGGACGAAAACGAAAGCGTGTTGCTAAGGGTGCAGGTGGTGCACGTCGTCATCGCCGGTGATGGGGACCCGGTCGTCAATGCGTTGGTGGAATGGCGGTCTGAGGAAGGACTGATCTTTGCCGGTCCCACGGGGAATGATGGTTGGGCGAGCGTGCTTTATCAGCCGAGCAGTGCCGGGGACAAAGCCATTACTGTCAGCGTCAAGGCCCATGCCGATGCCATCGCGGTGGAACACGTATTCAACGTGAACGCCATTGCGACCAGCCCCTGGAAGAACGAAGTCAAGATCTTCCTGGATGGGGTGGAAGTCCAACGCAATACCCTCGGTTTGCTTTGCCGGCGTGGTCAAACCCATCCGCTGAAAGTCGTGCCGAATGATGGCAGCAGTTGGATTGGTAAAAATATCAGCTTGCATTGGCGCGGGGCCGAACCGGATATCGGGTTGGTGCCGAGTGATCTTGGCATTGCCAAGCCGCTGCTGGGAGGTGGTGCGGAGTGGAGCTTGGCGTCAAGCGCTTCAAGCAGTATCAGCAGCCTGTTCGAGCTGGAGCTACGTCTTGAAAGTGTCACTGTCGTCAGGGAGTTGTCCGGACGATTGGTGTCGGAGGACCTGGCGGAAGAAGTCAATCTGAGGCTTGATCAGGTCGTCGCGGAGCTGGATGAGCAGTCGCTGTTTCCCTGCTTGGGCGCACGGCACCGTTTCAGTGTGTTGCCCAACGCATTGAGTCCGTTGGTGGGGCTGGAGTCGAGGCTGGTTTGGTCCGGAACGCCTGCCGCAGACTTGGATGCAACCGTTGAACCCGCCTTGGCCGTTGCGCAACCCGTCACTGACGGCGGCGTGATCTGGATGCTCGACTTTACCGCCAGCGAGCAATCGGGACAGTTTGCCTTGGCGTGGACGATGCCACAGTTGGACTTCGTCTCGACCGCCAAGCCGATGAAACTGGCGCACAACAAAGTCCGGATTGAAGACTGGCGTGATACACCAATCGATCCTGTGGTTGGCCAGGATTCTGCGTGGCTATGGGTGCAGGTTTTTTCTCATTTCACCGACCTCGCTGTCGATCAGGTGCCTGTGAATTGGACGGCAGGGGGAGGTGCGGAAGAGGAAATCACCGATGCCACGGGCTGGTGTGGATTTGCGCTGGCACCGTCCAACAGTGATGCGCTTGAAGTGACGGCATCGGTCCTCAGCCCTTATGACGGCTTCGAGGATAAGCGTGCCCTGCAGGTCACCCCACTGGCTGATGATCCCTGGTCGGGACTGACCGTTCAATTTGACGAGCAGCCGCCGCAGCGTTGGGGCGAAAAGACGTATTTTCCCCGTCGCAATGGCACCCACCACTTGAAGTTGCAAGCCCCGGAAACAAGCCCCTTGCTCGATCATGAGGTGACACTGGGGCTGACCGGTACCGGGCCCGTTGCGTTGGGCCTGGGCTTTTCGCCGCCCGCGCTTGGCGTGCCGAAAAAACTGACTCGGGAGGGTTTGAGTTACACCTTTAAGGTGAACGACATCAAAGACGGCAGTTTTGCCTTGCGTTTATCGGCAACGAGACTGGCGAACCTCTCCCCGGCCAATGCGATGTCCGTTGGAGAGGGCGCACAGGTGCTGAACCTTGTCTTGAGCAGCAGTACCCACCGGATCCTGGATTGGGGAAGTGAGCTTTACACCGAGGTCAAATTGCTTTCGGCAATCACTGGTAAGCCAATGCAAGGGTGGACCGTGACTTGGCGCAGCCCTGATCTTGGCGAAGTGACCTCGGTGACCAACTATTACGGGGTGGCGAGCGTGCGCTTTGTTCCTGCCACGCCGGGCGAGGCTCGACTGACAGCGACGGTGGGCGAAAAGGAATATTCAAAAACAGTGGAGTTGTCGTACGCCTTGAACGAGCCGCGGGAAATCGCGTCACTCACCAGCCCCAAGCCAAGTGGTCATCTGGGGGAGCAGGTTTCAGCGGTCGTTACCGTTGTGTCGGCGTTGACTGGCGAGCCTTTGCAGGGCGTCGAGGTGATGTGGGATTACCCCACCCTCACGCTTGCTCCGACGAGTACGGATGGTGAAGGGCTGGCACGTGTGGAGTTCAGGTTGCCTGGGGTGAGACGAGGGCTTTTGGGGGCTACCGTGCGGGGTGGGTATGCTGGATGGGAGGTCAAACTTCTGGAGTTTGAACTGCTGCCTAATGAGTTGACTTGGCAACAGGACTTCAAACCTAACTTCACAGGTAGTCCCGCAGGGTGGTCCGACGTTAGGTTGAGGGTCTTCGCAGGAAAGGTTTACACGTTGAAGCTGGATTACAGAGACAGCTGGTTGATCGGTGACCCAGATGCCCAGCTTCTTCTTGAATATAAGCCGGGCGAAGAGGCGCAGGGGGTGGTCGTCGACCCGCCGCTGGGCCAGCTTGTTGCGATGGAGGAAGGGACTACTTCCTTGAGTTGGACGCTGACGACCGACCCCGACTACACGCCAGACCATGCTTTTGCGTTGCAGTTCGACATGCCTTTGATCAGCGAAATGCCAAAGTCGCCACCTTTGCCTGGGATTATCCGGGATGAAAATAGCTGGCTGGAGGAATTCACGTTCTACTTGAATGGCGAGGAGTTTGAGCTGGCTTATAGGGACCTGCACCTGGTGGATGGAACCGATTATACCTGGGAGTTGAGAGTCAAGGAGGGCAGCAGCCTGATCGGCACGACCACCGTTGCTTTGGGGGCGTCGTTAGGAAATCCTAATGTGGAATTCGCTCCGCCATTGTTCCAACCACAACCGGTGACGATGACGACCCCCTTGATTTGGTCCATATCGACCAAGGAATCGAATTACGGAACATTCATGGTGGAGTTACGCTGCCCAGATCTGCCCGTGCGGGAGATTTCTACAGAGGTGAAACCCTAGGCCTCACCCCTACAAATCCCCCGCCTTCTTCCACCCCAGATACAACGTCACCAGCTCGGCCCCCAACTCCCCGGGTCGAGCTTGCAGCAGCGTTATCCCATGGGCGCTCAGTCGCTCATGCAACGCGGCCCGTGCATTCAAGTATTCCACCGTCCCGCAATAGGCCAATGCTTCGGGCAGGGCTTGCACTGGCGTCTGGCGCAAGCGGTCGAGGGCTTCTTCGCGCAGGCTCGCCACCAGCACCCGATGCCGCTGGCCCAGGCGTTTGACGGCGACCAGCAGTTCTTCATCGTCCTCATCCCGCAGGTTGGTCACCAGCACCACCAGGGCGCGGCGTTTTTGCCGGGCCAGCAGTTGCGTGACGGCGGCGGGGTAGTCGGCGGGGTGTTGGCTGCTGTCGAGGTCGTAGACGGTGTTGAGCAATACGTTGAGTTGGCCGGTGCCTTTGACCGGCGCGAGGTAGCGCGGCTGTTCGCTGGCGAAGGTGCTCAGGCCCACGGCATCGCCCTGGCGCAGCGCGGTGTAGCTGAGCAGCAGGCAGGCGTTGAGGGCGTGGTCGAAATGCGCCAGCTCGTCATCCTGGCTGCGCATGCGTCGACCGCAGTCGAGCATGAAGATGATCTGCTGGTCGCGTTCGTCTTCGTACTCGCGGGCGATGGGCATGCGATGGCGGGCGGTGGCTTTCCAGTCGATCTGGCGCAGGCTGTCGCCTTCGCGGAATTCGCGCAGTTGATGAAATTCCTGGCCTTGGCCGCGCCGTTGCCGCTGACGAATGCCGAGCTGGCTGAGCCAGTTGTCCACGGCCAGCAGCTGACCATCGTAGAGCCGGGCGAAGTCCGGGTAGACGCGGGTGTCGTCGGCGGCGGGAAGCAGGCGCTTGGCGGTCCACAGGCCCATTGGGCTCGGGAGGTTGATTTCGCAGTGTTCGAAGCTGAAGTGGCCGCGCTTGAGCGGGCGAACGCGGTAGCCGAGTTGAGTGAGCTGGCCGGGTTGTAGTTCCGCCGCAAGAGGGAGGTGTTCGAAGTCCAGGCCATCGGGTACATGGTCGAAGAGCTGGATCTTCAATGGCTGGGCCAGGTCGTGGCTGATTTGCAGACGTACTTCGCTCCAGCGACCGAGTGCCAGGCTTCCGGGCAGTTGCCGTTGGACGCGGGGCGAGGGCAGGCGGCGCACGCGCACGGCGTCGAGTATCGACAGGGCCAGCAGCGCCAGCAGCAAACCCCAGTGGATCGACAGCAGCGTCGAGGGCACGGCGATGCCCAGCGCTCGCAGGGCTCCCAGGGTGATGCCGACGGCCAGCAGGATCGCGAGCCAGATCAACAGCAGGCGAGAAGGCTTCATGGCTGCAACTCAATGGTAGGGTGACAACCCAGTGTGGCGAGGGGATTTATCCCCGCTGGCCGCGCAGCGGCCCCTTGCGGTGTGTCAGGCAAAACCAGGGGGCTGCTGCGCAGCCCAGCGGGGCGGTGCGACGTTTCGCTAAATCCCCTCGCCACGATGAGCACCAGCATCAGGGATTTTTTGCTCACAACCGTGGCGCCGACACTTGATCGAGCAACTGCCCCAGCACCTGATCCACCGAAAGCCCTTCGATATCCAGCTCCGGCGCCAGCCGCACGCGATGGCGCAGCACGGCCAGGGCGCAGCCCTTGATGTCGTCCGGCACCACGAACTCGCCGCCGCGCAACAACGCCCGGGCGCGGGCGCAACGGACCAGCGCGATCGAGGCGCGGGGGCCGGCTCCGATCGTCAGGCCTGGCCAGGTGCGGGTTGCGCGGGCCAGGCGCACGGCATAATCGAGCACCTGGTCGTCCATCGGCAGGTCGCTGGCGATGCGTTGCAGCGCTTGCACGTCCTTGGCCTGCAACACCGTGCGCAACGGTTGCACATCGAGCATGTCGGCGCGGGTCGAGCGGCTGACCTGGCGCACCATGTTCAGTTCCTGGTCGGCATCGGGGTAGTCCATGCGCACCTTGAGCATGAAACGGTCGAGCTCGGCCTCCGGCAGCGGGTAGGTGCCTTCCTGTTCGATCGGGTTCTGGGTGGCGAGCACCATGAACGGCTGGGAGATCGGCAACGCGCGACCCTCGAGGGTGACCTGGCGCTCCTGCATGGCTTCGAGCAGCGCCGCCTGGGTCTTGGCCGGCGCGCGGTTGATCTCATCGGCCAGCAACAGGTTGGTGAACACCGGGCCCTTGCGCAGCTTGAACTGCTCGGTCTGCAAGTCGTACACCGCGTGGCCGGTGACGTCGCTGGGCATCAGGTCGGGCGTGAACTGGATGCGCGCAAACTCCCCGCCAAAACAGCGGGCCAGGGCGCGCACCAGCAGCGTCTTGCCCAGCCCCGGCACGCCTTCGAGCAGGACATGACCGCCGGCGATCAGCGCCGTGAGCACATCGTCGATCACCGCGACCTGGCCGACCACGGCCTTGTGCAGTTCGGTGCGAATCGCCTGGGCCAGTTGACTGGCGCGCTGGCGTTGCTGGGCGGCGTGGGCCTGGCTGTCTGAGGGTTCGTTCTGTTCAGTCATAAGGCATTCCTGAGGGTTTGCAAAAGGGCGACCTGGCGGCAGAACTCGGCGCTGGACAGGCGTTGTTTCGGTCGAGGGCTGAGGGCCTGGCTGATGGCGCGTGTAGGCTGCCGGGTCAGGCGGGCAAGCACTTGCCATTGTTCGGCGACGACCAGTTGTTCGAAACCGGGATGAAGCTGACGGGCCCGGCGCAGTACGTCTTGCTGCAGGCTGTGTAGCAGGTGTTGCTGGCCGTTGTGGCGCAGTTGAAAAGCGGCGCTGGCTTGCAGGTGCTCCTGCAGTTGGCGCCGGGCCTTGGGCGCGGGTTGTTGCAGCGGACCATGGCGTACCGCCGAGCGCCAGAGCCAAAGGGCGATCAAGGCCAGCAGGGCCACCAATGCCTGGGGGAAGTAGCGCAGCAGCAGGGTCAGCAGGTTGTCATGGTCGGTGTTGAACAGCAGCGTCACGTCCGTGTCGGCGCTCAGGTACCAGAGCAGCCAGGCATTGTCATACTGGTCGATGTGATCGTTTTTCCACAGCTCGGCATCGGTGAGCACGGTGATCGTGCCCTGGCCGTAGTTCAGTTGCATCAGGTGGGTCGCTGCCTCGCTGTTGGCCCACGCCTGGGCGAGGTTCAGCGGGTCTTCGAGGTGGAAATCCGTGTCGAAGCCGAGGTAGGCCGGCGCGTCTTCATCTTCGAGGTACAGTTTGGTCAACTCGGGGTAAGGATCCTTGATCAGCTCCGGCTCCGGTGCCTTGAGGTCCTTGCTCAGCAGTTGGCGCAGCCGCACGCGGTCCAGCAGCAGGTCACCGCTGCTGTTTGTGCTGTCGTCCCACAAGGCTTCGGCGACAAACAGCAGTCGGCCGCCGGCGCGGGTCCAGTTCATCACTTGGTCGACGCTCCGTGGCGTCATGTTGCTTCGCTCACCCAACAGCAACAGGGTACGTTGGCGCGGCTCCAGCGTCGGCAGGACGTCCAGGCTGTTGGCGTGCTCGACCTTGATGCCTTGCTGGCGCAAATAATGTTCGGCGGCCAGGTAAGGATTGGCCTGTGCTTCAGGGGCCGGGCCGTGCTCGATGACCTCTTGATACGGCACGGCTTTCATGTACAGGAAGATCGCCAACACGCCACCCAGTGCAGCAACCACGGCGCCGACCAGCCATCCCGCGCGCCGGTTCATTGGGAAGCTCCCGGACCGAACAAGCCGCGCCAGCCGTCGCACAGTTCCTGTTGCAGATGGGCCGGTGGTGGACGGTGTCCGTAGGCAATGTTCTGCCAGTGCAGGGTCAGGTTTTTGCTGAAGGCCAACAGCTGTTCCTGCTGGAGTTGCTCTACACGGTGCAGCACCTGGCCTTCGGTGTCGGACGGTTTCAATGGGATGCCGAACCCATGGTGCAAGCGGCTGAGCAGGGCCCGATAGAGCAGGCCCAACGCCTCGCGGGGAGCGCTGGACCACAATTGTTCGGCGCTGGACGCGACATCGTCCGGCAGGCTTTCTTCGCGGATATCCAGGCCGAACATCCGTGCTGGCGTCGGCCGCTCCATCACCTGGCCCTTCGCCGGCCGGCGGTTCACCAGGGCGTTGAGTCTTTCCCGATAACGCCAGGCCAGCCAGGCGACCGCACCCACCAGGGCGGCCCAGAGCAATACCTGGATCAGCGCAGCGATGGTTTCGAAGCGTTTGGCACCCCAGTTGAACATCGATTTGAGCCAACCCGGGGCTTCGTCGGTCTCGGCCGGCTCCGGGGCTTCTTCGCCAAAGCGATAGCGCGTCACGGTTTCCGGGTTCTTGAAGGGCGGGGCGTCGAGGATGGCCTTGATGCTTTCGCGAGAGGCTTGGCTGGTGACGGGTTGGTTGAGCAGGCGAGGGCTGTCCGGTGCAGTGCCATCTTCGGCGGCCCAGGCGGGTGGCACCAGCGGCAGCAGCATCACCGCCGCCAGCAGCAGGGGGGCGACCGCACTCAGGCGCTGGCGCAGGCGGCGGAACACCAGTTCGATGTCCCAGGCTTCGAGAATCGTGCGTCGATTCAAGTAGAGGCTGAAGCCGCAGGCGACGTAGATCGGCTCCCAGACAATCAACAACAGCGGATAGAGGAAATTGAGCAGGTGTTCGAGCCAAAGCCAGTCGTGCTCGGCGACGGCGACCAGGGTTTGCCAGTCCCATTCCAGTTCGACTTGTTGCGGCACGAATAGATAGAACAGGGCCATCAGGCCAAACCACAAGGCCGTTTCCAGGTGCACGCCAATGATGGTCAACCACTGGGCCGCGCCGCCGTTGCGTTGCAGCAATACGCGCAAGCGTTGTTCCCGTGCTTCCCCGGCGAGCCCTTCGAGTTGCACGACGGGCATCAGGAAGCTTCGGCTCAGGCTCAGCCGGCGCCAGGTCAGGCTCGCCAGCAGCTGCGGCTTGAGCAGCGCCGGCCATTGGCGCAAGGCCTGTTTCAAGGTGGGGGTCTCGCCAAACAACGCCTTGGACACGATGTACAGGGGCAGGCGGTCAAACGCTGGTTTCAGCCACCAGAACAGAAACACTACCAGGGACGGTGAATCCCACAGCAGCAGGCTCAGCAACGCATACACCGGCAGTGTGACGATGGCCCAACTGGTCATCATCAGCCGTCGATGCTGCTGGGCCATCAAGACCCCGAGGTCCATGGCTTCCCACGTGGTGCGCGGTCGGATGGTTACGGTGACGTCACTCAGGCGCATGCTGGCCTCGCCCGGCAAACAGCAGGTAACCCAGCACCAACAGCCACAACAGCGTACCGACGGTGTACTTGGTGGCGGTGGTCACTGCGCTGGAGGACCAATAGGCTTCGATGAACGCGGCGATGAGCAGGAAGAGGATCACGCCGCCGATCATCAGCACGCTTTTGCCGGCGGCGAGTCGCAAGGCTTCGCCCCGGGTGAGGCGTCCCGGCGCGATGAGTGACCAGCCCAGTTGCAGGCCCGCGGCGCCGGCCAGGGTAATGGCGGTGAGTTCGAAGGCGCCGTGGCCGATCACGAATGACCAGAACGTCCCGCCCGAGCCGATCTGGGTCAGGTGCCCGGCCACCGCGCCAATGGTCAGGCCGTTGAAGAACAGGAAGAACGCGCTGCCCAGGCCAAATAGCAAGCCGCTGGCGAAGGTCTGAAAAGCGATGCCGATGTTGTGCATGATGTAATAGCCGAACATGACCCAGTCTTCGCTGGCGGCCCGCTCGATCGAACGTCCCAGATGCCCGGCCGCCGGGTCGTACATGCTACGGATCTGGCTGATCTCCTCGACGCCCAGCAGGCTGTAGACCAGCTCCGGAAACAGGTAGACCAACAGTCCGATGGCGGCCAGGCTGCCCAGGAACATCAGGCCGGCCGCGAGTACGAATCGCCATTGTTCGCGGACCAGGCGCGGGAAGCCTGCAAGGATGAACGCCGACAAGCTCGCCGTTGGCCGACTGCGGTCGCGGTAGAGCTGTTGGTGGCCGCGCAGCGCCAGTTGTTGCAAGGTGTCCACCAGCAAGCTGCTGTAGCCTCGCGCCTGGGCCAGCGCCAGATGATGGCAAAGCCGTCGATAGACGTGGGGGAAATCGCTGCTCTGGGCAACGTTGCTGTTGCGCTCCAACTGGTCGAGCAGGCGGGACAGGTGTTCCCATTCCCCATGGTGGCGACTTTCGAAAAGGCTTTGCTTCATGTCGGCCCCAGCAGGCCGCGGGCGATGCCATTCAGTTCAGCCACGGCGCCGGTGGGGTGCACCTTCAGCGGGACGGCCAGGATCGTTGCCAGTTCAGTGACCCGTGCTTCGGAAAGTTCGCCCTGGCGTTCGGCAAAACCCAGCACGGCGCGCTGTTCGGCCAGGCCCAGGGCAAAAGGCGAACGCAACGCCCGGGCCGATGGCAATTCGGGGCGCTTGACCGGTTGCTCGCGATAGACCACCAACGTGCCGGCCGCCAGGTCGCCGAGGCGTTTGAAGGTTGGATGTTGCAGGCAACTGATCGCGCCAAAGGCGTAGCCAAAGGGCAGCATGTCGACGAAACGCAGCAGGTTGCGGATCAACGAGGCGGACCAGCCGATCGGCCTGCCGTCGTCCTGCACCACGCGCAATCCCATCATTTGCTTGCCCGGCGAGCGGCCCTGGTTGAACAGTTCGAACAGCACCATGTACCACCAGCTGATAACGAACAGCAGGATCGATCCCAGGCCGATGCCCAGTTCGCCGAAAAACGCCAGGACGAAAAACAGCAACCCCAGCACCAGCCCGCGTATGCCCAGGTCGATGGCGAACGCCAGCGCACGGGGCATCAGCCCCGCCGGGCGCAGTGGCAGGTCGATGCCTTCGGGCGTTTCGACCTGGTAGCGCGTGTCCAGTGGTGGCGGCAGCGGCGCGTTCCTTTGCAGTGCTGGTGTCTCGAGCATGGGCAACCTGTGATGGGCCGTTCGAACGTTCGATCTCGGCCCAGATGCTAGCAGTCTTCGTGCGGGCGCACGATACAACTGTTTGTGTCATTTCATGCGCTGCAACAGGATCGCTGGCGGAAACGGTGGCGGCTGTCGGGTTCGAACGCCTAGACTTCGCCAGTCTTCAGCTCAGGAACCTACCGTGACTTCCATCTTCTGGTACGACTACGAGACCACCGGCATCAATCCGCGGTGCGACCGCCCCTTGCAAGTGGCGGGGATCCGTACCGATTTCGAGCTCAACGAAATCGACGCGCCGGTGAACCTCTACTGCCGGCCGAGCGATGACATCCTGCCGCATCCGGCCGCCTGTGCGATCACCGGCATTACGCCGGCGCAACTGGCGGAAAAAGGCTTGAGCGAAGCCGATTTCATGACCCGAGTCCACGCGCAGTTGGCAGCGCCCGGGACCTGTGGCGCGGGCTACAACACCTTGCGCTTCGATGATGAAATGACCCGCTACAGCCTGTATCGGAATTTTTTCGACCCCTATGCCCGGGAATGGCAAGGCGGCAACAGCCGCTGGGACTTGATCGACCTGGTGCGCGCGGCCTATGCCTTGCGCCCCGAGGGCATTGTCTGGCCACAAGAGGATGGCCGCGTCACCCTCAAGCTCGAACGCCTGACCGCGGCCAACGGCATCGACCATGGCCAGGCCCATGATGCGTTGTCGGATGTACGCGCGACGATTGCCCTGGCCCGGTTGATCCGCGAGAAACAACCCCGGCTCTATGACTGGTTGTTCCAGTTGCGCAGCAAACAGAAGGTGCTGGACCAGATACGCCTGTTGCAGCCGATGGTGCACATCTCCGGGCGTTTCTCGGCGGCGCGAAACTACATCGGCGTGGTGCTGCCGCTGGCCTGGCATCCGAAGAACCGCAACGCCCTGATCGTCTGCGACTTGCACTTGGATCCCCAGGGCTTGCTGGATCATGATGCGCAGATCCTGCGTCAACGGTTGTACACCCGCCGCGAAGAGCTGCTCGACGGTGAGCTGCCGGTGCCCCTCAAACTTATTCACATCAACAAGTGCCCGGTGGTTGCACCGCTGGCTGTCTTGCGCGCCGAGGACCAACTACGGCTGCAGCTGGACATGGCGGGCGTTCAGGAGCGGGCGCTGCGGCTAACTGACGCACAACACGTCTGGCAGGGCAAACTCCAGGCTATTTATGGGCCGGAAGATTTCACCGCCAGCGAAGATCCCGAGCAGCAGTTATATTCGGGATTTCTGGGGGATCGAGATCGTCGTTTATGTGAGCAAGTTCGCATGGCGGATCCGGCTCAATTGGCGCAGGGGCATTGGCCTTTTGACGATGAACGACTGTCGGAATTATTGTTTCGATATCGTGCGCGCAACTTCCCGGACACCTTGGATCCAGAAGAACAGGCGCGCTGGAAACTATTTTGCCAGCAACGCCTGTCTTCCCCGGAGTGGGGCGCACCCAATACGTTGAACAGTTTCGATGAGGCAATGGCAGAGTGGATGGGGCTTTCTACATCATTGCAGCAAGAGGTGCTGATCCAGTGGCAAGGCTACAGCCAACAATTACGTAAGCGTTTCAGTCTTTGAATTGCCACGCTGCGATTCACGCCCTAGGGGGTTAAACGAAGGCATAAAAAAACGCCAGCAAATGGCTGGCGTTTTTTGCTTTGCAGCTCCGCGTAAAGCGCGGCGCCGGCTGGCGAGGCTTAGCCCAGCAGGGTTGCCCAGCCTTCTACCACGTCACCGCCCCACTTGGCTTTCCACTCTTTCAGAGTCTTGTGGTTGCCACCTTTGGTTTCGATGACTTCGCCGTTGTGCGGGTTTTTGTACTGCTTAACTTTGCGAGCGCGTTTGGTGCCAGTAGTTTTTGCAGCGCCACGAGGGGCTTTGGCCGATTTGGCTTCTGGGTCCAGCAGGGCAATGATATCGCGCAGGGACTTGGAGTATTCGCCCATCAGAGTGCGCAGTTTGCCTTCGAATTCCAGTTCTTTTTGCAGTTTGTCGTCTTCGGACAGGTTTTTCAGGCGAGCTTGCAGTTCTTTGATGGCTTCTTCTGTAGCGCGGTATTCGTTGATCAGGGACATGGGGACTACCTTATGTAGGACGCGGGTGACAAGGACACAGTGGAGCAATAGTAATCAGACAGTTTCATCAAGTAAACATTTAACCCGTGTTTATTTAGTTAAATAGTGCAGTGCCACAAAATGGTCGGTGCAATAAGTAACGTGATGTGCGCTCACATCTGTTCACACATATAGCGATGCCACCGCAGGCCAGGCCATTCCCAGCCTCGGCTGACCGCGGAGAGGGCGCTGGTATCATCAGTACTGCAGTTTTGCCGCACAGTGGCTAGAATGGCCGCCTTTGCGAAAGTTCTGGAGTTTCCCTAATGCGCACTTTTCGGCTGGTGATCGCTTGCCCGGACCGCGTCGGTATCGTTGCTAAAGTCAGTAACTTTCTGGCGTCCCATAACGGTTGGATCACTGAAGCAAGCCATCATTCGGACAATCAGAGTGGCTGGTTCTTCATGCGCCACGAGATCCGCGCCGACTCGCTGCCCTTCGGCATCGAAGCCTTTCGCGAGGCGTTCGCCCCCATTGCCGAAGAGTTCTCGATGGACTGGCGCATCACCGATACCGCACAGAAGAAACGCGTGGTGCTGATGGCCAGTCGTGAGTCTCACTGCCTGGCTGACTTGCTGCACCGCTGGCACAGCGATGAGCTCGATTGCGACATCGCCTGCGTGATTTCCAACCATGACGACTTGCGCAGCATGGTGGAGTGGCATGGCATCCCGTACTACCACGTGCCGGTCAATCCGCAGGACAAGCAACCGGCGTTCGCCGAAGTCTCGCGCCTGGTCAAGCAGCATGATGCAGAAGTGGTGGTGCTGGCCCGCTACATGCAAATCCTGCCGCCGTCCCTGTGCAGCGAATACGCGCACAAAGTCATCAACATCCACCACAGTTTCCTGCCATCGTTCGTGGGTGCGAAGCCGTATCACCAGGCTTCGATGCGCGGCGTGAAGCTGATCGGCGCGACATGCCACTACGTGACCGAGGAGCTGGACGCCGGCCCGATCATCGAGCAGGACGTGGTACGCGTCAGCCACAGCGACAGCATCGAAGACATGGTGCGATTCGGTCGCGATGTGGAGAAGATGGTGCTGGCGCGCGGCTTGCGTTATCACCTTGAAGACCGCGTGTTGGTGCACGGCAACAAGACCGTCGTGTTCTGATTCAACGCCAAACCCCGTGGCGAGGGAGCAAGCTCCCTCGCCACGATTAGCCTTGAGGAGCAAGTTAAGTCATGACCGATCCCTTGGACAAAGCCACCGCCAAAGCTCCGCCCACCGTGGGCGAGGGCTGCCTGAGCCGGTACGATCCCGAAGCGTTGAGCCCTGAAGATGGCACCGAGTTTCCGGATGCCGCAAAGCTCTGGGAAGACTTGCACCCGCAACCCAGGACGACTCCGAACCCAAGCGGTGAACGGTCACGCCTGCCGCAGCCTGATCAGCTTCTTGATCAACGGTCGCCCGACCATCATGAAGAACACCGGCCCTCCGGCCAGTAGATAGAAGTAATACGTCACCGCCCGCCAGATCAGAATCGCCGCCGCCGCAGTGGATTTACCCACCATGGGCGCGAGCAACGCCGCTGAGGTCAACTCCGCCGCACCGGCGCCGCCCGGTAGCAGGCTGAACTGTCCTGCGCTCAGGGACAGCATCTGGATCAGGAAACTCCAGGCCCATTGCAAATCCGCCCCCAGCCCTTTCAACGCCAGATAGAGCACGCTGTAGCGCAGCGCCCAATGCAGGCAGGTCAGGCCGAACACCTGGAACAACGTCTGCCGAGGCAGCTTCAGCGTGTCGGTGAAAGCCGCCAGGAAATGCAGGATCTTGCGTCCCCAGCGCCGGCGCGTGCTGGAGCCTACGCGCAGGTGGCGCAGCAACCGCGCGCCCAACAGAATCAGCCGACGATGGTAGCGCGCCACGAGCCCGCAGCAGAGCAGGCCACCGAACAATGACACGGCGCTCAGCGCCAGCATCCATTCCAGGCGTTGGCTGAGATTCTGGAACAGCGCGTAGAACAGGATGCCCAACAGGGCGCAAAGGAAAAACAGCAAGTCGCTCAACTGATCCATGGCAAACACGGCGCTGCCATGGGCCGGGCGCACACCGTTGCGCGCCAGCAAGGCCATCAGGGTCAACGGTCCACCGCTGCCGCCGGGCGTCGCGCACATGGCGAACTCGGTGGACATCACCACGCCCATGCTTTTGAGGCCACCGATGCGTTCGCGATGTTCCCCCAGCAGCAAGCGCAGGCGCACTGAATTCAAGCCCCAGCAGAGTACGATCATGCCGAGCATGACCAGCAGCAGGGACAAGGGAAAACGCTGCACCCGCGCCCACATCTCCCCGCCGCCCACCAGCATCGGCACCAGCAATGCGATGAGCAGGGCGGCGACCAGCCAGACCAGGCGCTTCATGCGGCGTGACTGACCCGCAGGCCCTGGGTTGCCAGCCAGCCGGCCTTGGTCATGGGCATGCGGCCATCCTCGAGCAGGCGTGCCAAAGTGCGTAGCCAATAATCCCGGGAGAAGTCGTGGCGCATGTCCACCGGGTGCAGGCCCAGGCGGATCACCGGTGCCTGGCGCCAGCGCTGTTCCCGTTGGTCGCAGATGATTTTCGACAGTCCCCGACGCCAGGGGCTGCGAGCGCTCCACACCAGCCCCGGGGCATCGATAGGAGTGAAGTCCGGCAAGCGATAGAGGTGCTGGGTATCGCTGGTGTAACGCAAGGGCAACTGGCGCAAAGCCCGGCGAGTGCCTTCGCTCATCAACCAGGCTGGGGCGACGAAACCCTCCAGCGGCCATTGGTAACGCTGGAAAAGCTCGATGCCCGCATGCAGGCGGGCGAGGGCGGCCTCCTCGGACAGATCATAGAATTCGCCTTCGTGGGTGTAGACCCGGCGCATGAACCAATCCTTGGGGTGAAGGGTGGGCGGCCCATCATCGCAATGGTAATAACCGTGCAGGACCAGTTCGTCACCGCGCTCGACCCGGCCGTCGAGCAGGCGCCGGAAACCGGGGTGATCGTCCAGCGCATTGGTGTGGTGAAAGTCCGGCACCACCAGCCAGGTCATCGGGACCTGGCCAAGGGCGTCGACGGCCTCGACGAACGGCTGGTAATCGGGCCAGGTCTGCGGCGCGACGTCGTGAAGCACCAGCAACACGCTCGGGGAAGGATTCATCGTCATCGGTTGCGCCTCACCCATTGGCCAGCATGGGCATCTCTGCGCCAAGCACGCTGTAGTAATGGCCCAACAGGCTGTTGACCACCGAATCCCAAGCGTAATGCCGTTCCACGTGCCGGCGCGCCCGGGTGCCGCGCTGCTGGCAGCCTTCGGCGAACAGTTGCCGCACCGCGTTCGCCATCGCCTGGGGATTGTTTGGCGCGCACAAAAGGCCACAGTCTTCGTGGACGAGCTCGCTGAACGCGCCCGCGGCGACCGCCACCACCGGGATGCCGCTGGCCATGGCTTCAAGGATCACCAGGCCGAACGTCTCCTGGTCGCCGGCATGCAAGAGGGCGTCGGCGCTTGCCATCAGCCGGGCGACTTGCGGCGCGGGGCAGAACTCATCGATCACGGTGACGTTGTCCGGCACCACGGCTGGCATGGAGGAACCCACCAGCAGCAGGTGGTAGCGCTCGCCCAGGCGCTTCATGCACTTGAGCAGCACCGGCAGGTTTTTTTCCTTGGAGCCGCGCCCGGCGAAAATTAGCAGGCGGGCATCTTCGGCGATGCCCAGCTCGGCGCGCAGCTCAGGGTCGCGAGCGGCGGGGTTGAAGGTCTGCAGGTCTACGCCCAAGGGCTGCACGTAGACATTTTTGACCCCCAGCCCGGTCAGCTTGTCGGCCATGACCTGGCTCGGCGCCAAGACCCGGTCGAAGTTGCCGTACAGCTTGCTGACATAGGCTTCGATGTTGGGGGTGAACCAGTTGCCCATGCGGTTGCTCACCAGCAATGGCAGGTCGGAGTGATAAAAACCGATGACGGGCACATCAAGCTGGCGACGGGCATCGAGGGCCGCCCAGGCGGTGAGATAAGGGTCGCCGACTTCAATCAGGTCCGGCTGCAGATCGCGCAGGACATTGCGCCAGGGCGCCAGGCGAAGCGGGAAGCGATAGCCCTTGCCAAAGGGGAGCGGAGGGGCCGGAACCTTGTAGATCCCGTCCTGCTCACTCAGGTGAGCGCCGGGAATCAAGAGGCTGTGGCGGATACCGGGCCGATTGCCCAGGCGCCGGTGCTTGGCATCCAGATAAGTGCGCACGCCTCCACTGGCGGGGGCGTAGAACATGGTTATGTCCGCTATATGCACGATGAACATCCCTCCGGTCTGTGTTCTCCAGTGTTGACCTTTAGTAAGAATAGATGTTCGGTTGGGGTTGCGGTGGCGTAGTCGTGATGCAGATTCCCGTGGCGAGGGAGCTTGCTCCCGCTGGGCTGCGCAGCGGCCCCAAAATCTTGGGAGCGCTTCGCTCTGGAGCGCCAGCCCGGTCCAGCGGGAGCAAGCTCCCTCGCCACATGAGAGCGGTCAAATGCGGTTTTTATTTCCAGCGCCAGGGTCTTAATACGCTGGGCATGCTTTTATATAAGCGCGCAAAATGGCGTCATATCGCAAACCCACAGGTGACCAAATGCCTGATTCATCGCAACTCATTATCGGGGCCGACCTGGCCGGCCAACCTGTCGCCCAGGCCATGCGCCTGGCGAACCGTCATGGTCTGGTGGCGGGTGCCACCGGCACAGGCAAGACCGTTACCCTGCAACGCCTGGCCGAAATGTTCAGCGATGCCGGCGTGGCGGTGTTCGCGGCGGACATCAAGGGCGACCTGTGCGGCCTCGGCGCTGCCGGTGCTCCCCAGGGCAAGGTCGCCGAGCGCATCG
Source organism: Pseudomonas alvandae (assembly GCF_019141525.1). GTDB lineage: Bacteria > Pseudomonadota > Gammaproteobacteria > Pseudomonadales > Pseudomonadaceae > Aquipseudomonas > Aquipseudomonas alvandae. The sequence continues at coordinate 1,604,901 of NZ_CP077080.1, forward strand.
CCGGCATGCCCTGGCTCGGCCACAAGCCCCAGGCTTATCCAGTGACCTTGTGGGACATCCACGGTAAATCCGGTCATCCGTTGCGCACGACCTTGAGCGAAATGGGCCCGTTGTTGCTCGGCAGCCTGCTGGAGCTCACCGATAGCCAGCAGTCGGCGTTGTACGCGGCGTTCAAGGTGGCCGATCGCGAGGGCCTGTTGCTGCTGGACCTCAAGGACCTGAAGGCACTGCTCAATCACCTCAAGGACAATCCCGAGTTGCTCGGCGACGACGTGGCCTTGATGACCACCGGTTCCAGCCAGGCGCTGATGCGGCGCTTGTCGACGCTGGAGCAGCAGGGCGCCGACGCCTTGTTTGGTGAGCCGGCGTTGCAGCTCGAAGACATTCTTCACCCGGCCAGCGATGGTCGTGGTCGCATCCATTTGCTGGACGCCAGCCGCCTGGTCCATGAGGCGCCGAAGGTCTACGCGACGTTCCTGCTCTGGCTGCTGGCCGAGCTGTTCGAGCAACTTCCCGAGCGCGGCGATGCGGACAAGCCTTTGCTCGCGCTGTTCTTCGACGAGGCTCATCTGTTGTTTGCCGGTACGCCAAAGGCATTGCAGGATCGCCTGGAGCAAGTGGTGCGGTTGATCCGCTCCAAGGGCGTCGGGGTGTATTTCGTCACCCAGTCGCCAGGCGACCTGCCGGACGATGTGCTGGCGCAGTTGGGGTTGCGCATCCAGCACGGTTTGCGGGCCTTTACGGCCAAGGAGCAGAAATCCTTGCGGGCGGTGGCGGAGGGGTTCCGACCGAACCCGCAATTCGATGCCTTGGCGGTGCTGACCGAGCTGGGCATCGGTGAAGCCCTGGTTGGCACCTTGCAGGAAAAAGGCACGCCGGAAATGGTCCAGCGCGTGCTGGTGGCGCCGCCGCAGTCGCGTATCGGGCCGCTGAGCGAGGCTGAGCGGGCCGGGTTGATTGCCAGCTCCCCGTTGCAGGGGCGCTATGACAAGCCTATCGATCGCGAGTCGGCTTATGAAGTGTTGATGGGCCGCAAGGGACTGGAACCCCAGGCCGAAGCGGCGCCGGGCAAGCCGGCGGCGGACGAGCCGAGCTTCACCGAACAGGCTGGGGAATTCCTCGGCACCGCGGCGGGCCAGGCCTTGAAATCAGCGATGCGCCAGGCGGCCAATCAATTGGGCCGGCAGTTGGTGCGTGGGTTGATGGGATCGTTGCTGGGGGGTAGCAAGCGGCGGTAGGTCAAAGACCGAGTCGCCCCCTTCGCGAGCAAGCTCGCTCCCACAGGAGATCTTCAGCGGACACAGATTTTGTATCCACCACGAATCCACTGTGGGAGCGAGCTTGCTCGCGATAGCCAGTTAACAGGCGACGAGAATTTCAGCCCTTGGGCCGCGCATGCGCCGCCAATCGTTCCAGCGCCGCCTTGAGGTTGGGGTCGCTGATGCCTTCGGCGGTGGCCTGGATGGTCGCGGCCGCGTCGGTCGACAGGTCGAGGGTATGTCCCTTGGCTCCGGCCTGTACGGTCGGCGGCTGGACCTTGAACAGGATGCGCGTCAGGTTGGCGAATTCTTCGAAAGCCTGCAGTTGACGCAGCAAGCGTTTTTGCTGGTAGCGCAAGCGCGTGGCCCAATGGCCGTCGGTGACGATCAGCAGCAAGCTGCCTTCGCGCCAGGACGCCACATGGCAATGCTCGCGCGCGGCGGGTTGCAACTGGCTGTCCAGCAGGCGTTGCAGATGACCCAGGCGCCTGGCGTGGCCGAAGATGGCTTTCAGCGGCTTGGCTTCGCGCAGCAGAACGGCGGGTGCCTTGGCTGGAAGAGGGCGGAAGGCCATGAACTGATACCGCAAATGACAGGAGCGCCATGGTAGCAGAAAGCGCCGGATGCGCCTCGATCCGCTCGTCCTGCGACCTTTTATCCATACAATCAATAGGTAACTTCTGCACCTTGTGGCTTGAAGTTCGCGCAAAAGCCCTTATTTTAGGGAGGCCCCGTCACAGCGCTGTGCCAGCATCGTGGAATAACGCCACTTTCCTCACCATCGTTTCCGGGTAGAATGCTCGTTCGCATGCGGCCATGAGGGCTGCACGGGCGACTCACGGGGCCGCCCTCCATCCCTTTAGTGTGGAAGATCCTGCCGATATGTTTGCGCCTTTGTTAAAGAAACTTTTTGGAAGCAAGAACGAGCGTGAAGTCAAGCGCATGCTCAAGACGGTACAGATCGTCAATGCCTTCGAAGAGCAAATGGTGGCCCTTTCGGACGATCAGTTACGCGCCAAGACCGCCGAATTCAAGGACCGCATCGCCAAGGGTGAAACCCTTGACCAGATCCTGCCCGAAGCCTTTGCGGTCTGCCGCGAAGCCGGCAAGCGGGTGATGGGCATGCGCCACTTCGACGTCCAGTTGATCGGCGGCATGACCCTGCACGAAGGCAAGATCGCCGAAATGCGTACCGGTGAGGGCAAGACCCTCGTGGCCACCCTGGCGGTGTATCTCAACGCATTGTCCGGCAAGGGCGTGCACGTGGTGACGGTCAACGACTACCTGGCCCGCCGCGACGCCAACTGGATGCGCCCGCTCTACGAATTCCTCGGCCTGACGGTCGGCGTGGTCACGCCGTTCCAGCCGCCGGAAGAGAAGCGCTTCGCCTACGCTTCCGACATCACCTACGGCACCAACAACGAATTCGGTTTCGACTACCTGCGCGACAACATGGCGTTCAGCATGGAAGAAAAATTCCAGCGTGAACTCAACTTTGCCGTGATCGACGAAGTCGACTCCATCCTCATCGACGAAGCCCGTACCCCGCTGATCATTTCCGGTCAGGCCGAGGACAGCTCCAAGCTGTACATCGAGATCAACAAGTTGATCCCGCAGCTCAAGCTGCACGTCGAGGAAGTCGAAGGCGAAGTGACCCAGGCCGGCCACTACACCGTCGACGAGAAGACCCGCCAGGTCGAGCTCAATGAATCCGGTCACCAGTTCATCGAAGAGATGCTGACCCGCGTCGGCCTGCTGGCTGAAGGCGAAAGCTTGTACTCGGCCCATAACCTGGGCTTGCTGACCCACGTCTATGCCGGCCTGCGTGCCCACAAGCTGTTCCATCGCAACGTCGAATACATCGTGCAGGACGGCCAGGTCGTGCTGGTAGACGAGCACACCGGCCGTACCATGCCGGGCCGTCGCCTGTCCGAAGGCCTGCACCAGGCCATCGAAGCCAAGGAAGGCCTGAACATCCAGGCCGAGAGCCAAACCCTGGCCTCGACCACCTTCCAGAACTACTTCCGCCTGTACAACAAGCTGTCCGGCATGACCGGTACCGCTGACACCGAAGCGTTCGAATTCCACCAGATCTACGGCCTGCAAGTGGTGGTGATTCCACCGAACAAGCCGCTGGCGCGCAAAGACTACAACGACCTGGTGTTCCTGACCGCCGAGGAGAAATACGCGGCGATCATCAACGACATCAAGGAAGGCATGGCCCAGGGCCGTCCGATCCTGGTGGGCACCGCCACCATCGAGACTTCCGAGCACATGTCCAACCTGCTCACCCAGGAAGGCATCGAGCACAAGGTTCTGAACGCCAAGTTCCACGAGAAGGAAGCCGAGATCATCGCCCAGGCCGGTCGCCCGGGTGCGCTGACCATCGCCACCAACATGGCCGGTCGTGGTACCGACATCCTGCTGGGCGGCAACTGGGAAGTGGAAGTCGCCTCCCTGGAAAATCCGACCCCCGAGCAGATCGCGCAGATCAAGGCCGACTGGCAGAAACGTCACCAGCAAGTGCTTGAGTCCGGCGGTTTGCAGGTGATCGCTTCCGAGCGTCACGAATCCCGTCGTATCGACAACCAGCTGCGTGGCCGTGCCGGCCGCCAGGGTGACGCCGGCTCCAGCCGCTTCTACCTGTCGCTGGAAGACAGCCTGATGCGCATCTTCGCCTCTGACCGGGTGAAGAACTTCATGAAGGCCCTGGGCATGCAGCCGGGCGAGGCGATCGAGCACCGCATGGTGACCAACGCCATCGAAAAGGCCCAGCGCAAGGTCGAAGGCCGCAACTTCGATATCCGCAAGCAGTTGCTGGAGTTCGATGACGTCAACAATGAGCAGCGTAAAGTGATTTATCACATGCGCAACAGCTTGTTGGCCGCCGACGACATTGGCGAAACCATCGCCGATTTCCGCCGCGAAGTGCTCGACGCTACCGTCAGCGCCCACATTCCGCCGCAGTCGTTGCCGGAACAGTGGGATATCGCGGGCCTGGAAGCTTCCCTGCGCAGCGATTTCGGCGTGTCCTTGCCGATCCAGCAGTGGCTCGACGAAGACGATCACCTGTACGAAGAAACCCTGCGGGAAAAACTGCTGGCCGAGCTGATCGCCGCGTACAACGAGAAAGAAGACCAGGCCGGTGCCGAAGCGCTGCGCTCCTTCGAGAAGCAGATCGTACTGCGTGTGCTGGACGACCTGTGGAAAGACCATCTGTCGACCATGGATCACCTGCGCCACGGCATCCACCTGCGCGGCTACGCCCAGAAGAACCCGAAGCAGGAGTACAAGCGCGAGTCCTTCACGCTGTTCTCCGAGCTGCTGGATTCGATCAAGCGCGACTCGATCCGTGTCCTGTCCCACGTCCAGGTGCGCCGCGAAGACCCGGCCGAGGAAGAAGCTCGCCTGCGTCAGGAAGCCGAGGCGCTGGCCGCGCGCATGCAATTCGAACACGCCGAAGCGCCAGGGCTGGAAGTGGCTCAGGCGATGGAAGAGGGCGTCGATGTGGATGTCGCCCTGGCCACCGCGCCGGTGCGCAACGAGCAGAAGCTGGGCCGTAACGAACTGTGCTACTGCGGTTCGGGCAAGAAATACAAGCATTGCCACGGGCAGATCCAATAAACCCGTTTCAACGCTGAGCGACCCGCGCCGCGACAAGAGTCTCTTGTCGCGGCGTTTTGCCATTTGATCCGTCGTCTTGATAAGGGCGATGACGAACACATTTATTTAAGGAGCGCATTCATGGCTGTTGGTCTTGGTCCGTTGCCAACGTTGCACCCGGTTGCCGGTTTTGAACTCGGTATTGCCTCGGCCGGCATCAAGCGCCCCGGGCGCAAGGATGTCGTGGTCATGCGTTGCGCCGAAGGCTCGACGGTGGCGGGCGTGTTTACGCTCAACGCGTTTTGCGCCGCGCCGGTGATCCTGGCCAAGCAACGCGTGCAGGGGCCGGTGCGTTACCTGCTGACCAACACCGGTAACGCCAACGCCGGCACCGGCGCGCCAGGCCTGGCCGCCGCCGAGCGTACCTGCGCCAAGCTGGCCGAACTGACGGGCGTCGATGCCAACCAGGTGCTGCCTTACTCCACCGGTGTGATCGGCGAGCCGCTGCCGGTCGAGAAGATCGAAGGCGCGTTGCAAGCCGCCCTTGATGACCTGTCGGAAAACAACTGGGCCGCCGCCGCCACCGGCATCATGACCACCGACACCTTGCCCAAGGGCGCGAGCCGCCAGTTCCAGCATGACGGCGTGACCATCACCGTCACGGGCATCAGCAAAGGTGCCGGGATGATCCGGCCGAACATGGCGACCATGCTTGGCTACATCGCCACCGACGCCAAGGTATCGCGCCAAGTGCTGCAGGACCTGATGCTCGACGGCGCCAACAAGTCGTTCAACCGCATCACCATCGACGGCGACACCTCTACCAACGACTGCTGCATGCTGATCGCCACCGGCAAGGCCAACCTGCCGGAAATCACCGAAGCCAGCGGCCCGCTGTTTGCGGCCCTGAAGCAGGCCGTATTCGAAGTGTGCATGGAAGTGGCCCAGGCCATCGTCCGTGACGGTGAAGGCGCGACCAAGTTCGTGACCGTGCAGGTCAACGGCGGTGGCAATCACCAGGAATGCCTGGACGTCGGCTACACCGTGGCGCACTCGCCGCTGATCAAGACCGCGTTGTTCGCTTCCGACCCGAACTGGGGCCGGATCCTCGCCGCTGTCGGCCGTGCCGGCGTGCCGGACCTGGACGTGAGCAAGATCGACGTGTTCCTCGGCGAAGTCTGCATCGCCAGCCAGGGCGCCCGCGCCGCGACCTACACCGAAGCCCAGGGTGCGGCAGTGATGCAGCAGGAAGAGATCACCATCCGCATCGAGCTGGGCCGGGGTGATTGCAGCGAAACCATCTGGACGACCGACCTGTCCCACGAGTACGTCAAGATCAACGCTGAATATCGGACTTGAGACCGAGTCGCTCCTATCGCGAGCAAGCTCGCTCCCCCAGTGGAACTGCGTTGTGAACACGTTTGATGTCGCTCAACAAATCCCTGGGGGAGCGAGCCTGCTCGCGATGGTGCCGGTACCGACTCCATGAACGCTGAGGAATAGCGCGGTGAAACGAATTCATGTGGCGGCGGCGGTCATTCGTGACGCCGCTGGTAAAATCCTGATTGCCCGTCGGGCCGACACCCAGCATCAAGGTGGCCTGTGGGAGTTTCCCGGCGGCAAGGTCGAGGCCGATGAGTCCGTCGAAACCGCCTTGGCCCGGGAGCTGAACGAGGAACTGGCTATCGTCGTCGAAGCCGCCCGGCCCTTGATCAAGGTGCGCCACGATTACCCGGACAAACAGGTCTTGCTGGATGTTTGGGAGGTGTCCGCCTTCAGGGGCGAGCCCCATGGCGCCGAAGGTCAACCGCTGGCGTGGGTGACGGCCCGTGAGTTGACGAGTTACGAGTTTCCGGCGGCCAACCAGCCGATCGTCGCGGCGGCCCGTTTGCCGGGCGAATATTTGATTACGCCCGAAGGCCTCGAGACGCCGGCCTTGCTGCGCGGCATGCAGAAGGCAATTGCCGGCGGGATAAAGTTGGTCCAGCTCCGAGCGCCCAACGGCTACGACCCGCAATACCGCGACCTGGCGGTGGACGCGGTAGGGTTGTGTGCCGGCAAGGCGCAGTTGATGCTCAAGGGACCGTTCGAATGGCTGGGGGATTTTCCCTCCGCCGGCTGGCACATCACTGCCGCGCAACTGCGCAAGCATGCGGCGGCCGGTCGCCCGTTCGGCAAGGACCGCTGGCTCGCGGCCTCGTGCCATAACGCCGAGGAACTGTCCCTGGCGCAGCAGATGGACGTGGATTTCGTCACGCTTTCGCCTGTGCAACCGACCCAGACCCATCCCGATGCCAAGCCGTTGGGGTGGGATGAGGCGGCGCGGTTGATCGAAGGTTTCGACAGACCGGTTTATCTGTTGGGTGGGGTGGGTCCCGGAGAGCGGCAAAAAGCCTGGGAAGCTGGTGCGCAGGGTGTGGCGGGGATTCGGGCGTTCTGGCCTGAGGTTTGATTTTGTGGTGTAACCGCTGACGCCATCGCGAGCAAGCTCGCTCCCACAGGGGTTTTGTGAACGCCGAAAATCCCGTGTGGGAGCGAGCTTGCTCGCGATGGCGGCCTCAAGAACGATTCAGCCCTCAGGCTTGGCCGCCGCCTCCCAAAGCACCTCCGCCACCCCCTGCCGCCGGGCAATGACCCGTGCGGCCACGAACAACAGGTCCGACAACCGATTGATATAGGCCAGCCCCGGCCCGGCCAACGGCTCCACCGCGTTCAGTTGCTGGCAACGACGCTCGGCACCACGGGCCAGCGCTCGGCAGACGTGCGCTTGCGCGATCAAGGAAGAGCCACCGGGCAGGATGAAGTTCTCCAGCGGTCCCAGCTCCTCGTTCCACAGATCGATCGCCGCTTCCAACCGCTCGATTTCCGCCACATTCAAGGCTTGGTAAGCCGGCATCGCCAGTTCACCACCCAAGTCGAACAGCCGGTGCTGACAAGGCGCCAACACCGCGATGACCTCCTGCAGCGCGGGATGCCGGGTTGTTTCTTCGGCTAGACCGGCCAGCAATAACCCTAGCTGGCTGTTCAGCGTATCCACTTCGCCAATCGCCTCGACCCGCGGGTGATCCTTTGCCACGCGGCGGCCATCGCCCAGCCCCGTTTCACCTTTGTCACCGGTGCGGGTGTAAATCTTCGACAGGCGAAAACCCATGTTCAGCGCTCCACTGGCTTGTTTTCCTGGGCCACCATCGAAGTGCCCGCCAGGGGCAGGCGCAGGGTGAAGCATGTGCCCTGGCCTGGCGCGGATTGCACTTCCATCTGGCCCTTGTGATTGTTGGTAATGATGAAATACGAGACCGACAGCCCGAGGCCCGTGCCCTGGCCGATTTCCTTGGTGGTGAAGAACGGCTCGAAGGTGCGTTTGCGCACGTTCTCGCTCATGCCGATGCCGTTGTCCTCGACCTGGATTTCCGCCCATGGCGGATTCAGGCGAGTACGCAGGATGATTCGGCCGGGCTCGCTATCGTCCTGGCGTTGATGAATGGCCTGGGCAGCATTTTTCAGCAGGTTGAGCAGCACCTGTTCCAACTCGTTGGCCGTACCGGGCACCGGCCCCAGGTTCGGGTCGAACTGGCGGGTGATCGCCTGGCCCTTGAAGTCGAAGCCGATCGCCAGGTCGAAGTCGTTACCGGCAATTTCGACGGCCTGGTCGATCAGCGCCGGCAGGTCGCAAGGCGCCATTTGCCGCGTGCTGCGCCGGCTGAAACTGAGCATGTGAGTGACGATTTTCGCCGCCCGGGCGCCGGCCTGCTGGATGCCGTCGAGCAATTGCGGGATCTCGCGGCTTGCCAGGTAACGGTTGACCACTGGCAAGTCGATACCCAATAGCTCGGCCTGTTCCAGATTCTTCGGCAGTTCCGCCGACAGGCGTCGGCGGATGTTCTGCACGTTGTGCAGGATCGCGCCGAGCGGATTATTGATCTCATGGGCCATGCCTGCCGCGAGGCCACCGACCGAGAGCATTTTCTCCGACTGCACCATCATTTCCTCCAGCGACAGGCGCTGGGTGATGTCGTCGATGCGGATCACCACGCCCCGCCCGGCGCCGCCCATCAGTGGATAGAAAGTCAGGGCGTAGTGCCGGGCTTCGTCGTCCTTGGTCCAGGTGACACGCTCGATTTTCGCCACCGTATGCTGTTCGACCGTTTGCTTGAGTTGGGGCAGGTACGGCTTCAGGGGTTCGAAAGCGAGGAATATCGGCTGGTTCAGCGCTTCGTCCAGTCGTGTGCCGGAGAGCGCGCTGGCTTCCTGGTTCCATTGGGTGACGTAGAGCTGCTCATCGAGGGCAATCAGCGCCGATGGCATGGAGTCGATGATGCTGTTGAGGTAGTTCTGGAAGCCGGTGAGTTTTTTCTCGATCTTGCTGCGCACCTGGACTTCCAGCTCCAGCTTGCGGTTGGTGTGGCGGGTTTCTTCCGCCAGGCCCTGGGCTTGGTCATAGGCCGCCTGGGAGTCGTCCCGCGCACGCTTGAGTTGCTGCTCGCGCGCTTCGATCCGCGACAGCATGGTATTGAACGCCTCGGCCAGGCTGCCGATCTCATCATGATTGCCACGGGCGGCGCGCAAGGCGTAATTCTCCTCGCGGGTGACCTGGCGCGACAGCTCTTCGAGTTGGTGGATCGGTTGCGTGATCAGGCGTTTGATCTGCTGGGCAATGACCAGCCACAGCAGCACGCTGAAAATCAGGATGCCGAGGCTGGCGGTCAGGGTGCCGGTGTAGAACGCCGTGGGCAATTCACTGCTGGCCACCAGCAACAGATGGCCGGGCGCAGTGCCGGGACGGGGCAGGGTGATGATCTGGTTGCTGCGAAACTCACCGGCCTGCCAGGCATGTATGTTGCGGTAATGGTCCGGCAGCTTGAGCTTTTCGCCCTGTTGCAACTGTGCCAGGCGTTCGCCTTGGCCGTCGTACAGCGCTGCCGCCCTTAGCGGTGCGTAGCTGTTGAGTTCGTCGAGCAGGCGCTGGGCGCTTTGGGGTGATTGCAGCGCGTCGGCGATCAGGCTCGGGTTGGCCACCAGTCGGCCGATGGTCTGCAACGCCTGGGGCGCCATGCTTTCCTGGGAAATGTAATAGGCCGCGCTGATGAAGGTCAGGTTGGCCACCAGCAGGACGGTGGTCAACAGCACCAACAGGGCCGCCAGCAGTTTCTGGCCGACCGGGAGATTTTCAAGACGCTGGCGCAATGGCATCGGACTCGTCGCTAACAAGGAACACGAGGGCCAGCGTAGCCGCTGCTCAGTCGCTGGGCAATCCGAGGTTGTCCAGGTGGGTAATCAGTCGTTGGCGCATTTGTTCAAGGTGCGGCACCGCCACGCCATGCCGCTCGGCGACTGCGCAGGCGTGGCCGAGCAGGTAGCTGATTTCGGTGCGCCGCTGGTTGGCGACGTCTTGGTACATCGAGGAGTAATTGGCGGCGGTGGCCTGGATCACCCGCTCGACTTCTGTCTGCAAATCTTCGGCGGCGGCGGGCTGGCCGCAGCGTTCGAGTAGCTCGATGAGTTCGGCGCAGAGAGTCGCGACTTCGCAGCGATGCGCTTGCAACTCACCGTTCTTGCAATGATGAAGTACGGTCAGTGGGTTGATCGCACAATTGAGGGCCAGTTTGCGCCACAGGCGGGTGAGGATATCGGCGCTCCATTCGTGGGGGATACCCGCCGCCGCCAGGTCGTCCAGCCAGATCGGCGCGACGGGGTGGGCGGGATCCCCCAGCCAGGTGTAGCCATGGCCGGCGAAGACCACGCGCCAGTCACCGTCGCGGAACGCGCCCTCGGTGCTGGAGGCGCTGATACAGCGCGCCCGAGGCACGCAGTTGGCCACGGCGTCCTGGCTGCCGAGGCCGTTCTGCAACAGGATCAGTTCCGAGTCGCTGTCCAGGCGATGGGCGACCGAGGCAACGGCGGCTTGCGCATCGTAAGCCTTGCAGGCCAGGAGCAAGCGCTTGATCGGCTCGGGGTTGTGCACGGTTTCGCCTGGCACCGGGTAGCACTGCGCCTGGCCCTGTTCCACCAGCGTCAGGCCGCCGGCGGCGAGGTAATCCTGCAGCCGCTGTTCATTGCGCAGCACCAGCCGCACCGGCAGGCCTGCGCGGGCCAGGCGCGCGGCCCATAGCGTGCCGAGGCTGCCGGCGCCCAGGACATGCCAGGTGGTGGACATCAGTTTTTTACTCGGTTTGGTGCTGGCATCTGCGGGGCTCGCGGTAACGGCGGGGAAAGACCCGTTATAATGAGCCCGATTTTAACCACAAGCCAAGTGCGCGCCGTTTCATGAGCGCGCCTTTTTATTTGGAGAACACTACATGCCGTCATTCGACGTGGTATCCGAACTGGACAAGCACGAAGTCACCAACGCCGTTGAAAACGCCGTCAAGGAACTCGACCGTCGGTATGACCTCAAGGGCAAGGGCAGTTTCGAGTTCAAGGAAAAGGACCTGACCGTCAACCTGACCGCCGAGGCCGATTTCCAGCTCGAGGCAATGATCGAAATCCTCAAGCTCGCGCTGGTCAAGCGCAAGATCGACGTACAGTGCCTTGAAGTGAAGGACGCCTACGCCTCGGGCAAGGTGATGAAGCAGGAAGCCGTGCTCAAGGAAGGCATCGACAAGGAATTGGCCAAGAAGATCGTTGCCCACATCAAGGACGCGAAGCTCAAGGTCCAGGCCGCCATCCAGGGCGAGCAGGTGCGGGTCACCGGCAAGAAGCGTGACGACTTGCAGGAAGCCATTGCGGCACTGCGGGGCAAGGAGTTCGGCATGCCGCTACAGTTCAATAACTTCCGCGACTGACCCCTCAGTTATAGGGAACACTGTGGCGACCGCTGGGCTGCGTAGCGGCCCCTTTGGTGGGTGCTGCGCCCCCAAGCGGGAGCAAGCTCCCTCGCCACAATTGCGTGCAACGGAAACAAGGAGAACACGATGGATTTGAACGCTGAAGTGGACCATCTGGTCAAGGCTTCCCAGGCCTGGATCCCGATGATCATGGAATACGGCAGCCGGGTGCTGCTGGCGCTCGTCACCCTGGTCATTGGCTGGTGGCTGATCAACAAGGTGACGCAGAAACTCGGGGCGCTGCTGGCCCTGCGTAACGCCGACCTCGCGCTGCAAGGGTTCATCAGTACCCTGGCAAACATCATCCTGAAGATTCTATTGATCGTCAGTGTCGCTTCGATGATCGGTATTGAAACCACCTCGTTCGTCGCGGCCATCGGTGCGGCAGGCTTGGCGATCGGCCTGGCCTTGCAGGGCAGCCTGGCGAATTTCGCCGGTGGCGTGCTGATCCTGCTGTTCCGTCCGTTTCGCATCGGTGACTGGATCGAAGCCCAAGGCGTGGCCGGTACGGTCGATAGCATCCAGATCTTCCACACCGTGATTCGTACCGGTGACAACAAGACCGTCATCGTGCCAAACGGTAATCTCTCCAACGGCATCATCACCAACACCAACCGCCAGCCAACCCGCAAGGTGGTGTTCGATGTGGGTGTGGATTACCAGGCCGACCTGCAAAAGGCCCGGGAAGTGTTGCTTGAGTTGGCCAAGGATGAACGCGTGCTGGCGGATCCAGCGCCTGAAGCAGTGATTTCCACCTTGGGCGACAGTGCGATCACGGTGTCGTTGCGTATTTGGGTCAAGACCGCAGATTACTGGAACGTCATGTTCATGCTCAATGAGCTGGCGCGGGATCGCTTGAAGGACGCGGGCATTGATATTCCGTTTCCACAACGAGTGATTCGGGTGGTTCAGGAAGGACCGGCGCAATAACGACTTGAATATAACTTGGCACTGGAGTCAGGTTATATTTAGCTAGCTTGCTATTTAATAAGTTGTGTTAAAGCTGACATTGCAACGGACATAAAAAAACCGCTCACCTGGATCAGGTGAGCGGTTTTTGTTTGTTGCGGGTGCAGCTATCGAACTAGCACTGAATTACAAGATGCTCAGTGGGTATTCGACGATTACGCGGAAGTCGTTGTTGTCTCGGTTGCCACTGGCGGTGGTGTAAGAGGTGTTGGTGCGGTAGAAAGCGCTACGAACACGGAACGACAGGTCTTTGGCTGGACCGCTTTGCATAACGTACTTGGTTTCGAAGTCCCATTCGTGCTCTTTTGCTTCGCCATCAGCGGTGGAAATGTTGTCACCGGTAACGTAACGAGTCATGAAGCTCAGGCCAGGAACGCCGTAGGTTTTCATGTTCAGGTCATAGCGAGCCTGCCAGGAACGCTCGTCCTGACCGTTGAAGTCGGAGTACTGGATGGAGTTGGCGAGGAAAATGGTACCGCCGCCGTCAACGCCATACACGTAGCCGGTATCACCGGTGGAGCGCTGGTGAGCCAGGGTGAACTTGTGGGCACCGATGGCATAGGCTGCTGCGAGGGACCAGATGCGGTTGTCAACGTCGCCGCTGAGCTTCTGGCCTTGGTCCTGGCTGTCATAACCGTTGAAGTCGAAGTTCAGGGACTGATCTTCGTTGATCGGCAAGGTGTAGTTCAGGTTCAGGTATTTCTTTTTGTAGTGGTCTTCAACATCGGAAGCCGCTACGCCACCGACGAAATTGTCGGTGAACTGGTAGGTTGCGCCAACGATGTCAGCGGATTTCAGGCCAAGACCGTCATCACCCATGCCAGTTTGCGAGCTGATGGCGTTGAAACGACCTGCGGTCAGCTCCAGGCCTTTGATTTCTTTACTGGTGAGCAGGGTACCAGTGGCAACTTCCGGCAGCAGACGGCTGTCGTCAGTGGAGAAGACCGGGCTGGTAGTGAACTGGTTACCGTATTTCAGGACGGTGTCGGACAGACGGAATTTAACCGCGCCACCCACTTTCGATTGTGTGTCTTCCAGGTTGCCGTCGCTGTCACTAGCGAACAGACCGTTACCGGCACGACCGCTGCCGCCATCGAGGCGAACGGTGCCAAATGCGAAGCCGTCAACGCCTACACCAACGGTGCCTTGAGTGAAGCCCGACTCGTAAATGGCACGAGCGGCAACACCAGACTCTTCACGATAACTTTGACGAGTGTTTGGTTCGTTCTTGAAATCGCGGTTCATGTACAGCGCACGGGTCAGAACGGTCAAGCTCTGATCTTCGATAAAACCCTTGGATTCCTCTTGGGAGGATGCCATTGCGAACTGCGAGGTACTGGCCGATACAGCCAGTGCGATCATGCTCCACTTCATCACGCGCATCGTGATTTGCTCCTTTGGTTTTTAGAAGAGTACTGCCGTCCCACCTGTTTTTTTATCTGGGCGGCTCTTTCTTTTTGTGTCGGCGCAAACTTATATCACGTCGACATTCTTTGGCGATACTTGCCCATTCAACCTTTCAGCTTCTTTACGACCATGTCGCCAATGGCTCGATCCATGTCGCATTTCAGCTGAGCCGAGGTGTGCGGAATGACAACTTCAAGTTGTTCTTTGATTGCACGCTTCGGTGTAAAGAGTCCGTAAGTCCAACCTTGAAGCTCCTGAGGGCAGCCTTGCCACTTTAATTCTCAGGCCTGCAGGTTCCGCTTCCGGCGGCTCCTGTAGACGATATGGGCATGAATGCAACAAGCATGCACAAACCCGGATTTCGTTGACATTTTTTTCACAATTTAGCTGCGGTTGCGGTGAAACCTCATGAAACCGGGCTCCAAAGGCCTTGTTTTAAATGGGGTTGACTGTCAGGCAGCTGTCATGTTTGAAACCGTTGGAACTCACGCGACAACCAAAAACGTTACCGGTTCACCCCTTCAGTGGGTAAAACGCGGATGTCACGTGGACTGAGCGTAGACGCATTGTGCTGTTTTGGTGCAGAAAATCTTCAAGCTGTGCGAAAAGCGGACAGTCCTTACACCTGCTCGACGCAAAATGCGCCGTTACGGCACTCGGCGCACGGCATTGGTGCGCCGGGGCGGTGCGCAGTGAACGTTCCGCCGTTCACGGGTATGCTGGGCGCATGTGTCCAAGGTCGGCCGGTAGCGCCGCCAAATCGGCACAATCATCAATGAGCGAGGAGTACGCGCGGTGTTTGCCTTAGATCCACGATTGCAACAAGACACATTGCCCATCGGCGATTTCCCGCTTTGCCGGTTGCTCTTGTCCAACGACTCGAACTACCCGTGGTTCATCCTCGTGCCGCGGCGGGACGATATCAGTGAATTGTTTCAATTGGATGACGCTGATCAACAGCAACTGTGGAAAGAAACCACGGCGCTGGCCGAGACGCTCAAGGACTCGTTCGACGCCGATAAACTGAACGTTGCAACCTTGGGTAACGTTGTCAGTCAATTGCACATGCATGTAATCGTGCGCAAGCGGGACGATGCCGCCTGGCCGGCGCCGGTGTGGGGCAAGCATCCGGCACAGCCTTACGATGCAGGGCAGGTCGCGGCCATTCGCGAACGCTTGCGAGCGGTCCTGACCGATGATTTCAAGTTCCTGGAGGGCTGAACCATGAACCTTGAAGAGCGTGTAACCGACCTTGAAAGCCGCCTGGCATTCCAGGACGACACCATCCAGGCGTTGAACGACGTGCTGGTGGAGCAGCAGCGAGTCGTCGAGCGCCTGCAGCTGCAGATGGCGGCGCTGCTCAAGCGCCAGGAGGAGATGGCCGGGCAGTTCGAGTCTTTCGAAGAAGAAGCGCCGCCTCCCCATTACTGACGAACCCGAACGACGGGCACAAAAAAAACCGCGAGCAGCCAGGCTGCATCGCGGTTTTTTTACGCCTGGATCAGCGGCGCGGCAGCGCGGCGATCACGTCTTCGGCTTGCAGGCCCTTGTCGCGATGCATGACCGAGAACTCCACGCGCTGGCCCTCGACCAGGACGCGGTGGCCTTCGCCACGAATGGCCCGGAAATGGACAAAAATGTCATCGCCGGAATCACGGGAGATGAAACCGAACCCCTTGGACGTGTTGAACCACTTCACCGTGCCGGTATCGCGGTTGGACATGTCGTAGTTTTGCGGTGCGGCGGACGGCGACGACTTCTTGTAGAAGCTGACGGCCAAGTGCAGCAGTACGGCGAGCAATGCCGCCGCCAGGCTGGACAGGATGGCGGGTTGGCCGCCGATTTCCGGCATGGGCGCCAGCAGGGTCAGGGTTTGCAAGGCAACGGCCAGTACCAGCAGGGCACTGACAAGGTTTTGCAGTTGATGACGTGGACCTTTGTTCCAATAAGGGATAACGGGTGCCAGTGTCAGGTTGAGCAGGCCGAAAAAGGCCAGGTAAAGCGCGTCGGGATGTTGCAGGTAAGGTGTGGCTTCGGAACCCAGGCTAGGGATGAAGGACAGCAGCAGGGCAGCTGCGCCCATTAGCAAGTGGACGATTTTCAACATTTTGATTGGCTCACGGTTAAGACAGATCACAAGGAAGAGCTGATCGGGGGCGGTTCGCTCCAGAACAATGAGAGGCGTAGTAATACGTACCCGAATCAGCCTATGCGCGACGCCCGGAAAAATAGGCGTAGCGACACACTGCCTATTTAACAGCAAAGCCCGAGCCTTCTCAAACGTGTTGCTGGCGTGCCGGACGCTGTTCGTCGGCGGAGCGGCTGCGGGCTCCAGAAGATGCCACGTGAATAAGGATTCGATTTCAGGTTTTTCCGGAACCGCCCGCCATCCCGGCTTGTCGGTTCAGGACGGCTGGCGATTTGTCGCAGGCCTCAGGCGGCGACACCCGCTAGAGTGAAATGACCGCTGTCGAATTCATCACGTCAGGAGATCAAACCACATGGCCATTGATATCGGTATCAGCGAAGAAGACCGCAAGTCCATCGTCGACGGGCTTTCGCGCTTGTTGTCTGACACCTATGTGCTGTACCTCAAGACCCACAATTTCCACTGGAACGTTACCGGTCCGATGTTCCGGACGCTGCACCTGATGTTCGAGGAGCAATACAACGAGTTGGCGCTGGCGGTTGACCTGATCGCCGAGCGAATCCGTGCGCTCGGCTTTCCAGCACCCGGTGCTTACTCGGTATATGCGCGCTTGTCGTCCATAAAGGAAGAAGAGGGTGTGCCTGGCGCCGAGGACATGATCCGGCAATTGGTCGAAGGGCAGGAAGCAGTGACTCGCACGGCCCGTGGCATCTTTCCTTTATTGGACAAGGTCAGCGACGAACCCACCGCCGACCTGCTGACCCAGCGCATGCAGGTCCATGAAAAAACCGCCTGGATGCTGCGTTCGTTGCTGGAGGATAAGTAAGCCACGCCCAGGCGATGGTGTTGCCGTTGGCATCATCGCCTGGGCGTCAGGTTCCAGGGCTGCGTAATTTGTCGCCAGTCTTCTGTCGGCTTGTCCTACGTTGATGGTCAAAAAGTCATCTGGAACTGGCGAGCCCGTTGAGCTTCCATAGAGCCACAGATCGGTTGTTCCGACTGAGGCTCGTATGGCAAAGGAGTGTCAACGGTATGATTCAAGGAAAAGAACCCCGGGAAGATGGGTGTGGACGCTTGCAGTCTATCCGCGTCGACCCGTTCGTCAGGGGTTTCAATATGCAACTGGCCCGTCCCCTGGCCCGCTCTATCCGGCTCAATGGGTTCGCCACCTGCCTGCGGCTGGAGCAGGTCTATTGGGATATTCTCGGCGACATGGCGCACCTCAACAGTTGCTCCATCAGCACCTTGCTGTCCCATGTGGACAGGGAGGTACACCTGCGCCATGGCGGCGTGCGCAATTTCAGCGGGCTGGTGCGTGTTGTCTGCGTTGTTCACAGTTTGAAGGACGCCGGGATGGAGCATGGTGGGGCGTAGGAGCTGCCGAAGGCTGCGATCTTTTGATCTTGATCTTGACTCTTCGCTTGCGACTCATGTCTGGGGCAAGATCGCAGCCTCGTTGCACTCGTCAGCTCCTACACGCGGTCTTACGGCTGCACAGGCCGCATTTAATGGATATAATCCCGCTCTTTGCCGCAAAGCCCCGCTTTTGCGCGAGTAACCTGATCGCCGAGACAACCCCCATGCCGATGTACGACTATCAATGTGCTTCCTGTGGTCATCAGATGGAAGCCATTCAAAAGATCAGCGCGGCACCGCTGGTCGACTGCCCTGCCTGCCAGGCACCAGAACTGAAAAAGATGCTATCCATGCCTGGTTTCCGCCTCGGTGGCACCGGCTGGTATGAAACCGACTTCAAGACCGGCGCCAAGAAGAACCTGGCCGGTGGCG
This sequence comes from Pseudomonas alvandae, assembly GCF_019141525.1. GTDB lineage: Bacteria > Pseudomonadota > Gammaproteobacteria > Pseudomonadales > Pseudomonadaceae > Aquipseudomonas > Aquipseudomonas alvandae. Next base: position 1,622,900 of record NZ_CP077080.1, read on the forward strand.
ACAAGGCTGATTGAGTTGAATACGCGCGAGTTCTTGCACGGGCAGGGCCTCCAACCGAATGTCGAATTACGAGAAGTGAAACCACTACCATGATGCGCAGCCATTATTGCGGCCAACTGAACGAAAGCCTGGAAGGCCAGGAAGTTACTCTTTGCGGATGGGTTCATCGTCGCCGTGACCATGGCGGGGTGATTTTCCTCGATATCCGTGATCGTGAAGGCCTGGCCCAGGTGGTGTTCGATCCGGACCGCGCTGAAACCTTCGCCACCGCCGACCGCGTGCGCAGCGAATACGTCGTCAAGATCACCGGCAAGGTGCGCCTGCGCCCAGCCGGCGCCGGCAATGCCAACATGGCGTCCGGCATGATCGAAGTGCTGGGTTATGAGCTGGAAGTGCTGAACGAAGCGGAAACCCCGCCGTTCCCGCTCAATGAATACTCCGACGTCGGTGAAGAAACGCGCCTGCGCTACCGCTTCATCGATCTGCGTCGCCCGGAAATGGCCGAGAAGCTGCGCCTGCGTTCGCGCATGACCACCAGCATCCGTCGCTACCTGGATGAAAACGGCTTCCTCGATGTCGAGACGCCGATCCTGACCCGCGCCACGCCGGAAGGCGCCCGCGACTACCTGGTGCCGAGCCGTACCCACCCCGGCAGTTTCTTTGCCTTGCCGCAGTCGCCGCAGCTGTTCAAGCAACTGCTGATGGTGGCCGGGTTCGATCGCTACTACCAGATCGCCAAGTGCTTCCGCGACGAAGACCTGCGTGCCGACCGTCAGCCTGAGTTCACCCAGATCGACATCGAGACCAGCTTCCTCGATGAAAAAGACATCATGGGCCTGACCGAAGGCATGATCCGCAACCTGTTCAAGGAAGTGCTGGACCTGGAATTCGGTGAGTTCCCGCACATGACCTTCGAAGAGGCCATGCGCCGCTACGGTTCCGACAAGCCTGACCTGCGTAACCCGCTGGAACTGGTGGACGTGGCCGACCAGCTCAAGGATGTCGAGTTCAAGGTGTTCAGCGGTCCTGCAAACGACCCGAAATGCCGTGTTGCCGCCCTGCGCGTACCAGGCGGTGCGAGCATGCCACGCAGCAAGATCGACGATTACACCAAGTTCGTGGGTATCTACGGTGCCCGCGGCCTGGCGTACATCAAGGTCAACGAGCGCGCCAAGGGCGTTGAAGGCCTGCAGTCGCCAATCGTGAAGAACATCCCCGAAGCCAACCTCAACGTGATCCTCGATCGTGTTGGCGCGGTCGATGGCGACATCGTGTTCTTCGGCGCCGACAAGGCCAAGATCGTCAGCGAAGCCTTGGGTGCGCTGCGGATCAAGGTCGGTCACGACCTGGAGCTGCTCACTTGCGAGTGGGCGCCGATGTGGGTCGTGGACTTCCCGATGTTCGAAGAAAACGATGACGGCAGCTTCTCCGCGTTGCACCACCCGTTCACCGCGCCGAAGTGCTCGCCTGAAGAGCTGGAGGCCAACCCGGCCGGCGCACTTTCCCGGGCCTACGACATGGTCCTGAACGGCACCGAGCTGGGTGGCGGTTCGATCCGTATCCACCGCAAGGAAATGCAACAGGCGGTGTTCCGTCTGCTGGGCATCAGCGAAGCCGAGCAGGAAGAGAAGTTCGGCTTCCTGCTGGACGCCCTGAAATACGGCGCCCCGCCCCACGGTGGCCTGGCCTTCGGCCTGGATCGCCTGGTGATGTTGATGACCGGCGCCCAGTCGATCCGCGAAGTGATCGCGTTCCCGAAAACCCAGAGCGCGGCCGATGTCATGACCCAGGCGCCTGGCGTCGTGGACGCCAAGGCGTTGCGCGAGTTGCACATCCGCCTGCGTGAACAGCCAAAGGCTGAGTAAGGCTGGCACCTGAGAGGGCGCATCTTCGGATGCGCCTTTTCGTTGGGGTCGATATTTCTGATTGCCGCCACTGCGCAAGCGCAGGGCGGGCAATGTTCCAGAGCGAAACGGAGCGAGTTATGGCAGGTCATTCCAAGTGGGCGAACATCAAGCACCGCAAAGAACGTCAGGATGCCAAGAGAGGCAAGATTTTCACCAAGTGGATCCGTGAGCTGACGGTCGCGGCCCGCCAGGGTGGCGGTGATCCGGGTTCCAACCCGCGCTTGCGCCTGGCGCTGGATAAGGCGCTGGGCGCGAACATGAGTCGCGACATCATCGACCGGGCCATCGCCCGTGGCGCTGGCGCCACCGAGGCCGACAACGTTGAAGAGCTGACCTATGAAGGCTACGGCCCAGGCGGCGTGGCGGTGATGGTCGAGTGCATGACCGACAACCGCAACCGCACCGCCGCGGCCGTGCGTCACGCCTTCAGCAAATGCGGCGGCAACCTGGGCACCGATGGCTCGGTAGCCTACCTGTTCGAGCGCAAAGGGCAGATCAGCTTTGCGCCGGGCGTCGACGAGGATGCGCTGACCGAAGCGGCCCTCGAAGCCGATGCCGACGACGTGGTCAGCCATGAAGACGGTTCGTTCGACGTGTTCACCTCGTTCGCCAGCTTCTACGCCGTGCGCAACGCCCTGGAGGCGGCCGGTTTTGCGCCTGCGGACGCGGAAATCGTCATGCAGCCGACCACCAGCGCCGAACTCGACCTGGAAGGCGCCGAGAAGGTACTCAAGCTGATCGACATGCTGGAAGACCTGGATGACGTGCAGAACGTTTATTCCAATGCCGATATTCCGGAGTCGGTGGCTGAACAGCTGGGTTGAGAAGGCCTGTTCAACTAATGACGATTGCCAATGACCAACCTGTGGGAGCGAGCTTGCTCGCGATAGCGATACATCAGTCAACACAGTGCTTGCTGACCCGACGCCATCGCGAGCAAGCTCGCTCCCGCAGGTCTGGATAACTCCCCTTCAAACCGCAGGCGCTATGACTTTAATCCTTGGTATCGACCCCGGTTCGCGCATCACCGGCTACGGTGTGGTTCGCGATACCGGGCGCGGCTGCGTGTATGTCGCCTCCGGATGCATCCGCACCGGTGCGGGTGAGCTGCATGAACGCTTGCAGATCGTTTATCGCGGCGTGCGCGAAGTCATCCAGACCTACGGCCCCGTGACCATGGGCATCGAAAAGGTCTTCATGGCCCGTAACGCCGATTCAGCCTTGAAACTTGGGCAGGCCCGAGGCGCGGCGATTGTGGCTGGGGCCGAGGAAAACCTGGAGATCGCCGAGTACACCGCGACCCAGGTCAAGCAGGCGGTCGTCGGAACCGGTGCGGCGAACAAGGAGCAGGTGCAAATGATGGTGATGCACTTGTTGAAATTGGTCAGCAAGCCGCAGATCGACGCCTCCGACGCCCTGGCCATCGCCATTTGCCATGCCCATACCCGCTCCAGTCTGTTGCCCCATGGCTTGGGAGCCGCACGCAGTCGTGGCGGGCGCCTGCGTCTCTGATAGCATCAGCGCTTCATTCATGAGCCCGAGCCTGTTGCGCCTGTATCGTCGGCCTTTATGCTCGGGTTGTTATTCGCCAGCCGGTGGCTGGACAACGCCCAAGGATCTGAAACGTGATTGGACGCTTGCGCGGCACCCTGGCTGAAAAACAGCCGCCGCACCTGATTCTGGATGTAAACGGCCTGGGCTATGAGCTCGAAGTGCCCATGACCACGCTGTATCGCCTGCCGTCGGTCGGCGAGCCGCTGACCCTGCACACCCATTTGGTCGTGCGCGAGGATGCGCAGTTACTCTATGGGTTCGTTGGCAAGCGCGAGCGGGATTTCTTCCGCGAGTTGATCCGTCTCAATGGCGTCGGTCCTAAACTGGCCCTGGCCTTGATGTCGAGCCTGGAAGTCGATGAACTGATTCGTTGCGTGCAGTCCCAGGACACCTCGGCCCTGACCAAGGTGCCGGGCGTGGGCAAGAAAACCGCCGAGCGCCTGCTGGTGGAACTCAAGGATCGCTTCAAGGCCTGGGAGGCGGTGCCGGCGATGTTCGCGTTGGTACCAAACCAGCCGGATGCGCCTGCGCCTGCGGTTAGCGCTGAAAACGATGCGGTCACCGCGCTGATTTCCTTGGGCTACAAGCCGCAGGAAGCCAGCAAGGCGATTTCCGCGATCAAGGAAAAAGGCCTGAGCACCGAAGACATGATTCGCCGTGCCCTGAAGGGAATGATTTAAGTGATTGAAGCTGACCGCCTGATCGCCGCCACGGGCGCCCCCCGTGACCGCGAGGAAATCCAGGACCGCGCGATTCGTCCTGTCAGCCTGGCCGATTACATCGGTCAACCGACCGTGCGCGAGCAGATGGAGCTGTTCATCCAGGCTGCCCGTGGGCGCAGCGAGTCGCTGGACCACACCTTGATCTTCGGCCCGCCGGGCTTGGGCAAGACCACCCTGGCCAATATCATCGCCCAGGAAATGGGGGTGTCGATCAAGAGCACGTCCGGGCCGGTGCTCGAGCGACCGGGCGACCTGGCGGCGCTTTTGACCAACCTTGAACCTCATGACGTACTCTTCATCGACGAAATCCATCGGCTGTCGCCAATCGTCGAAGAAGTGCTGTACCCGGCCATGGAAGATTTCCAGCTCGACATCATGATCGGCGAAGGGCCGGCGGCGCGTTCCATCAAGCTCGACCTGCCACCCTTCACCCTGGTGGGGGCCACCACCCGCGCCGGCATGCTGACCAACCCGCTGCGTGACCGATTCGGTATCGTCCAGCGCCTGGAGTTCTACAACAACGCCGACCTGGCGACAATTGTCAGCCGCTCGGCCGGCATCCTCGGCTTGCCGCTGGACCCGGACGGCGCCTACGAAGTCGCCCGTCGGGCCCGCGGTACGCCGCGGATCGCCAACCGCCTGCTGCGCCGGGTCCGGGACTTTGCCGAAGTCCGGGCCAAGGGCCATATCACCAAGCCGATCGCCGACCTGGCGCTGAACCTGCTGGACATTGACGAACGCGGTTTCGATCACCAGGACCGGCGCCTGCTGTTGACCATGATCGAGAAATTCGACGGTGGCCCGGTGGGTGTGGACAGCCTGGCCGCCGCCATCAGCGAAGAGCGTCATACGATTGAAGATGTGCTGGAGCCGTACCTGATCCAACAGGGCTATATCATGCGCACCCCGCGCGGGCGCGTGGTGACGCGGCATGCTTATCTGCACTTCGGCTTAAACATCCCGACACGAATGGGCGAGATGCCGGTGGTAGACGAGTTCCTCGATGCGGTAGACGATTGAACGCGCTTTGTACGACGACTTTTTTCCGGTTGGTGCTGTCCCAGACCACGCCTGGAGCGTCAATGCGTTCGAGAATGAAAAAACAGTTGCCTGGCCGATTGGCAACCTGAGGAGTAAGCACTAGAGTATGCGCGCGCAAAACGGGCTGGAGTCGTTCGCACATCGCTGTCGCGTTTATTACGAGGACACCGATGCCGGCGGCATCGTTTACTACGTCAATTACCTCAAGTTTATGGAACGGGCTCGAACCGAACGGCTGCGGGAACTGGGTTTCGCCCAATCCGCGCTGGCAGGGGAGGACCTGTTATTCGTCGTGCATTCCAGCGAAGCGCGTTATCACGCGCCGGCGCGACTGGACGATGAGCTTGTGGTGACTGCCGATGTCATCGAGTTGAACCGCGTCAGCCTGCGCTTCAAGCAGCAGGTCAGGCGCGCTGCGGATAATGTGCTGCTCTGCGAAGGGCAGTTTTTGGTGGCCTGTGTGCGCACCCATAGTTTGAAACCCCGGGCCATTCCCGAAGCTCTACGTGCGGCCTTTGCCGGCGTGAGCGGCGCGGGTACACACTCAGAGCAGGAGATAAAGCGTGGAAGCTAACGTCGTCGACCATTCCTCCATGTGGAGCCTGGTCAGCAATGCCAGCGTCGTGGTGCAACTGGTAATGCTGACCCTGGTAGCCGCATCGGTGACCTCGTGGATCATGATCTTTCAGCGCAGCAACATGCTGCGCGCCGGTCGCCGTGCCCTGGAGAGCTTCGAAGAGCGCTTCTGGTCCGGCATCGACCTGTCCAAGCTGTACCGCCAGGCCGGCAGCAATCCGGACCCGGATTCGGGCGTCGAGCAGATCTTCCGCGCCGGTTTCAAGGAGTTCTCCCGTCTGCGCCAGCAGCCCGGTGTGGATCCTGAAGCGGTCATGGAAGGCGTGGCCCGTGCCATGCGCGTCGCCATTTCCCGCGAGGAAGAAAAACTTGAACAGGGCCTGCCGTTCCTGGCGACCGTCGGTTCGGTCAGCCCGTACATCGGCCTGTTCGGTACCGTGTGGGGGATCATGAACTCCTTCCGTGGCCTGGCATCCGCCCAGCAAGCGACCCTGGCTACCGTGGCCCCGGGTATCGCCGAGGCGCTGATCGCCACCGCCATCGGCCTGTTCGCGGCGATCCCGGCCGTTATCGCCTACAACCGCTTCGCTGCCCGCAGCGAAACGCTGACCAGCCGCTACTACACGTTCGCCGATGAATTCCAGGCGATCCTGCACCGCAAAGTGCACACCAGCGAAGAATAAGCAGGTATTTCCCGATGGCTTTAATCGCTCGAGCCCGAAACAAGCGCAAGCCGGTTGCCGAGATGAACGTGGTGCCCTACATCGACGTGATGCTGGTACTGCTGGTCATCTTCATGGTGACCGCGCCGATGCTCAATCAGGGCGTGAAGGTCGATCTGCCCAAGGTTTCCAGCGAAGCCTTGCCGCAGGACAACAACACCCAGGTCCTGACCATTTCGATCAAGGCTGACAAGACCTATTACTGGAACCTTGGCAGCGAAGTCGACACCGAGAAACAGCAGGACCGGGCCATGACCCTGCCGCAGATGACCGACGCGGTGACCAAGATCATTCGTGTCGGCAACGATGCCGGCAAGCGCACCCAGGTGTTCATTCGCGGCGACAAGACCGTCGACTACGGTGCCGTGATGGGCGCCATGGGCGGCCTGCAGAAAGCCGGGGTTGGTAACGTTGGCTTGATCACTGAGGCGCCCTGATGCAGCAACAGCGAGAGCCGTCCGCCTCGGAAAGCTACTTCTGGCCTAGTGTCCTTGCCATCGGCCTGCATGTGCTGGTGTTCGGCATGCTGTTCGTCAGCTTTGCCATGACCCCGGAGCTGCCGCCGGCCAAGCCGATCGTGCAGGCGACCCTTTACCAGCTCAAGTCGAAGAGCCAGGCCACGACGCAGACCAACCAGAAGCTTGCCGGCGAAGCGAAGAAATCCGCCGCGCGCCAGACTGAAGTCGAGCAGATGGAGCAGAAGAAGGTCGAGCAGGAAGCCGTGAGGGCCGCGGAACAAAAGAAAGAAGAAGCTGCTCAAAAGGCCGAAGAAGCGAAGAAGGCCGACGAGGCGAAGAAAGCGGACGAGGCTAAAAAGGCAGACGAGGCCAAGAAAGCCGACGAAGCGAAGAAGACCGCCGAGGCCAAAAAGGCAGAAGAGAAACAATTGGCTGATATAGCCAAGAAGAAAGCCGAAGAAGAAGCCAAGAAAGCCGCTGAAGAAGAGGCGAAGAAAGCGGCCGCTGAAGAAGCGAAGAAAAAGATTGTCGAGGACGCGAAGAAAAAAGCGGCCGAAGACGCCAAGAAGAAAGCTGAAGCTGAAGAGGCGAAGAAGAAAGTCGCCGAAGACGCGAAGAAGAAAGCCGCCGCCGACGCCGCCAAGAAAAAGGCCCAGGACGCAGCGCGTAAATCCGCCGAAGAGAAAAAGGCCCAGGCCTTGGCAGATTTGCTTTCCGACACGCCGGAGCGCCAGCAGGCATTGGCCGACGAGCAGGGCGATGAAGTCGCCGGTAGCTTCGATGATCTGATTCGTGCCCGTGCGGCGGAAGGCTGGGCTCGTCCACCTTCGGCGCGCAAAGGCATGACGGTAGTATTGCAAATCGGCATGTTGCCCGACGGTACGGTTACCTCGGTCAGCGTGGCCAAGTCCAGTGGCGATGGTCCGTTCGACGCTTCGGCGGTCGCGGCGGTCAAGAACATTGGGCGGTTGACGGAAATGCAAGGAATGAAGCCGAGCGATTTTGCTCCCTATCGTTCGTTCAAGATGACATTCACACCTGAGGATCTAGCCTTGTGAGAAACCTTCTTCGATCAATGCTTGTCGTTATCTGCTGCCTGGCAGGGATAGCGATGGCAGAGGAAAAGAACATCCTGGTCACCAGCGGCAGCGACCGGGCCACCCCGATCGCCGTCGTTCCGTTCGGATGGCAGGGCGGCAGCGTCCTGCCCGACGACATGGCGGAAATCATCGGCAACGACCTGCGCAACTCCGGTTACTACGCGCCGATTCCGAAGCAGAACATGATCGGCCTGCCAACCCAGGCCAGCGAAGTCATCTACCGTGACTGGAAGGCCCTGGGCGCCCAGTACATCATGGTCGGCAGCATCGTTCCGGCGGGCGGTCGCTTGCAGGTGCAATACGCCCTGTTCAATGTCGCCACCGAACAGCAAGTGCTGACCGGTAGCGTATCGGGCAGCGTTGACCAACTGCGTGACATGGCGCATTACATCGCCGACCAGTCGTTCGAAAAGCTCACCGGCATCAAGGGTGCGTTCTCTACGCGTATGCTTTACGTGACGGCTGAGCGCTTCTCCGAGAACAACACCCGCTACACCCTGCAGCGTTCCGACTATGACGGCGCCCGCGCAGTGACCCTGCTGCAATCGCGCGAGCCGATCCTGTCGCCGCGTTTTGCACCTGACGGCAAGCGTATCGCCTATGTCTCGTTCGAGCAGAAGCGTCCACGTATTTTCGTGCAGCACATCGACACCGGTCGTCGTGAGCAGATCACCAATTTCGAAGGCCTGAACGGCGCGCCAGCCTGGTCGCCGGACGGTTCGCGCCTGGCGTTCGTACTGTCCAAGGACGGTAACCCGGACGTCTACGTGATGAACCTGGCGTCTCGTTCGATCTCGCGCGTGACCAACGGCCCGGGCATCAACACCGAACCGTTCTGGGGCAAGGATGGCTCGACCATCTACTTCACCTCCGACCGTGGCGGCAAGCCGCAGATCTACAAGACCAGCGCTGGTGGCGGTGGTGCCGAACGCGTGACTTTCGTCGGTAACTACAACGCCAACCCTAAACTGTCGGCGGACGAAAAGACCCTGGTCATGATCCATCGCCAGGATGGTTTCACCAATTTCAAGGTGGCGGCCCAGGATTTGCAGCGCGGAAGCGTAAAAATCCTCACTGATAGCACTCTGGACGAGTCACCTACTGTTGCGCCCAACGGCACCATGGTAATCTACGCCACCCGCCAGCAGGGCCGGGGAGTCTTGATGCTCGTGTCCATTAATGGACGCGTGAGGCTCCCGCTTCCTACCGCTCAAGGCGAAGTCAGAGAACCGTCCTGGTCCCCTTACCTGAACTGACGCGGCGCAATACGTTTTACTTAACACACTGGGGTTCATTAGGAGTTTCACGATGGAAATGCTGAAGTTTGGTAAATTTGCTGCGCTGGCTCTGGCCATGGCTGTAGCTGTAGGTTGCTCGTCCAAAGGCGGCGACAACGCCGGTGAAGGCGCTGTTGATCCAAACGCTGGTTACGGCGCTAACACCGGTGCAGTTGACGGCTCCATGAGCGAAGAAGCTGCTCTGCGCGCAATCACCACCTTCTACTTCGAATACGACAGCTCGGACCTGAAGCCAGAAGCCATGCGCGCTCTGGACGTTCACGCCAAAGACCTGAAAGCAAACGGCGCTCGCGTTGTTCTGGAAGGCAACACCGACGAACGTGGTACTCGTGAGTACAACATGGCACTGGGCGAGCGTCGTGCGAAAGCCGTTCAACGCTACCTGGTACTGCAAGGTGTTTCCCCAGCTCAGCTGGAACTGGTTTCCTACGGCGAAGAGCGTCCAGTTGCTACCGGCAACGACGAGCAGTCCTGGGCTCAAAACCGTCGCGTCGAACTGCGTAAGTAATTCGTCATGCGAACGTGCCGTCGTGCTGTAACTGTTCTGGCTCTCAGCCTCGCGCCGCTTGCGGCGTGGGCTGCGGTTCCTGTGGTCGATAACGATGCCGGCTATAACAATAGCGGGAGCAGTTATCCGCCTGCAGGTTACGGTACGAACGGCGCCTATGCCGGGGGAGGGGTTTCGGCCCCTGTCTCGGCACAGGGCCAGCTGTTCAACCAACTGCAGCAAATGCAGGATCAGATCTCGCGCCAACAGGGTGTGATTGAAGAACTGCAAAATGATATTTCGCGCATGAAGCAGGAAAACCTGGAGCGATACCAGGATCTTGATCGGCGCATAGGAACCGGCGTTGCACCTGCCGCGACTCCTGAGAATTCTCCAGCCGGTGGCGATCTGAACGCCCCCGGTGCAGCCGCAGGCGCTGGGGCGAGTGCTCCAGCAGCACCTGCTGCCGGTGGCGAGCCGGCTGATCCAGCGAAGGAAAAGCTCTACTACGATGCTGCCTTCGACTTGATCAAGGCCAAGGATTTCGACAAGGCCAGCCAGGCCTTTGCCGCTTTCCTGCGCAAATACCCAAACAGCCAGTACGCGGGCAACGCCCAATACTGGCTGGGTGAGGTGAACCTGGCCAAGGGTGACCTGCAAGGTGCCGGCCAGGCATTCGCCAAGGTTTCGCAACTGTATCCCAAGCACGCCAAGGTGCCGGATTCGCTGTACAAGCTGGCTGACGTAGAGCGCCGCCTCGGTCACACCGACAAGGTAAAGGGCATTCTGCAGCAGGTGGTGGCCCAGTATCCGGGGACATCCGCCGCTCAGTTGGCCCAGCGCGATCTGCAGCGCATGTAAGGCTGTTTGAACCCGCTTGGAAGAAACCCGCGCCTGTCGCGGGTTTTTTCGTTAGAATTCACGCCCTTTTTATGAAACACGCTTCTTGGGATCTACGCGTTGGCGGGGTTCCTTGAGGTGCCTGACGGAGGCGGACAGCCTGTTTAGCTGTTACGCCCGTGGCGACTATGCAAGACACATTGAGAATTACCGAAGTTTTTTACTCGTTGCAGGGTGAAACGCGAACGGCCGGGCTGCCCACTGTTTTTGTGCGCCTTACCGGTTGCCCATTGCGTTGCCAATACTGCGACAGTGCCTACGCCTTCAATGGCGGCACCTTGCGCACCCTCGACGATCTCCTCGAACAAGTGGCCGGCTTCCGTCCGCGTTATGTTTGCGTCACGGGGGGTGAGCCATTGGCGCAGCCCAATGCCATCCCCTTGCTCAAGCAATTGTGCGATGCAGGCTATGAGGTTTCCCTGGAAACCAGTGGCGCGCTGGATATATCGGCGGTCGATCCGCGGGTCAGCCGCGTCGTGGACCTCAAGACTCCTGGTTCGAAAGAAGCCCACCGCAACCGCTATGAGAACATCGAGCTGCTGACGCCCAACGATCAGGTCAAGTTCGTCATCTGTTCGCGGGAAGACTACGACTGGGCGGTGTCCAAGCTGATCCAGTACGGTCTGGACCAACGGGCTGGCGAGGTGCTGTTTTCCCCTAGTCACCACGACCTGAATGCTCGGGAGCTGGCGGACTGGGTGGTGGCGGATAACTTGCCGGTGCGCCTGCAACTGCAACTGCACAAATATCTTTGGAACGACGAGCCGGGGCGCTGACATGACTGAACAATTAACCACTCCAGAAAAGCGCGCGGTCATCCTGCTGTCGGGCGGCCTGGATTCGGCCACGGTCGTAGCCATGGCCCGCGCCGAAGGCTATCGCTGCTACACAATGAGTTTCGACTATGGCCAGCGCCACCGTGCCGAGTTGCACGCCGCCGAGCGGGTCGCCCGAGACCTGGGCGTTGTCGAGCACAAGGTGATCGGCCTGAACCTCAACGGCATCGGCGGTTCCGCCCTGACTGACAGTTCCATTGATGTTCCCGAGGCGCCGAGTGAAGGCATTCCGGTGACTTATGTGCCGGCGCGCAACACGGTGTTCCTGTCCCTGGCGCTGGGTTGGGCCGAAGTGCTGGGTGCCCGTGACATTTTCATCGGTGTCAACGCGGTGGATTATTCCGGCTATCCGGATTGCCGTCCGGAGTTTGTCGAGGCCTTCGAACGCATGGCGAATCTGGCGACCAAGGCCGGCGTAGAGGGGCAGGGTTTCCGGATCCAGGCGCCTCTGCAGAACCTCAGCAAGGCTGACATCGTCAGGGCAGGGGTGAAGCTTGGGGTGGATTATGGCCTTACTGTTTCGTGTTATCAGGCCGACGATCAGGGCCGCGCTTGCGGCAAATGCGACAGCTGCCGCCTGCGTGCCGAAGGCTTCGCGGCGGCGGGTGTGAGCGATCCAACCCCTTATTTTTGATTTATTTCAAATTAAGTGTTGAATAGTCCTTAGAAATCAGTATTATACGCGCCACCACACAGCGGGTCGTTAGCTCAGTTGGTAGAGCAGTTGGCTTTTAACCAATTGGTCGTAGGTTCGAATCCCACACGACCCACCATTTTCTGTAGTTTTAAAAATCTGGAAGGCCCACGAAAGTGAGGATTTCCGGATTTTTTTTTGCCTGAAATAAAGTGCGCCCGCCCGTACACGAAAAGCCAGCAGTCCTGTCGGGGGCAGTTGCAGAGCGACCGTACGCCAACTCTGCTACCTGTCGAAGGAAGCCGCGCTCTCGATTTGATCGAGTCTTTTAGCCCCTTTTCTCGCCCGACGCAGAGCGGTGAACGCTCGGGATCAATGCTTCCCATGCGAGCCAGCGCCCTGCGTGGATCTGCCATGAGGGTACCCGGCAGCTCCACTCCTCTTGTGGTTTCCTGGCGAATATGGGTAACCGGGGTTTCCGTGCAACTTTGCTATTGAGCGTGCTGACACAGAACTTCGAGTAGCTCTTCAGCTCCTTGAGTTCGAGTGAGAGCATGTCTTTTGGGCATAACAACAGCACGTCTCCAAAGGAATACAACTGGAACGCCTCGATTTCTATTTTTTGCGAATCACGCTGACGCGTTTTCCACATCGTGGCATCCAAGTCTTGCAGCTTGATATCGTCTGGCAAGGCGTAGCGCTCCACCGTTTGTTGGCGAACCGATAATCCTCCTGCCGCGATGTAGGTTATCTGGCTCAAACTGCCTGGCGAGAGCAATGTGAAGGCGCAAAAAGCGAAGACCATCGCCACCAGGCTATTAAAGGTCCGCCGGTAGATATCCCCCTTGAAACAATAAAATACGATGACCGGTAACAGAGTGAAGATGAGTGTCATCCAGGACAGGCCCGCTACGTAGGGAACTGTGTCGGGCGTTTCCCTCTCCATGTGCGAACGTATCGTCAAAAGGATTGGAAAGGCTGCGAAGATCACCGTCAGGAATATGGAAAGCGAGAGCACGGTGACGAGTCCGAATTCTTTGCGAGCCTGTATCCACGACAGTAGTCGTTGCCATTTTTCTTTTATGCAGCGCCGTGCGGACGCGGTCTTTTTTCCGCATTCGTGCACCAAGGCGTGCCATTTTTTCATCCAGGCTTTCGGCGGGCGGGTTGCCTTATGCGTTGAAAGCCTCTTCTTTTTTGCCTGTTTGCTGGCTTCCAGACGTTTCAAGCGGGCACGATCCAGCCTGGCTTGGACAAGTGTGCTTTTTCTGACAATTCGCTTGAATGGTGTGACGGCGTACATGAGCCAGCACACCACGAAGACGATCAGGAGCAACGCGATGAAAGTCTCCCAGGCGCCCAATGGTATGGGCGGGAAAAAGGTGGCCCAGATGAAGGCGCTAAACCCCACCACGGTCAGGACCGTCAGATAAAACAGAACCCTCGGTTGGTTGTCCTTCAAGTTAGAAAAAAGCAGAACGGAGCAGCCGAACATCCACGTGGTTCCCCCGAGGATGAATAGATATGAAAGCATCAGTAGCAGGACCAGCACGACCCAGACCAATAAAGCAGACTTCACATCGATCGACGGCATGAAGAGATCGATACGTCCAATCGTGCGGGTGTAAAGATACAGCGTGACGAACCCTAAACCTGTCGCGAGCAGGCCGAAAGTGACTGTAATTTGAGTCCAGTAGTCAAGAATGCGTTTGACGGTTTGCTTGAGCACTTCAGCGAAGGTTCTGTCAGGTGTGACGGACAAGGCGTAGCTCCCTTACGAGGTAAAAATTCCTGGCAGGTATAGTAGCGCCAAGACTCGCCAGTTAACGCTCCGGGGTTTAACTAGCCTCAATTCAACGGATGTGCTGTGCGTAATGTTTCGGATTCAGGCGCAACACCATTCCCATCATCAACACCATGACCGCCATGAGCGACCACCAGGCCCACTCGAAGCTCCCCAATCGATCGCGGATCATTCCGGCAACCAGTGGCGAAAGCCCGGCAATGAGATAGCCAATTCCCTGCACGAACGCTGTAAGGCCACCGGCCCGGCGTGGGTTGTCCACGTGGTCGAGGGATACGATCAGGCTCATGGGGAACAGGCCGCCGATACCCAGCCCCAGCAGGCAGGGCCAGAGCAGGCTGAAGCGTTCCGGGCTGAGGATCAGGCCGCAGAAGCCGCTGATGATCAAGGCCAGCAGGACGCTCAGGACCAGGCGTTTATCCCGGCTGCGGTTGGCAATCGCGGGGGTTACCAGCCCAGAGAGCACTTCCATTGCCGTGAGGAACCCCAACAGCAGGCCAGCGTGCTGTTCGCTCCAGCCTTTTTCTACGTAGTACGGCGCCAGCCAGGCCAATACGCACGTGTAGGAGGCGGTGCCCAAGCCAAAGAAAATCGCCAGGAGCCAGGCCCGGGCGTTGCTGGCAAACGCTTCGTGATGCCGGGACGCTGCTTCGGGCAAAGGGATGACGCTCGCTCGCTGAGCGTACCAGCAGCCCAGGGCGACCAGTGATAACGATGCCCAAATGGCCAGGCTGACGCGCCAACTGCCGGTCTGCACCAGGACCAAAGGTGAAAACGATGCGGCAATTGCTGCACCGCCCATGATGGAAGTGACGTACAAGCCCATGAGCAGTGATACGTGATCGGCGAAGCGCGACTTGATCAGTGCCGGCATCACAGCCTGGATCAAGGCTATCCCGAGCCCGGCCACGACCGCACTGGCGATCAACCCGGCGGCGCTGTCCAGATACAGGCGCGAGGCTGTGGCGATACCAACAATCAACAGCGACAGCACGATGGTGCGGTGCTCGCCGATACGCAGGGCGATGCGCATGCCGAGGAACATTGCCAAGCCCATCGCCATGACAGGCAACATGGTCAGCAGCGACGCCGCGCTGAAACTCAAGGGGACTTCGCCGCGAATCGCTGGTAACAACGGCCCGACGGCTGCCATCGAAGGCCGTAGATTCAGCGCTACCAATACGATGCTGACCATTAGCCAGCCGGCATGGGTGCTTGAGGTTCGAACGTTTTCCATAACAGAGCCTTGGTTGGAACAAAGCGCTATTTAGGCTGGGGCACGCTGCCTTGGGCAAACTGAAAACTGGCGGGGCCTATCGAAAAACTAAATCCAGCCCATGGGCCTTTGTGGCGAGGGAGCTTGCTCCCGCTGGGCTGCGAAGCAGACCTGAAAAGCAAGAATGCCATTTGTCGGGCATGTCGGGTGCTTTAGGAGGGGCGGCTTCGCCACCCAGCGGGAGCAAGCTCCCTCGCCACGGGGCCAGCGGAGTAGGAAAAATATTCTTATTCCATCACCGGACTCAACGTCCCCAACCACGCCACCAGCGCCAGGATGATCACTGCCACGGAGAATTCCAGGACCATGCTGCGCCGCAAGGCAGTCACCGCGACGCCATGTTCGCCGGTCTGTCTGGCCTGTTCCAGCAATGGGCTCAGATGGAAGCGGTTCAGCGCCGCGAACACCAACATGGCGGCGAACAGGATGAGCTTGAGTGCCAGCAATTGACCGTAAGTGCTGTCGAGCAGCCCATCGACATTCGGGCCGACAATGAACAGGTAATTCACCACGCCGGTCACACCGATGATCGCCACGATCAGCGCCCCGGCGGTTTCGAACCCGGTCAGTGTCCGGGCCAATACCGCCAACTGCGGCTCGGCCTGGCGAAGCAACAGGGCAAACGCAGCCAAGGCGCCCACCCAACCACCTGCCGCCCACAGGTGCAGGAAATCGGTGATGAAGTGCCAATTGCGACGCGAGCCTTCGTCCATGGCGCCGTGGCCTGCCCAGGCGAGTGTTGCCAAGGCCACGGCACCGCAGAGCGTGGCCAGGCCGAGGCTGGCGGTCGACCAACGTTGGCTGAACATTACGGCGAAACCGGCCAGCAGCAGCGCAGCCATGCGCAGCATCCAGGCCCAGCCGACATCCGTCTCGAACACCATCATTTCAATGTGCGGCCACAGCTCGGTCCAATCCGCGACGCCGCTCATGGCCCAGGCCATGCACGCCATCGCGGCCAGGGAAAGCAGGCCGCCAAGCACCACTGTGATCGCCAGCAGCGACCCGAAAGGCAATACGGCGCCCGATACTCGCTCCTGCCCTCGCAAGCTATAGAGGCCAAAGGCGGCCAGGCCGAACAGCAACATCAGGTCCACGTACAGGGCAAAGCGCAACGCAATATTGATCGAGTCGCTCACGAGTCACTTCACCTTGAACGTGACGTTGCCGGTAATCGGATGAGTGTCGGATGACACCGCGCGCCACTGGACCTGATAGGTGCCAGCGGAGAGCGGCGCGTTCGGCACGATGACCATGGTTTTCGGATCGTCGCTGCCGGACACTTTGGCCGGCATGGGCATTGGTGAGTGCGCCGACATGCCGGGCATCTCGGTCATCATCAGCTTGGCACCGGAAAACTTGGTCATCAGGTTTTCGGAAAAATGCAGCTCGATCTTTGTCGGCGCTGCCCCCTCGGCGCCTTCTGCCGGGGTTGAGGACAGCAGTTTCGGATGGGCCTGGGCCAGGCCACTGACCAACAGGCCGGTGGACAGCGCGGCGGCGATGACAGCGTTTTTGATGAATGACATGCAAGGACTCCTACAGCACAGGTTTTCTAGGTTTTTTAAAAGGAATAATGGTGACGCCGTCAGAACCACAGGCGCACGCCGAGTACCAGGCGTGCCTCGCTGCGGTCTTCGCCTTCTTCCCGGGCATAATCGGCGGTGTTGCCATAGACGCGGTTCCAGGTGACGCCGATATAGGGCGCAAACTCGCGGCGGATTTCGTAACGCAGCCGCAGGCCGACTTCAGTCTCCGACAGGCCCGCGCCGACGCCGCGGTCGGGGTCGTTCTTGCCGTAGAAGTTGGCTTCGGCGGTCGGTTGCAGGATCAGGCGATTGGTCAGCAGGATGTCGTAGTCGCCCTCCAGGCGCGCCGCACTCTGGCCGCCTTCACCGATATAGGCGGTGGCCTGGGCTTCGAAGTTGTACAGCGCCATGCCTTGAACGCCGAGCGCCGCCCAGGTCTGCGGATCACCGGGCTTGAAGTCCTGGCGCACGCCGGCTACCACGTCCCACCAAGGGCTGACTGCGTGGCCCCACAAAGCCTGGAGTTCGGCTTCTTCGGTCTTGCCGTTGGTGCGTTCGCCTTCGGAGCGCAGCCACAAGCGGTCGATGTCGCCGCCGATCCAGCCAGAGGCGTCCCAGCTCAGGGCGCTGCCGTCATCGGCGTCTTGCCATTCCAGTTGGTTGATGAGGAAAAACGAATTGATGGCGCTGTCATGCACCGCATGGCCGTTGTGGTCTTCATAAACGGCGGCGCGGTCGGCAGCGGTCAGTTCAGGAATGGGCGTGCGGCTGCTGGTCGGCGCGGCTTCCATCGAATCCATGCCCTGCATCGAATCCATGCCTTGCATCTGGCTGTGGTCCATCCCCTGCATCTGGCTGTGATCCATGCCTTGCATATCATTGCTTGCGGCCCAGGCCGACAGGCTGGTGCCCAGGAAAAGAACTGCGAGGGGCACGCAACGGTACTGAAAAACAATTCTCATCGTCGGCTCCTTATTCCTGTACCCGGACTTCACGGAACATGCCCATTTCCATATGGAAGAGCAGGTGGCAGTGATAAGCCCAGCGTCCGAGTGCATCGGCGGTCACCCGGTAGCTGCGTCTGGAACCCGGTGGTACATCAATGGTGTGCTTGCGAACCATGAACTGGCCGTTCTCATCTTCGAGGTCGCTCCACATGCCGTGCAGGTGGATGGGGTGGGTCATCATGGTGTCGTTGATCAGCACGATGCGCAGGCGCTCGCCGTACTTGAGCAGCAACGGCGCGGCGTCGCTGAACTTCACGCCGTTGAACGACCAGGCGAACTTCTCCATGTGCCCGGTCAGGTGCAGCTCGATGGTGCGCCCTGGCTCGCGCCCGTCGGGGTCGGCAAAAGTACTGCGCAGGTCCGCGTAGGTCAGCACCTTGCGACCGTTGTTGCGCAGGCCCATGCCCGGGTCATCGAGCTTGGGCTTGACGCTCATGGCCTGCATGTCCACCAGCGGGTTGTCTTTCTCCGTGGCGGGATGGGCCTGCATTCCACCCATGCCTTGCATGGCGCTGTGATCCATGCCTTGCATGGGGTTATCGTCCATGCCCTGCATCTGGCTGTGATCCATGCCCTCCATGCCTTGCATCGAGCCATGGTCCATGCCGCTCATTTCGCCCATGCCAGCCATGCCGCCGTGATCCATGCCACCCATGCCCATGTCGTCCATCGTGACCAAGGGGCGAGGATCAAGGGGCGGCACTGGCGCCGACAGTCCTGCCCGGCTGGCGAGGGTGCCACGGGCATAGCCGGTGCGGTCCATCGACTGGGCGAACAAGGTGTAGGCCTCTTGCGTCGGCTCGACGATGACGTCGTAGGTTTCAGCCACGGCGATGCGCAATTCGTCGACGCTCACGGGCTTGACGTGTTGGCCATCGGAAGCCACGACGGTCATTTTCAGGCCAGGGATGCGTACGTCGAAATAGCTCATGGACGAGCCATTGATGAAGCGCAGGCGAATCCGCTCGCCAGGCGTGAACAGGCCGGTCCAGTTCATGTCCGGCGCCTGGCCGTTCATGAGGTAGGTGTAGGTGGCGCCGCTGACGTCGGCCAGGTCGGTGGGGTTCATCTTCATCTCGGCCCACATCTTGCGATCGGCCACGGTGGCGCCCCAGCCGTTCTTGCCCACGTCATCGATAAAATCGCCGACGGTGCGTTTGTTGTAGTTGTAATAGTCCGATTGCTTCTTGAGCTTGCGGATGATGTCGGTGGGGTCTTCGTCGGTCCAGTCGGTGAGCATCACCACGTAGTCCCGTTCGTACTGGAAGGGTTCGGGCTCCTTGGCGTCGATGACCAGCGGCCCATAGACGCCGGCCTGCTCCTGGAAACCGGAGTGGCTGTGGTACCAGTAAGTACCGTTCTGCCGGACCTTGAATTGATACACGTACAGGCCGCCGGGTTCGATGCCCTTGAAGCTCAGCCCGGGCACGCCGTCCATGTTGGCCGGCAGCAAGATGCCATGCCAGTGGATAGACGTGGTGTCGTGCAGGCGGTTGCGCACCCGCAGGGTCACGGTGTCGCCTTCGCGCCAGCGCAGCAGGGGCCCCGGGATGCCGCCGTTGATGGTCTGGGCGGTGCGTGGGTTGCCGGTGAAGTTGACCGGGCTTTCGCCGATGAACAGGTCGAATTCGGTGCCGCTCAGTACGTTGGGCTGACCGGGGCTGGTGACGGCCCAGACGGGCGGGCGCCACAGGCCGAAGCCCCCCAGAATGCCGCCAGCGGCGAGGCCTTTCACAAAGGTTCGCCGGGAAGTTTTTGTTTGCATGCGGTGAAAGTCCGTCAGTCGATTCGCTGCGTGCAGGAGGTGGGCCTCCTGCGTAGGTCTGAGCAAAAGATGACACAGGCGGAGGCGGCGAGTGATTACATTTCAGTCAGCTTGGTGGGGGTGGGAAGTCAACAATTTCTTGGCGAACACAAGTTTGTGGCGAGGGGATCTATCCCCGCTGGGGCGCGAAGCGGCCCTAAAGCCTGACACCGAAGTGCATCAGGCATAGTTGCATTCATCATTTCGGGGCTGCTGCGCAACCCAGCGGGGATAGATCCCCTCGCCACAGGTTTGTGTTCGGCCTATATGTCGTGATACGCCTGGCCGGGCACAGGTCAGAATGATCTTTTGCAACGGCGGGATATTCTGTAGCCTTGCCGGCTTCACGCTGTCCCGTGCCTGATGGACACTCACTTTCCCGGCGGTACCCGAGTGGTCCGGAGCCGGGTGTATACTCGACTTTCGCGCAAAACGCGCCCATAGGTCTTGCGAACATGACGCAAATTTCCGAACGCCTTCTGGTCCAGGCTCACCTCGACGCCAAGCAGCCCAAGCCGCTGTCGGCCGAGCAAGAGGCCTGGTACCGCGCCGCCATCGCCGCCGAGCTCAAGGCTCAGGACGCGGTGCTGGTCGCGCACTTCTACTGTGACCCGATCATCCAGGCCTTGGCCGAAGAGACCGGAGGCTGCGTCTCCGACTCCCTGGAAATGGCCCGCTTCGGCAATGCCCACCCGGCCAAGACCGTGGTGGTGGCCGGCGTCAAGTTCATGGGCGAGACCGCCAAGATCCTCAACCCCGAAAAGCGCGTGCTGATGCCGACCCTGGAAGCCACCTGCTCCCTCGACCTGGGTTGTCCGGTGGATGAGTTCTCGGCGTTCTGCGACCAACATCCGGAGCGCACCGTGGTGGTGTATGCCAACACCTCGGCGGCGGTCAAGGCTCGGGCCGACTGGGTGGTGACGTCCAGCTGCGCACTGGAAATCGTCGAGAGCTTGATGGACAACGGCGAGACGATCATCTGGGGACCGGACAAGCACCTGGGCACTTATATCCAGCGCAAGACCGGTGCCGACATGCTGCTCTGGGACGGCGCCTGCATCGTCCACGAAGAGTTCAAGTCCAAGCAGTTGGAAGACATGAAGGCACTGTACCCGGACGCCGCGATCCTGGTTCACCCGGAGTCGCCGACCTCGGTGATTGAACTGGCCGACGCCGTGGGCTCCACCAGCCAATTGATCGCCGCCGCCCAGAGCTTACCGAACAAGACGCTGATCGTCGCCACCGACCGCGGCATCTTCTACAAGATGCAGCAGCTGTGCCCGGACAAGGTCTTCATCGAAGCCCCCACCGCCGGTAACGGCGCGGCGTGCCGCAGTTGCGCGCATTGCCCGTGGATGGCGATGAACACCCTGGAACGTACGCTTCAGGCGTTGAAGGATGGCAGCAACGAGATATTCGTCGACCCGGCGCTGATCCCCCAGGCGATTCGCCCACTCAAGCGCATGCTGGACTTCACCCAGGCGGCGCGGATGAAGTTGGCGGGGAATGCCTGAAGCTGAAGAATATCTTCAGGCTTGCGGGGCTTTCTGTGGCGAGGGGATTTATCCCCGCTGGGTCGCGAAGCGGCCCCATTTGGTCATTCTGACACTCTGTGGTGTCAGGTTCAGGGCCGCTTCGCAGCCCAGCGGGGATAAATCCCCTCGCCACACTGTATTCCAAGCATTATTTGGTGTCCCTACTTGGTCTTCTTGGGAATCCGCACCAACTGCGTATCCGAGTAGATGTCATGCCAGCCGCGCTTGCGCTTATCGAACAGCGCCCAGATAAACCCTGCGCCGACCAGCAGCAGTGATGCAATCGACACCACGAACCGCAACAGTGCCTGCCACAGGCTGATGGCCGTGCCATCGGCGTTCTGCACGCGGATGCACCACACCTGCATGCCCAGGGTCTGGCCGTTGTGGGTCCAGAACTTGGCGAAGAAGCCGAACAGCACGAAGAGCAGCACTGTGGACAGTAGCGGATCGCCGTCCAGTGCGCCGGCATCGGTGAGGACGCGCATCTTTTCTTCGCCGATGATCGCCATCTGGATCATCTTGTACACGCCACCGGTGACGATCAGCAGTGCCGTGCATAGTAGGAAGTCATAGAACATCGCGGCCAGGCGACGGCCCAGGCCGGCGGGGGGGAAGTCACCCTGGGGGGTGAGCACATGTTTCGACATGACGGCCTCGAGCCAAAAAGAAGCCATTTTACGGATTTGCGGCCATAAAAAAGCCCCTGATATCAATCAGGGGCTTTTTAGTTTGCGAAAGCCTTAGGCTTCGGCTTGGACCTCGTCAGCCTGCATGCCTTTCTGGCCTTGCACGGCGACGAAAGTGACTTTCTGGCCTTCTTTCAGGCTCTTGAAGCCGTTGCCCTGGATGGCGCGGAAGTGTACGAACAGATCCGGACCGCTTTCAGGGGTGATGAAACCAAAACCTTTTTCGTCGTTGAACCACTTGACGGTACCGCTCTGACGTTGGGACATTTTCTTATTTCCTTGACGCTAAATTAATGACAGCCTCTTTCCACACGAAAGAGTACTGGGGCTGGGTTGCAGGAAAGTAAGATGACGTCGAACGGGTTGTAGCTAACTTCGTAGGCTACTGCCCAGGTCACGATCCAAGCGACCCATGCAAACACAGTGATCAAACTCTACGCCAACTTCCAACGAAAAAACAACCCCCCTCAAGAGCCCGGATTTGCTCAGCTTGCCGGTGTTTTAGATGCTTCGCCGGGGAAGGCTTATTCAAAAGGCTATTCCGATTGTTCTGTGGCGTTATAAGCCCGGTTGAATATCACTACATGCACCTTTTTATGGCGGTTGCGTTACACATTAGTGCACGTTTAACGCAACCGCGTTACTTATAGAAACAAGCAATCAACCTCGGTAGTAGCGCTGTGGAACGAATGGCATTTTGCTTACAAGCAGAGGCACTTTTTTCCCACGCACTATGGCCCAGACTGGTGTATCCAAGGCGACGTAGGCGCTGTCCAGATAACCCATCGCCAACGGACCGCCCAGTGTCGGCCCGAAGCCGCCGCTGCACACCGTACCGATGGTCTCGCCGGCTTCGTTGACGATCTCCGCGCCTTCGCGCACCGGTGTGCGTTCTTGGGGCAGCAGGCCGACGCGTTTGCGGCTTACGCCGTTCTGTTGCTGGGCAAAGACGGTTTCAGCCCCCGGAAAGCCCCCGGCACGTGCGCCATCGGCCCGGCGGACCTTGGAGATCGCCCAGAGCAGGCTGGCTTCAATGGGCGTGGTCTCGGTGTTCATGTCGTGGCCGTAAAGACACAGGCCGGCTTCCAGGCGCAGGGAGTCTCGTGCGCCAAGACCGATGGCGGCCACCTCTGGCTCGGCCAGCAGGGCGCGGGCGAGTTTCTCCGCATCGGCCGCCGGCACGGAAATTTCGAAACCGTCTTCACCGGTGTAGCCCGAACGGCTGACAAAACAGTCCACGCCCAGCAGCGTGACGCGCTGGAACTGCATGAAGGTCATTTTTGCCACGTCCGGCGCCAGGCGCGCGAGTACGGTGACCGCGGCCGGACCTTGCAGGGCGAGCAGGGCACGGGCTTCGAACAGCGGCTCGATGCTGCACTGGCCGCCGATTTTCCCTTGCAGGTGAGCCAGGTCTTGATCCTTGCAGGCGGCGTTGACCACCAGGAACAGTTCGTCGTTGCCCAGGTTGGCGACCATCAAGTCGTCGAGGATGCCACCGTTGTCGTTGGTGAACATCGCGTAGCGCTGCATGCCCACGGGCAGATCGATGATGTCCACCGGCACCAGGGTTTCCAGTGCCTTGGCAGCATCCGCGCCGGTCAGGCGGATCTGGCCCATGTGGGACACATCGAACAAGCCGGCCTGATCACGGGTGTGCTGGTGTTCTTTCATCACGCCCAACGGGTATTGCACCGGCATGTCATAGCCGGCAAACGGCACCATGCGGGCGCCGAGTTCGAGGTGCAGCGCGTGCAGCGGGGTTTTCAACAGTTGTTCGGTGGACATATCAGCTCCTGGAAAAATGAAAGTGGCACGCATCAGCATTCGATGATGTTGACCGCCAGACCGCCGCGGGCGGTCTCCTTGTATTTGCTTTTCATGTCGGCGCCGGTCTGGCGCATGGTGCGGATGACTTTGTCGAGGGAGACGAAGTGATGGCCGTCGCCACGCATGGCCATGCGCACCGCGTTGATGGCCTTCACCGAACCCATGGCGTTGCGTTCGATGCAGGGCACCTGGACGAGGCCGCCGATGGGGTCGCAGGTCAGACCGAGGTTGTGTTCCATACCGATTTCGGCGGCGTTTTCTACTTGCTGCACGGTACCGCCCAACACTTCGCACAATGCGCCGGCAGCCATGGAACAGGCCACGCCGACTTCCCCCTGGCAACCGACTTCAGCGCCGGAGATGGAGGCGTTTTCCTTGTACAGGATGCCGATGGCGGCGGCGGTCAGCAGGAATCGCACCACGCCATCTTCGTTGGCCCCGGGAATGAAGCGCATGTAGTAATGCAACACGGCCGGGATGATGCCCGCCGCACCATTAGTGGGCGCCGTGACGACACGGCCGCCGTAGGCGTTTTCTTCGTTGACGGCCAGGGCATACAGGTTGACCCAGTCCAGCACTGACAGCGGGTCTCGCAAGGCCGCTTCGGGGTTCTTGCACAGCTGGCGATGCAACGCGGCGGCCCGGCGCTTGACCTTCAGCCCGCCCGGCAGGATCCCTTCGTTGCGACAGCCCGCCGCTACGCAATCCTGCATTACCTGCCAGATCTTCAGCAGGCCGGCGCGCGTTTCGGCTTCGGGGCGCCAGGCGCTTTCGTTGGTCAGCATCACCTGGCTGATGGACAGGCCATAAGTGCTGCAATGGGCCAGCAAGTCTTTTGCGCTCTTGAACGGGAAGGTCAGGGGCGTGGCATCTTCGACGATACGGTCGGCGCCGGCCGCGTCTTCATCGACGACAAAGCCGCCGCCCACCGAGTAGTACTCGCGGCTGCGCACTTGCAGGCCCGCCGCATCGAAGGCGCGGAAGATCATGCCGTTGGGGTGGTAGGCCAACGGCTTGCGGATCATCGCCAGATGCAATTTTTCGTTGAATTCGATGGTGTGTTCGCCAAGCAGGTTCAGGCGACCGCTGCTGCGGATCTCCTGGAGCCGGGCGGTCACTGTTTCGGTGTCCACGGTGTCGGGATGCTCTCCTTCGAGGCCCAGCAGCACGGCCTTGTCGCTGCCGTGGCCTTTGCCCGTGGCACCGAGGGAACCGTACAGCTCGACTTTGACGCTGGCAGTGGTATTGAGCAGCTCATCACGACGCAACCCTTCGACAAAACGGGCCGCGGCACGCATCGGGCCGACCGTGTGTGAGCTGGAGGGGCCGATGCCGATCTTGAACAGGTCGAACACGCTTAACGACATGGTGTTTCTCCGGTTTCTTTTTATGGGATCGACTTTGAAGATGTGACTCAGGCCCCTTGTGGGAGCGAGCTTGCTCGCGATAGCGGTGTGGCAGTCACTCAAATGACAACTGACAGTCCGCTATCGCGAGCAAGCTCGCTCCCACAAGGGATATTCGGAGGGCGGATGGACCGCCCCCCTTCATGGTCAAGCGTAGCTTTCGATCGACGGGCAGGCGCAAACCAGGTTGCGGTCGCCGAACACGTTGTCGACCCGGCCTACTGGCGGCCAGTACTTGCCTTCGATCAATGACGCTACCGGGTACACCGCCTGTTCGCGGCTGTAAGGATGAGTCCACTCGCCGACCAGTTCCGCCGCGGTATGCGGGGCGTTCTTCAGCGGGTTGTCGTCCTTGTCGAGGCTGCCGTTTTCCACCGCGCGGATTTCTTCGCGGATGCAGATCATGGCGTCGCAGAAGCGGTCCAGTTCTTCCTTGGATTCGCTTTCGGTCGGCTCGATCATCAACGTGCCGGCCACTGGGAACGACATGGTCGGGGCGTGGAAGCCGAAGTCGATCAGGCGCTTGGCGACGTCATCGACGCTGATGCCACTGCTGTCCTTGAGCGGACGTAGGTCGAGGATGCATTCGTGGGCCACCAGGCCGTTGCTGCCGGAGTAGAGCACCGGATAGTGCTCTTCCAGGCGACGGGCGATGTAGTTGGCGTTGAGGATCGCCAGTTGCGAGGCGCGCTTGAGACCCGCGCCGCCCATCATGCGGATGTACATCCAGGTGATCGGCAGGATGCTCGCGCTGCCGAACGGCGCCGCGCACACTGCGCCTTCCTTGCGTTCCATGTTGGCGTGGCCTGGCAGGAATGGCGCCAGGTGTGACTTGACGCCAATCGGGCCGACGCCCGGGCCGCCACCGCCGTGGGGAATGCAGAAGGTCTTGTGCAGGTTCAGGTGCGAGACGTCGCCGCCGAACTTGCCTGGCGCGCAAAGACCGACCATGGCGTTCATGTTGGCGCCGTCGATGTACACCTGGCCGCCGTTGTCATGGATGATCCCGCAGATTTCGCGGATGCCTTCCTCGAACACGCCATGGGTGGACGGGTAGGTGATCATCAGCGCGGCGAGGTGCTCGCGGTGCTCGATGGCCTTGGCGCGCAGGTCTTCGATGTCGACGTTGCCACGGGCATCGCAGGCGGTCACGACCACGCGCATGCCGGCCATGTTGGCAGTGGCCGGGTTGGTGCCGTGGGCCGAGGACGGGATCAGGCAGATGTCGCGACGGTCTTCGCCACGGCTCTGGTGATAGGCGCGGATCGCCAGCAGGCCGGCGTACTCACCCTGGGAACCTGCGTTGGGTTGCAGCGACACCGCGTCATAGCCGGTGGCGGCGCAGAGCATGGCTTCCAGCTCGTCGGTCAATTGCTGGTAGCCGGCGCTTTGCTCGGCCGGGGCGAACGGGTGCAGGGCGCCGAATTCGGCCCAGGTCACCGGGATCATTTCGCTGGCGGCGTTGAGTTTCATGGTGCAGGAACCCAGCGGGATCATGGTGCGATCCAGGGCCAGGTCCTTGTCGGCGAGCTTGCGCAGGTAGCGCATCAGCTCGGTTTCGGAGTGGTAACGGTTGAACACCGGGTGCCCGAGGATCGCCGATTGGCGTACCAGCTCGGCCGGGATGCGGCTTTGCACGCTGGCGGCCAGGGCGGCGAAGTCTGGCGCGGCCTTGCCGTCGGCCAACAGGCCCCAGAGGGTTTCGATATCCGCTTGGCTGGTGGTCTCGTCCAGGGACAGGCCAACACGCTCAGCGTCCACCACGCGCAGGTTGATGCGCTGGGCACGGGCCTTGTCGTGCAGGGCGGCGGTTTGCGCGCCGGTGTGCAGGGTCAGGGTGTCGAAGAAGCTCTCCTGCTCGACGCTCAGGCCCAGCGCGCCCAGGCCCTTGGCGAGGATCGCGGTCAGGTGATGGATGCGGTTGGCGATTTGCACCAGGCCTTTGGGGCCGTGGTACACGGCGTACATGCTAGCGATGTTGGCGAGCAGTACTTGGGCGGTGCAGATGTTGCTGGTGGCTTTCTCGCGGCGGATGTGTTGCTCGCGGGTCTGCATCGCCAGGCGCAGGGCCGGCTTGCCGAAGCGGTCCACGGAGACGCCGACCAGGCGGCCCGGCATGTCGCGCTTGAACGCATCCTTGGTGGAGAAGTACGCCGCATGCGGGCCGCCGAAACCCAGCGGCACGCCGAAGCGCTGGGCGCTGCCGATGGCGACGTCGGCACCGAATTCTCCCGGAGGTGTCAGCAGGGTCAGGGCCAGCAGGTCAGCGGCGACGGCCACCAAGGCGTTGGCGGCGTGGAAGCGTTCGGTCAGTTCGCGATAATCGAACAGGTCGCCATTGCTGGCCGGGTATTGCAACAGCGCGCCGAAGAAGGCGCTGACGTCGCTCAGTTCACGCTCATCGCCCACGACTACGTCGATGCCCAGGGGCTCGGCACGGGTGCGCAGCACGTCGAGGGTCTGCGGGTGGCTATGCACGGAGGCGAAGAAGGCGTTGCTGCCCTTGTTCTTGCTCAAGCGCTTGCAGAAGGTCATGGCTTCGGCGGCGGCGGTGGCTTCGTCGAGCAGGGAGGCGTTGGCGATCGGCAGGCCGGTGAGGTCGCTGATCAGGGTCTGGAAGTTCAGCAGCGCTTCGAGACGGCCCTGGGAAATTTCTGGCTGGTACGGGGTGTAGGCGGTGTACCAGGCCGGGTTTTCCAGCAGGTTGCGCAGGATCGGTGCCGGCGTGTGGCAGTTGTAGTAGCCCTGGCCGATGTAGGTCTTGAACAGTTGGTTCTTGGCGGCGATGGCCTTGATCGAAGCCAGTGCGTCGGCTTCGCTCTGGCCGTCGCCCATGTCCAGCACGCTGGTGCCCTTGATGCTTTCCGGGATGACGCTGGCGCTCAGGGCCTCCAGGGAGTCGTAGCCCAGGCGCTCGAGCATGGCTTGCTCGTCGCTGGCACGCGGGCCGATATGGCGAGCGATGAATTCGTTGGCGGTGCCGAGATTAACGGTCATGGTGCGCTCCTCAGGCTTCGGCGTTGGCTTTGATCAGGCGGTCGTAGGCGTCTTGATCCAACAGCTTAGCCACTGCATCGGCGTCGGTCGGTTTAAAACGGAAGAACCAGCCTTCGCCCATCGGATCTTCATTGACCAGTTCAGGGCTGCCGTCGAGTTGGCCGTTCACTTCGAGCACTTCACCGTCCAGGGGCATGTACACGCCGCTGGCGGCCTTGACCGATTCCACGGTGGAGGCTTCGGCGCCTTTGGCATAGGCCTGCAACTCAGGCAGTTGCACAAAAACCACGTCGCCCAATGCGTTCTGCGCAAATGCGGTAATGCCTACCGTGACGGTGCCGTCGGCTTCGGCGCGCAGCCATTCGTGATCTTCAGTAAAACGCAACTCGCTCATGGAAACTCCTGGGGCCAGATTTCGTCTGGTGGACGCGAAGAAGGCGCGGGGCTTGGCCCGGCCGAATGGCTATACCCTTAGCAAGAACGTGGCCAATGTTTAAAAGTCTTTGTATATCAATGGAATGGCGGTTTTTCCAAGGCGCTCGGTATCTCAAGCTGTAGCGAAATCGCTACAGCTTGGAGGCTGGAAAAAATCGTTGTGGGATCAAAGCCTTGCACAGTGCAGGTTAGCGCCGTGTGTAGCGATATCGTTCCGCTGTAGCGCTTTCAGTACAGGTTGAGGTCGTTTTTGACGCTACTTTCGAATGCAACACAAGAATCCCTGTGGGAGCGGGCTTGCTCGCGAAGACGGTGTGTCAGCTAATTGGATGTCGACTGGCACACCGCTTTCGCGAGCAAGCCCGCTCCCACATGGACCGAGTAAAACTAGGGCTTGTTGGAGATCCCGTACTTGCGCAACCGATGGGCAATCGCGGTGTGGGAAGTTTGCAACCGGCTGGCGAGCTGGCGGGTGGAAGGGTAGTTGGCGTAGAGACTTTCGAGCAGGTGCTTCTCGAAGTTCTCGACGGCCTGCTCCAGGCTCTCGACCTCCACATCGCCCTGGCGCGCCACGGAGGTGCCGGCGATGTCCAGGTCGCCGATGTCCACCAGGCTGCTTTCACAGATGGCGGCGGCGCGGAAGATCACGTTCTGCAATTGCCGTACGTTGCCCGGCCAGCGGTTGCCCAGCAACGCCGGGTAAGTGCCGGGGGCGAGGCGGCAGACCGGGCGCTGGATCTGCGCGCAGGCCTGCTGCATGAAATAACGCGCCAGCAGCAGGATGTCCTGGCCACGTTCACGCAGCGGTGGGACTTCGACGTTGAGCACGTTCAGGCGATAGAACAAGTCTTCGCGGAACGAGCCTTCGCTGACCATCTTCTCCAGGTTGCGGTGGGTGGCGCTGAGAATCCGCACGTTGACCTTGATCTCTCGGTCGCCACCGACCCGGCGGAAGCTGCCATCGTTCAAGAAGCGCAGCAGCTTGGCTTGCAGATACGGCGACATCTCGCCGATTTCATCGAGGAACACCGTGCCCTGGTTCGCCAGTTCCATCAGCCCCGGCTTGCCGCCGCGTTGGGCTCCGGTGAAGGCGCCGGGGGCGTAGCCGAACAGTTCGCTTTCGGCCAGGTTTTCCGGCAGCGCGGCGCAGTTCAGGGCCAGGAACGGTGCGCCGTGGCGGGCGCTGATGGCGTGGCAAGCCCGGGCCACCAGTTCCTTGCCGGTGCCGGTTTCGCCCTGGATCAGCAGCGGCGCGTCCAGCGCCGCGACCCGTTGTGCCCGCGCCTTGAGGGTGCGGATCGCCGGGGATTCGCCCAGCAATGCGTCAAAGCCTTCGGCGTGATCGTGATGCAGCGCCGACAGGCGTTCACCGATGCGGTTCGGCTGGTAGAGCGTCAGCAGCGCGCCGGCATCGGTGATGGGGGTGGCGTCCAACAACAAGGTCTGGCCGTTGAGGGTGATTTCCCGCAGCGGCAAGCGAAAGCCGTTTTCCAGCAAGGCGTCCAGCAGCGCGGCGTCGCCGAACAGCTCGGCCACGCTTTGCCCGGCCGGTTCGCGTCCGTACAGGGCGATCAGTGCCGGGTTGGCCAACAGCACCTTGCCGGCGCTGTCGAGGGCCAGCACCGGGTCGGTCATCGCCGCAAGCAAGGCATCGAGCTGCAAGTGCCGCCGCTGGCCCGGCAGGATGTCCACCACGGTGACCGACTCCACGCCGCGCACACTGAACAGTGCCTCGCGCAACTCGTCGAGCACCTGTGGGCTGAGGGTCGGGGCGTCGATGTAGACGTTGGGCGGCACCATCTCCACCGCATCCAGATTGAGATTGCGCCCACCGAGCAAGGCCAGGACTTCCTGGGTGATGCCGACGCGGTCGATGAAGCTGACGTGGATACGCATGGGGCGGTTCTGGGTTCTGGAGTGCGGAGGGGGCAAGTATGCCTTGGGGCGGGCTGTTGGTGAAATCCCGGCGCAGCCTTGAGGCTGTACAGAGATCCCCTGTGGGAGCGAGCTTGCTCGCGATGGCTGAGTGTCAGCCACCCTTTTATTGACTGATACACCGCTATCGCGAGCAAGCTCGCTCCCACAAAGGTTCCCGCAGAGGTAGCTACAACCCTACATCCCACTCAGGCGTCTCGGGAAACTTGAGCACCAGGAAATCCAGCAGGCTGCGCAGCGCCGAGGGCATGTGCTTGCGTGAGGCGTACACCGCGTACATGTTCATCTGGCGCGGTTCGGCGTGGGCGAGCAGGCGTACCAGTTCGCCGCTCTGGATATGCGGACCGGCCTGGTAGCTCGGCAGCATCGCCACGCCCGCGCCGGCTATCGTGGCCTGGAGCAAGGTGCTGGCTTCGTTGGCGCTGATGTTGCCTTGCACCGGCACCGAGACCTGTTCGCCGTCCTGCTCGAAATGCCACAGGCTCTTGCCGACGTACGAATGGGTCAGGCAGTTGTGCCGGCTCAGGTCTTCCACTCGCTGCGGTGTCGAGTGTTCCCGCAGATAGCGCGGGGCGGCGCAGATGACTG
This sequence comes from Pseudomonas alvandae, assembly GCF_019141525.1. Taxonomy (GTDB): domain Bacteria; phylum Pseudomonadota; class Gammaproteobacteria; order Pseudomonadales; family Pseudomonadaceae; genus Aquipseudomonas; species Aquipseudomonas alvandae. The sequence continues at coordinate 1,653,967 of NZ_CP077080.1, forward strand.
AGCGGCAAACCGTGAGGCGCCGGGCAATCAGGTTCGGGTCGAGGTCGTTGCTCATGCGGATCGCCAGGTCGATGCGTTCGTCCACCAGGTTGACGGTGCGGTCGAGCATTTGCAGGTCAACGCTCACGCCTGGGTAGCGCTGGACGTATTCGGCAATCGCGCTCGCCAATTGCGACTGACCGAACGAGGGGCTGGCGCTGATGCGCAGCATGCCCCGTGGCGCGTCTTCCGGCGTGCTGACGGCCGCTTGCATGTCGCCGGACAGCTCCAGCATCTGTCGGCAGCGCGGCAGGATCTCCGTCCCAGCGGCCGTCAGGCTCAGCTTGCGGGTGGTGCGGTGCATCAATCGGGCGCCGACCCAATCCTCCAGCTCCGCCAGGTAACGCGACACCACCGGCCGCGACAGGTCCAGATGCTCGGCCGCCGCGGATTGGCTACCCAGGTCCACCACGGTGACGAACACCCGCATTGCTTGTAGACGATCCATGATTTGCCCGATTTCAGAAACAAACTATGTTCCAGCATCGCATTTTTTGTAATGAGTTTGGCAACTAAGCTCCGTTCATTCCCTTGCGGGCCTTTGCACAACGGAGCACCTCATGACCGGTTTCACCCCCATCAAACACTTGTTGCTGGCGACCGCGGCGCTGGTCTTCACGGCCCAGGCCTGGGCCGCCGACTTGACGCTGGATGTCTATAACCCCGGCGCGGCGGCAATCTTCCCAGTGACATCGGTATTGGTCAGCGGTGAAAAGGAGGCGATCCTTGTCGACGCGCAGTTCGGCAAATCCCAAGCCGAACAGCTCGTCGAAAAAATCCGCGCCAGTGGCAAGCGGTTGACCACGATCTATATCAGCCACGGCGACCCCGACTACTATTTCGGCCTGGAAACCCTGGTGGCCGCTTTCCCTGAAGCCAAAGTCTTCGCATCCGCGCCGACCGTCGAGCACATCAAGGCCACTGCCGACGGCAAGTTGAAATATTGGGGGCCGATCCTGAAGAGCGATGCGCCGTCCAAGACGTTCGTGCCCCAAGTGCTCAAGGGCGACAGCCTGACGCTGGAAGGCAAGCGCTTGCAGATCGTCGGCCTCGATGGTCCGCAGCCAGACCGCAGTTTCGTGTGGATTCCATCGATCAAGACCGTGCTCGGCGGCGTGGTGGTGGCGGAGAACATTCATGTCTGGATGGCTGATACCCAGACGCCCAAGTCCCACAAGGATTGGTTGGCGACGCTGGACGGCATTGAAAAGCTGCAACCGGCCACTGTGATTCCCGGCCATTACCTGGGCGAAAGTGCCCGCTCCCTGGCTCCGGTGCGCTTTACCGCCGGTTACATCAAGGCCTTCGACGAAGAAACCGCCAAGGCCAAGGATTCCGCCGCGTTGATCGCCGCCATGAAACTACGCTATCCGGACCTGGGGGAAGACAGTTCCTTGGAACTGAGTGCCAAGGTGGCAAAGGGTGAGATGAAGTGGTGACAGCCAATCTTTGATCAGAACGCTTTTTTGTGGCGAGGGAGCTTGCTCCCGCTGGGCTGCACAGCAGCCCCTATGCAGAAACCAAGTTGCATCTCGCATACGGCATGGACCTTTTTGCGACTGCTTCGCAGCCGAGCGGGAGCAAGCTCCCTCGCCACGAATGTGTTCATGGTTCCAAGACACGTTGAAGTAGAACCTACGAATAAACATTGGAGAATCACATGAGCAAAATCGCAATCATCGGCGCCACCGGCCGCGCTGGCAGCCAACTGTTGGAAGAGGCCCTGCGCCGTGGTCACAGCGTGACGGCCATCGCTCGCAACACCGCAAAGATCGGCGAACGGGCCGGCGTGGTCAGCAAGCAATTGGACGTACTGGACAGTGAGGCATTGATCGCCGCTGTCGCCGACCATGACGTGGTCATCAGCGCCGCGCACTTTGCCACCGTGCCGGCCGACAAAATCATCGCTCCTGTGAAGGCCGCCGGGGTCAAGCGCCTGCTGGTGGTCGGCGGTGCCGGTTCGTTGCTGCTGCCGGATAACAGCCGTGTGATCGACAGCGATGGCTTCCCTGAGGAATACCTGGCCGAAGCCACGGCCGGTGCCTTGTTCCTGGATGTGCTGCGCAACGAACAGGACCTGGACTGGACGTTTCTTTCACCCTCGGCGGAGTTCGTCGAAACCGAACGCACCGGCGAGTTCCGCGTCGGCAAGGACCACCTGCTGTTCGATAATACCGGGCGCAGTTGGATCAGCTTTGCCGACTATGCCATTGCGATGATCGACGAGGTCGAGACACCGCAGTTTTCGCGGACACGGTTTACCGTCGGTTATTAATCACAAGGATCAGCCGTGAAGCCGCACCCAGACGCTGACCAGCACCGTCGCCGCCATTAGCCAGGCCACGGCGGCGACTGCCAATGAGGCTTCGAGGCGCATCCGGTCGACCATCACGTATAGCGTCGCGAGATAGACGAAGTACGGAATGATCGACCACATGCCGAACACGATCGTGGTCTTCAGGTCATCGACCGAACGGCCCTTGCCGACGATGTAATGGGCGATCAGCGCAAAGGTCGGGAACAGGGGCACCAGCCCGGCAATGTAGTAATTCCTGGTCTTGGCCAGCATTGCCAGGATGACCACCACGGCTGCACCCAGCGCCGCTTTGAAAATCAGATCCACTGGTTACCGTCCGGTTGATTAATGGCTCAGGCCATATTTTTTGACTTTGTCGAACAGCGTGGTCTTGGCCATGCCCAATTCCTGGCTGGCCTGGGTCAGGTTGCCACCGCTGCGTTGCAATGCGTCCATCAGCAGGTTGCGTTCGAAGGCCTCCACCGCTTCGGCGAAAGCCAGGCCCTGGGTGCCACTGCTGGCACCTGATTTCTTGAAGGCCGGCAGGCCGAGGGCGTAGCGTTCGGCGACGTTGCGCAGTTCGCGCACGTTGCCCGGCCAATCGTGGCTCATCAGGTTCGACAGGGTCTGGTTGTCCAGCTCCGGCACGGTACGGTCGAAGCGCAGGGATGATTGGCGCAGGAAATGTTCGAACAACTGCAGGATGTCCTCGCGTCGCTCGCGCAGGGGCGGCAGCTCCAGCGTCACGACGTTGAGACGGTAATACAGGTCGCTGCGGAACTGTCCGGCCCGGCCCATTTCGTCGAGGTCGGACTTGGTGGCAGCGATCACCCGGCAATCCACGGCCACGCTCTGGTTCGAACCCAGGCGCTCGAGGGTGCGTTCCTGCAAAACACGCAGTAGCTTGATCTGCAGGGGCAGGGGCATGCTTTCCACTTCATCGAGAAACAGCGTGCCGCCGTCGGCGTGTTCGATCTTGCCGATCCGACGCTTGCCGGCGCCGGTGAAGGCGTTGGCCTCGTGGCCGAAGATCTCGCTTTCGAACAGGTTTTCCGGCAGCCCGCCGCAGTTCAGCGCGACGAACTGTTTGTCGTGGCGCCGGCTGAAGTCATGCAGGCAGCGGGCGACCAGTTCCTTGCCGGTACCGGTTTCGCCTTCGATCAGCACATTGGCCGAGGTGTCGGCAACATTGGCAATCAACGCCCGCAGGTGTTGCATGGCCGGCGAGCGACCGATGATCCGGCCTTCGAGGGAATCGCGTTCGGCCAACTGCCGGCGCAACGATGAGACTTCCCGGGCCAGGCCGCGCTGTTCAAGGGCTCGACGGGCGACATCCACCAGGCGTTCGGGAGAGAACGGTTTCTCCATGAAGTCATAGGCGCCTTTCTGCATGGCGTCGACGGCCATGGAAATGTCGCCGTGACCGGTGATCAACACCACCGGCAGGCGACTGTCCCGCGCCTTGAGGCGGGTGAGCAATTCCAGGCCATCGATGCCCGGCAAGCGGATGTCGCTGATGACGATACCGGCGAAATCATCGCCGACTTGTTCCAGCGCCTCTTCGGCACTGCCCACGCCGATGCACGGAATGTCTTCCAGGCTCAAGGCCTGCTGGCAGCCCAGCAGGACATGGGGATCGTCCTCGACGATCAGTACGCTCAGGTCATTGTTCATAGCGGCTCGGCAGGAGAAAGGCTTACCAACGGCAAACTGAGGATGAACGTGGTTCCACCGCCATCCGGATGCTCGACGCCCAGGTGTCCGCCCGCGGCGGCGCACAGGCTCGCCGAAAGCGTCAGGCCCAGCCCCAGGCCTTGTTCGCCGGGTTTGGTGGTGAAAAACGGTTCGAAAAGATGCTTGCGGGCCTCCGGGTCGATGCCATGGCCATTGTCCCGTACCCGCAGGCGATATTTGCCGTCGCTGGTCTTGCCTTCGAGCCATAGCGTCGGCTCGGGCTGGGCTTGCATGGCGTCCAGGGCGTTGCCGATCAGGTTCACCAGGATCTGTTCCAGGCGCGTCTGGTCGATTTGCACCTGGACGTCATCGAAACCGGAATGTATCTGGATCGCCCGGTTTTCCAGGCGTCCGCCCAGCAGTTGCAGCGCGGCTTCGACAGCCTTGCCCAGGCTCGCGCGGCCCTTGTCATCGCCGCGCCGGGCAAAGGCGCGCAGGCTGGCGGTGATGCGGCCCATGCGGTCGATCAATTCATTGATGGTCTTGAGGTTGGCGCTGGCAACGTCCAGCTGGCCGCGCTCCAGGAAGCGCACGGTGTTGCCTGACAAGGTGCGCAGGGCGGCCAACGGCTGGTTGAGTTCATGGGCGATGCTGGTGGACATCTGGCCGATGGCCGCCAGTTTCCCGGCCTGTACCAACTCGTCCTGGGCCCGGCGCAACGTCTCTTCGGCCTGCCGTCGTTCACGGATCTGACCCTTGAGCCGTTCATTGCTGGCCCGCAGGTCGGTGGTGCGTTCGGTAATCCGACGTTCGAGCTGGTTGTTCGCCTCTTGCAGCGCCTCGCGGGCGGCGAGGCGGGTGGCGATGACTTTGCGCCGCTCGTTCCAGGCGATCAACAAAAAGGCCACCAGGGCAAAGGCAACGGCCACCAGGATGCCTTGGTTGATCGCTTGGCGGCGCAGGTCGTCAAGTGGGGTCAGCAGGGTGAAGTTCCACGGTGTGTCGCTCAACGGCCGGGTTTGCGAGAGATAGCTGGTGGCCTGCTGGTCGGCCTTGATCTCGGTGTTGGCGGGGAAGGTCAGTTTCTCCATCCCTTCGGTGAGGTGTTCTCGTGCCAGGGGAATCAGCTCGTTCAGCGGGAACCAGTAATATTGTAGGCTGCGAGCCAGGCGTTCCTTGGTTTCGTCGCTCAGAGGACGCACCGACTTGAGCCGTCGCGCCGGGTCGCTGGACAGGATGATGATGCCGTTTTCGTCGCTGACGAAGGCTTCCAGGCGTGCTCGCTGCCAGCGTTCTTCCATGGCTTCGAGGCGAACCTTGACCACAGCCACGCCGATGATCTTGCCTTGTTCCTCCAGGCCATGGGCCAGGTAGTAACCCGGTTCGCCATTGGTGCTGCCGATGCCATAGAAACGCCCTGGCTGGCCACGCACGGCGTTCTGGAAATAGGCACGGAAGGACAGGTCTTCACCCAGGTAACTGTCGACATCGCGCCAGTTGCTGGTGGCCATGACCCGGCCGGTGGTGTCCATCACGTAGATGGCCCGGCTGCGGCTGCGCCGGTTGAGGCCTTCGAGGTATTCGTTGACGGTCTTGCGATGCTCAGGCGTCGGGTCGTCGAGCAGTTGCGAGACACTCGATTCAAGCTCCAGCAGGCTGGGCAGGTAGGTGTACTTACTGATCTCGCTCTCGACTGCGCGGGCATGCAGCTCCAACTGGCGTTCGCCATTCTCGGCCAGGCCGCGAATGCCGTAGCGCTCGCTGATCCAGAAGCCGAGGTAGCCCAGGCCGACCATCAGGGCGATGATCAACGGCGGCAGGAACAGATGGCGGATCAGACGGGGTTTCACGGCGAGTGATGGCGGCGCGGCGCGATAAAGGGTGGGGTCGCATTTCATCACAGAAGCCTTGGGTCAACCACAACACAAATCGACAAGCCAACTCCGATCCCTCAGTGGGAGCGGGCTTGCTCGCGAAGGCGGTGTATCAGCCACATTGATGTTGAATGTGCTGCCCTCTTCGCGAGCAAGCCCGCTCCCACAGTAGGAGGCGGTGTTTTTAGTGCTGCAGGATCTTCTCGAGGAAATGCTGCGCACGTTCGGAGCGGGCACTGATGTCGCCGAAGAACTCTTCTTTAGGGCAGTCTTCGATGATCTGGCCCTGATCCATGAAAATCACCCGGTTCGCCACTTTGCGGGCGAAGCCCATTTCGTGGGTCACGCACATCATGGTCATGCCCTCGTGGGCCAATTGCACCATCACATCGAGCACTTCGTTGACCATTTCCGGGTCGAGGGCCGAGGTCGGTTCGTCGAACAGCATCACCACCGGGTCCATCGCCAGCGCCCGGGCAATCGCCACGCGCTGCTGCTGGCCGCCGGAGAGCTGGCCCGGGTGCTTGTGGGCGTGGGCGGACAAGCCGACGCGTTCAAGCAATTGCAGGCCTTTCTTGGTGGCTTCTTCCTTGCTGCGGCCCAGCACCTTGATCTGCGCGATGGTCAGGTTCTCGGTGATGGTCAGGTGCGGGAACAGTTCGAAATGCTGGAACACCATGCCCACGCGTGAACGCAGTTTCGGCAGGTTGGTCTTCGGGTCGGCGATCGACGTGCCATCGACCACGATGTCGCCTTTCTGGAACGGTTCCAGGGCGTTTACGCACTTGATCAGCGTGGACTTGCCCGAACCCGACGGCCCGCACACCACCACAACCTCGCCTTTGCTGACCTCGGTGCTGCAATTGGTCAGTACCTGGAAGTCCCCATACCACTTGTTGATGTTCTTGATAGAGATCATACGGCGAACCTTTTTTGCAGACGCTTGACCAGCAGCGAGGCGGCAAAGCTGATTGTGAAGTACACGAGACCTGCGATGATCAGGAACTCATTGGAGCGGCCGATGATGTCGCCATTGGCCCGCGAAGCATTGAGGAAGTCCACCAGGCCGACCGTGTAGACCAGCGAGGTGTCCTGAAACAGGATGATGCTTTGTTGCAGCAACAGCGGGGTCATCTTGCGAAACGCCTGGGGCAGGATGATCAGGCGCATGACCTGGCCATAATTCATGCCCAATGCCTGTGCCGCGCCCATCTGGCCCTTGGGGATCGACTGCACGCCGGCCCGGACAATTTCACAGAAGTACGCCGCCTCGAACATCATGAACGCCACGACGCAGGAGCCGAACGCGCCGATGGGAGTGTCCTCGCCGGTGATCCAGCGCAGCACGAACGGCACCGCCAGGTAGAACCAGGTGATGACCAGCAGCAACGGGATCGAGCGGAAGTAGTTGACGTAGGCGCCAGCGATGTTGGAGATCAGCTTGTTGTGGGACAGGCGCATCAGCGCCAGGATCGTCCCCAGGATGATCCCGCCGACGACGCCCAGGGCCATCAGCTTGAGGGTCATCACCATGCCGTTCCACAAGCCGGGAATGGCCGGGATGATGCCTGTGAAGTCGAATTCCATTATTTACCCCCCACGGAGATCAGGCCGGGCACCGCGACTTTCTTCTCGACCATGCGCATGAGCAGCATCAGGCTCATGTTCAGGGTGAAGTAGATCAGCGTCGCCAGGGTAAAGGCTTCGAACAGGTTGGCCGAGAACTCGGCGGTCTGCTTGGTCTGCGCGAGCAGCTCCATCAGGCCGATCAGCGAGGCCACGGAGGAGTTCTTGAAGACGTTGAGGAACTCGGAGGTAAGCGGCGGAATGATGATCCGGTAGGCCTGGGGCAGCAGCACGTTCCAATAGATCTGCGGCAGCTTGAAGCCCATGGCACGGGCAGCGGATTCCTGGCCGCGTGGCAGCGCCTGGATACCGGTGCGTACCTGTTCGCAGACCCGTGCGGCGGTGAACAGGCCCAGGCAGACGACAACGCTCAGGTAGGCCGAGGTGGTCGGGTTCAGGTCCTGTTTGTACCACTCCTGCATATCGGCGGGCAGCAGGTCCGGTACCAGGAAGTACCAGATGAACAGCTGAACCAGCAGCGGCACGTTACGGAAAAGCTCCACGTAGCAAGTGGCGATACCCGACACCAGCCGGTTCGGCACGGTGCGCATCACACCCAGGATCGAACCCAGCAGCAGGGCGATGATCCAGGCGACGACGGCGATGGCGATGGTCCAGCCCAGGCCGGCCACGTACCAGTCGAGATAAGTCTCGCTGCCCACGCCGGTGGACTTGAAGAACACGCCCCAGTCCCAGTTGTAATTCATTAGGGTCTCCCCTCAGATCGTTCGATATACAAATGCCCGCCTGGGGAAACTCCGTTCCCGCCCGGCTTGGAGGGCCAGGCACACGCGATCGGCTCGACAGCCACCGGTTCGAGTGTTTCCAGATTTGCCAGCAGGGAATGACCATCCCCTGAAAGGGCCGGGCCCCTTCAGGAGATAAGGTTAGTCAGAAATCAGGATTTCTTTTCGTCAGCCGCTTTGTCGGTCGGGTTGGCGATCAGCTTCTTGAGTTCTTCGCTCATCGGGAAGTTGAGGTTCAGGCCTTTTGGCGGGATAGGTTGCATGAACCATTTTTCGTAGATCTTGTTGATCTCGCCCGAGGCGTAGGTGGCCTTGATGGCGTCATCGACAGCCTTTTTGAACGGCTCGTCGCCCTTGCGCACCATGCAGCCGTAGATTTCGTAGGACTGTGGAGTACCGGTAACGGCCCAGTCATCGGCCTTCTTGGCCTTGGCGGCTTCGCCAGCGAGCAGGGCGTCGTCCATCATGAACGCGACGGCCCGGCCCGATTCCAGCATCTGGAAGGACTCGCCGTGGTCTTTGGCCGAAATGACGTTCATGCCCATTTGCTTGTCGGCGTTCATCGCCTTGAGCAAGCGCTCGGACGTGGTGCCGGCGGTGGTCACGACGTTCTTGCCCTTGAGGTCGTCGAAATCCTTGTACTTGGAATCTTTCTTGGACAGCAGCTTGGTGCCGATCTCGAAGATGCCAACGGAGAAGGCGACTTGCTGCTGGCGCTCGACGTTGTTGGTGGTGGAGCCGCACTCCAGGTCCACGGTGCCGTTCTGCACCAGCGGGATACGGGTTTGCGAGGTGACCAGGTTGTACTTGACCTGCAGGTTCGGTACGTCGAGCTCTTTCTTCAGGGCTTCGACGACTTTCAGCTGGATGTCATGGGAGTAGCCGACCGGCTTGCCGGAAGCGTCCGCGATGTAGGAAAACGGAATGGAGGCGTCGCGGTGACCGAGCGTGATGACGCCGGACTCTTTGATCTTTTTCAACGTGCCGGTCAGTTCGGCTGCGAAGACCGGAGTGCTGATCAGAGCGGCAGCAATGGCTGCGCCCAGGAGATGGGGAACGATGCGCATCGATGTTTCCTCGACATTGTTTTTTTTGTATTTGGCCGGTTCACCGGCCCTGAGTGCGTCGAATGCCTGGCAGCTCCTGTTGTGTTGGCGTAACAGGCGTTCGTCTCGAGGAGTGTAGAGCATGAGTCGTGCCAAGCCAGTGGCTTGGTGCTATCTGGCTGTTTTTAAAGGAAATTAATGTTTTGTTTCAGCTTTTTTAAGCGTTGTTTATCCGGTTTGCCGAACTGACTGCCGGGTCGTGTTCGGAAAACCGAATTCCTCACGGGCTTCTCGATCCTTGTGGGAGCGGCCTTGCTCGCGAAAGCGGTCCATCTATAACGATGATGTAGAAGGTGCCGCCGTCTTCGCGAGCAAGCCCGCTCCCACAAGTCCATGACGGATTACAGACAATAAAAAGCCCCTGAATCGCCGGATTTCAAGGGCTTTTGGTTTAGCGGGTTACGTTCAGGCCGCTTCGATCTTGCGGCGGTTGTGCTCGACCTTGTCCAGGTACTGCTGAAGCTTCCCCTGCTCGGCCGCAGTGGTGAACAAGCCCAGCTTGCTGCGGCGCCACAGGATGTCCTGGGCATCGACTGCCCATTCATCGCTGCACAGGTAATCGACTTCCCGGGTGTAGAGGCCGGCGCCGATGTGTTCACCCATATCGGCCAGGCTGTGCACGCCCTCGAGCATGCGCCAGGTTCGGCTGCCATAGGTCGTGGCCCAGCGGCGGGCGATGTCGGTTGGCAGCCAGTCGAACTTGTCGCGGATGGCCGAGCACAGCGCCTGTGGCGTGGTCATGTTTTCACCGCCGGGGAGGGCCTCGACGGCGGTCCAGCTTGGGCGCATCTGTGTGAAGTAAGGGGCCAGTTGCGCCATGGCCGATTCGGCCAGTTTGCGGTAGGTGGTCAGTTTGCCGCCGAACACCGACAGCAACGGCGCCTCTTCGCCGCCCCCGGACAGTGCGAGGGTGTAGTCCCGGGTCACGGCGGAAGGGTTGTCGGACTCGTCGTTGCACAGCGGGCGGACGCCGGAATAACTGTGCAAGATATCCTCGCGGCTGAGCTGTTTCTTGAAGTGCGCATTGACCACTTTCAACAAGTAGTCGGTTTCGCCTTCGGTAATCGTTACTTTCGCCGGATCGCCCGTGTACTCGCGGTCAGTCGTGCCGATCAAGGTAAATTGGTTCAAGTAGGGAATGGTGAAGACGATGCGCTGGTCCTCGTTCTGGAGAATGTGCGCGTGCTCGCCTTCGTAGAGTGTCGGCACGATCAGGTGGCTGCCCTGGATCAGGCGGATGCCGTAGGGCGACTCCATCTTCAGGTCATCCCGAATGAACTTGGCCACCCACGGGCCGGCGGCGTTGACCAATGCCTTGGCGTGGATCGAAAACAGGCTGCCGTCGGCACGTTCCAGGTGCAAATGCCACAAGCCCTTGCTGCGGCGAGCGTTGATGCAGCGGGTCCGGGTATGGACATGCGCACCTTTCTCCCGGGCGGCCATGCCATTGAGCACTACCAGCCGTGCGTCGTCGACCCAGCAGTCGGAATATTCGAAGCCTTTGGTGATCTCGCTTTTCAAGGCGCTGTCGGCGCCGAACTTCAAGCTCTTGGAGCCGGCGAGTTGTTCACGCTTGCCCAGGTGATCGTAGAGAAACAAGCCGGCGCGAATCATCCAGGCCGGACGCAGGTGCGGGCGATGGGGCAGGACGAAGCGCATCTGCTTGACGATGTGCGGGGCCTTGGCCAGCAGCACTTCGCGTTCGGCCAGGGCTTCACGCACCAGACGGAATTCATAATGTTCGAGATAGCGCAGGCCGCCATGAATCAGCTTGCTGCTGGCCGATGAGGTATGGCTGGCCAAGTCGTCCTTTTCGCAAAGGAACACCGAAAGACCGCGACCGGCAGCGTCCGCGGCAATCCCCACGCCATTGATCCCGCCGCCAATGACGGCGATGTCGTAGATCTCGGCGATAGGGGGCGTAGGCAAGGTGGAAGTGGGCATCGGCTGGCCTCGGGCTCTTTTCGAAATATTTGAATTCGAACATTTATGTTCATTTACGAAAATACTAGCCCATAAGCACGGCCGCAGCCAGTCGAATTCGATTGAAAATACTGATCGAAGGGGGCTGAAAGGAAAATTTTCGAACACGAAGGGTGGGGATGTGGGTGGAAGTGCTTTTGTGGCGAGGGGATAAATCCCCTCGCCACAGGAACTGGATACAGGGGGCGGAGCTAGACCACTTCCAGCCGAATCTTGTGCTGGCTCAACAACTGCGCCAGGGCTGGCACCGGTTGCTGGTCGGTCACCAGGCAATCGATCAGGCTGATCGGGCCCAGGCGAACCATGGCGTTGCGTCCGAATTTGCTCGAGTCCGCCGCCAGCAATACCTGTCGGGCATTGGCGATGATGGCTTGGGATACCCGCACTTCCTGGTAGTCGAAGTCCAGCAGGCTGCCGTCTTCATCGATTCCGCTGATGCCCACCAGGGCGAAGTCGACCTTGAACTGGTTGATGAAATCGACGGAGGCCTGGCCCACCACGCCGCCGTCGCGTCGTACATTGCCGCCGGCGATCAGGACTTCGAAGTCGTCCTTGGCGCTGAGGATCGACGCTACGTGCAGGTTGTTGGTGATGACCTTGAGATGATTGTGATTGAGCAGCGCCCGAGCGATGGATTCGGTGGTGGTGCCGATGTTGATGAACAACGAGGCGTGGTCGGGAATCTGTGCAGCGATCGCCTCGGCGATGCGTTGTTTCTCATCGCGCATCTGATCGGCGCGCATGGCGTAGGCGGTGTTTTCCACGCTTGAATCATAGGCGGCGCCGCCGTGGTAGCGGCGCAGCAGGTTCACTTCCGCCAGTTGATTGATGTCGCGGCGAATGGTCTGTGGGGTAACGACGAATAATTGCGCCATTTCCTCGATGCTGACATAGCCGCGTTCGCGGACAAGCTCGAGGATTTGTTGCTGGCGGGGAGGCAGATTCATGGGGCTTCCTTTGGGCTGCCATACAAAATTTGCCCATGATGCCGCAGGAACGCCCTCCCGACCAGTTTCAGAATTTTATCGGGCCTTATTCAGCGTCTTCGTGAGGTTCCCAGTCGCGGGTGCGGCTGACGGCTTTTTTCCAACCGGCGTAGAGTTTTTCCTTCGCTTGTTCATCCAGTTGCGGTTCGAATTCGCGCTCGATGACTGCCTTGCCGCGCAACTCTTCCAGGCTGCCCCAGAAACCGCACGCCAGGCCGGCCAGGTACGCAGCGCCAAGGGCCGTGGTTTCGCGCATCTTCGGGCGTTCGACGTGAGTGCCGAGGATATCGGCCTGGAATTGCATCAGGAAATTGTTGGCCACCGCGCCGCCATCCACGCGCAGGGATTTGAGGCGTTCGCCGGCGTCTTGCTGCATGGCGTCAAGCAAGTCGCGGGTCTGGTAGGCGATGGATTCCAGCGTGGCGCGAATGATGTGATCGACTCGCACGCCACGGGTCAGGCCGAACAGTGCGCCGCGGGCGTAGGGGTCCCAATACGGTGCGCCCAGGCCGGTAAAGGCCGGCACCAGGTAGACGCCGTTGCTGTCCTTGACCTTGTTGGCGAAGTATTCGGTGTCGAGGGCATCGTTGATGATTTTCAGCTCGTCGCGTAGCCATTGCACGGTGGAGCCACCATTGAACACCGCGCCTTCCAGGGCGTAGGCCACTTCGCCGCGAGGGCCGCAGGCGATGGTGGTGAGCATGCCGTGGTTGGATTTGACGGCCTTGTTGCCGGTGTTCATCAACAAGAAGCAGCCGGTGCCGTAGGTGTTTTTTGCCTGGCCCGGCTCCACGCACATCTGGCCGAAGAGGGCGGCCTGCTGGTCGCCGGCAATGCCGCCGATGGCGATGCCACTTTTGGTACGACCGTAGATCTCGGAGGAGGATTTGACTTGCGGCAACATCTCTCGAGGGATGTTGAGGATGTCGAGCATCTTCGCATCCCACTCCAGCGTGTGGATATTGAAGAGCATGGTGCGCGAGGCGTTGGTGTAGTCGGTGACATGGACCTTGCCGCCAGTGAATTTCCAGATCAGCCAGCTATCCACGGTGCCAAACAGCAGTTCGCCGTTGCGCGCTCGCTCACGGCTGCCCTCGACGTGGTCGAGGATCCATTTGAGCTTGGTGCCGGAGAAATACGGATCGGTGACCAGGCCGGTGGCTTCGCTGATGTATTGCTCGTGGCCGTCACGCTTGAGTTGCTGGCAGATCTCGGTGCTGCGTCGGCATTGCCAGACGATGGCGTTGTAGATCGGGCGCCCGGTGTTCTTGTCCCAGACCACGGTGGTTTCGCGCTGGTTGGTAATGCCGATGGCGGCGACTTGGTCGTGATGCAGGCCGGCCTGGGCCAACGCCTCTACCATGACTGCGCTCTGGGTAGCGAAGATCTCCATCGGATCATGTTCGACCCAGCCAGGCTGCGGATAATGCTGGACGAATTCCCGTTGGGCGGTACCGACCACGTTCGCGTCACGGTCGAAAATAATCGCACGTGAGCTGGTCGTGCCCTGGTCGAGGGCAATGATGTAGTTCTTATTCTCAATGTCGGTCATGTCGATTGCCTTGGGACGTAAATAAGGGGTGGAGCCATGGGGCGCGCAGTGAGGGGCAGGCGGCGCACCCGTTGTTTCATGACGTTCTGGGTTTGCCGTCGATGGCAGATCCTGCATCCTTTCCCGTAGCCAAGGGGCTTGGCAAGTGGCGCGCGATCAAGCCGCGGTACGCGGCGGCGCCCAGGCATGCCCCGACAATCGGCGCAAAGATCGGCACCAGGAAGTACGGAATGTCGCGTCCGCCAGTGAGGGAAATTTCACCCCAGCCAGTAAGGAAAGTCATCAGTTTAGGACCGAAGTCTCGCGCTGGATTCATTGCGAAGCCCGTCAAGGGGCCCATCGAGCTGCCGATCACCGCGATCAACAGGCCGATCAGCAGCGGTGCCAGCGGCCCTCGGGGCAAGCCATTGTTGTCATCGGTGAGGGACATGATCACGCCCATCAGGATAGCGGTAATGATCACCTCCACCAGGAACGCCTGGCCAGTGGATAGCGCGGAGTGAGGGTAGGTGGAGAATACCGAAGCCAGCTCGAGGCTCGCTTCTGTGCCACGAATCATATGACGGGACTGTTCGAAATCGAAGAAAAGGTTGCTGTACAGCGTATAGACCAGCAGCGCGCCGCAAAAAGCGCCGGCCACTTGGCAAATGATATAGAAGGGCAGTTTACGTTTTTCGAAGTCAGTGAAGAGGCTCAGGGCGATGCTGACGGCGGGGTTCAGGTGCGCGCCGGAAATGCCAGCGCTGAGGTAGATCGCCATGCTGACACCGACGCCCCAGATAATGCTGATTTCCCATAGTCCGAAGCTTGCACCCGCGACCTTGAGCGCCGCAACGCAACCCGTGCCGAAGAATATCAGCAGGGCCGTCCCCAGGAATTCTGCCAGGCACTGGCTGGAGAGGGACGGTTGTTCTAAAGCAGTAGCCATTCAAACCTCAATTCTTTTTCTTGTCTTGCGCCGCCGATAAACCTGGTTGCGCGTTCTTCGCCAGGGGACCTGATGTTCAGACTGCCCTCGGGTTGTTTCTTGAGACACGTGTTTCTGCTTTCAGTTTCGAAAAAATATAGACAAGAAACGCTGCTGTCAAAGGTCGAAAGTGAACCGTTGGTCACATTTGGATTATTCGTGCTGTGAATGATTCTTTGGCGCAGGGCGTCTTGACACTGGAAGCAATGTCCTCAAAGCCTTTTGCTCGCTGATCGCATAGAATTTTGCCATTCGTTTCCCTGTAAGGAATGGTCATGACCCCTGCGTTGGATCTGCTTAAGAAAGTGCGCGCCGAACATCGCATTCATAGCTACGAACACGATCCCAAGGCCGCGTCTTATGGCTTGGAGGCGGCGGAAAAGCTCGGACTGGACCCGGCGCAGGTGTTCAAGACCTTGCTGGCGGCCAGCGAAAAAGGCGAGCTGCTGGTGGCCGTGGTGCCAGTGGTGGGGAGCCTGGACCTGAAAGCACTGGCTCATGCTGCCGGGGTGAAGAAAGTCGAGATGGCCGACCCGTCCGCCGCACAGCGCTCGACCGGCTATTTGCTGGGGGGCATCAGCCCTTTGGGACAGAAAAAGCGCCTGCGCACGTTTATCGACAGTTCCGCGCAGCCGCTCACCCAAATGTTCGTCAGCGCGGGGAGGCGTGGCCTGGAAGTCGAATTGGCGCCTGAGGTATTGGCGGAGCATACCGGGGCGAAGTTTGCTGATATTGGACGTGCCTGACTGAAGGTTTGTAGCAACTGCGCCACCCGGCAGGAGCACGCGCCTCACAATGGAGGGAGTCTTCAAGGCTGAAAGGATGTCGGATTTTTTATGCGCTGTAGGGCGAAAATTCTGCGGATCTGTCACTGGTTAAACGGTGCCGTGACCGATCATGCTCGCGCATCAATAAAAAAGGAGAAGTGCCATGCAGCTTGCGTTTCATCAGGTCGATGCGTTCAGTGACCGGCCTTTCGGCGGTAACCCTGCGATGGTCTATCGCCTCGATGCCTGGCTCGCCGATGAGTTGATGCAGAAAATAGCCGCTGAACACAACCTGGCTGAGACCGCGTTCCTGGTGCGAGAGAACCAGCAATGGCACATTCGCTGGTTTACCCCAACCACTGAAGTTCCGTTGTGTGGTCATGCCACGCTGGCCAGCGCCTATGTGTTGTTCGAGATATATAAAGAAGCTTCGGAGCGACTGGATTTCATCTGTAAATCCGGTGCCCTGAGCGTGACCCGGGAAGGTGATCGGCTGTGGTTGGATTTTCCGGCCATCGTGCCCGTTGAATTGGGCGCGTCACTGGCGGTCCAGAATGCCTTGGGTGTCGAGGCGGTGGACGTGCTGAGCTCGAACGAACTGTTCGTGGTGTTGGAATCGGAACAGGCTGTCCTTGAATGCAAGCCGGACATGACGGCCCTGGCGAAACTGCCGTGGCCGGGCGCGATCGTTACCGCACCGGGAAGCAAGCACGATTTTGTCTCGCGTTATTTTGCTCCGGCGATTGGTATCAACGAGGACCCGGTGACCGGATCGACCCATTGCAGCCTCATTCCATACTGGTCCAAACGCCTGAGCAAGCTGGGGCTGACGGCTTATCAATGCTCGGCCAGGGGCGGGGCGTTGTTTTGTCGGTTGGAAGGCGAGCGAGTGAAGATCGGCGGCAATGCGACGTTGGTGGCCAGCGGGACGTTGTCGCTGGGCTAATGCCCGATACATCTGGTAGGAGCTGTCGAGCGAAGCGAGGCTGCGATCTTTTTCAGGCCCACTGAATCAAACAGAAGATCAAAAGATCGCAGCCTTCGGCAGCGCCTACACAGTGCTGAACCGCCGCACACCGCTTTCCACCGGCGGCAAGTGTGCCGCCGTGCTACCCGAGGCCTGGAACAGCACCAAGTGCTCGGCCGCCACGCGAATACCGACAGTGGCGCCGACCAGATGGTCGGCATGGCTCGGGAAGATCGATTCCAGTTGCGCACCCGTCGGCAATTGCAGGCGATACAAGGTTGAAGCGCCCTGGAAGGTCTTGCCGACGATGGTGGCCGTCAGCGGGCTGTCTGGCGCGTAGACGATGTCGTCAGGGCGCAGCAACACATCCACGGCACAGCCAACCGGCCAGGTGTAGGCCCGGTTGCCGCGCAGTGCGCCCAATTCTGTTTGCACCGATTCCGGGCTATCCAGCTGTCCCCGGATGAAATAGCCCTGGCCAATGAAGCTGGCGACATAGGCCGTGAGTGGTTCGTGATAGAGGTTGTAAGGCGTGTCCCACTGTTCCAGGCGACCTTCCCTGAACACGCCGACATGATCACTCACGGCAAACGCTTCTTCCTGATCGTGGGTGACCAGGATCGCACTGGTGCCCCGGGCCTTGAGAATGTCCCGGACTTCATGGCTGAGCTTGCGTCGCAGCTCGCCGTCCAGATTGGAGAAGGGTTCGTCGAGCAGCAGCAATTGCGGTTCGGGCGCCAGTGCCCGGGCGAGTGCGACGCGTTGTTGCTGGCCTCCGGAGAGTTCATGGGGGAAGCGTTTCCCCAGGTTCTTCAGGTTGACCAGTTCCAGCAGTTCGTCGACCACGCGGTCCTTTTCAGGGTGCTTGCGGATACCAAACGCCAGGTTCTCGGCGACGCTCAAATGCGGGAACAGCGCGTAATCCTGGAACACCATGCCGATGCGGCGTTTTTCCGGTGCCAGGGTAAAACCCGCGCGGGAGATGGTTTCCCCGGCCAACTGGATCTCGCCTTCGTGTACGGGCTCGAACCCGGCGATGGCCCGCAAGGTCGTGGTCTTGCCGCATCCGGACGAGCCGAGCAGGCAACCGATGTCGCCCGCATTGAGGTGCAGGTTGAGGTTTTGTACGACCCGCTGGTCCTGGTAGCCGCAGGCCAGGTTTTGCAGGTTCAGCAGCAATGAATGGCTCATGCGTGGTGGTACGCCGGCTCGACCAGGAATTCCAGCAGGGCTTTCTGCGCATGGAGACGGTTTTCCGCCTGGTCCCAAGCCACGGAGCGCGGGTCATCCAGCAAGTCGAGGCTGATCTCTTCGCCACGGTGGGCTGGCAGGCAATGCATGAACAGCACCTCGGCGTCCGCCAGGTCGAGCAGGGCGCGGTTGACTTGCAGCGGGGCAAACAGCTTCAGGCGCTTGGCGGTTTCCTCTTCCTGTCCCATGGATATCCAGACGTCGGTGCTCACCAGGTGCGCACCGGCCACGGCCAGCTTCGGATCACGCACGATGGACACCCGGTCACCGGCCTTGGCGAGCAGTTCGGTATTGGGGTCATAACCTTCGGGGCAGGCAATACGCAACTGGAAGTCGAATTGCATCGCTGCTTCTATATAGCTGTTGCACATGTTGTTGCCGTCACCGACCCAGGCCACGGTCTTGCCTTGGATGGAGCCGCGGTGCTCGAGGAATGTCTGCATGTCGGCAAGCAGTTGGCAAGGGTGCAGGTCATCGGACAAGCCGTTGATCACCGGCACGCGGGAGTGGGCCGCGAACTCTGTCAGGGTGCTGTGTGCAAAAGTACGGATCATCATGACGTCGAGCATGCTCGACATGACGATGGCGCAATCGCTGATCGGCTCGCCACGGCCCAACTGTGTGTCGCGGGGCGAGAGGAAGATCGCCTGGCCACCGAGTTGGATCATGCCGGCCTCAAATGAAATGCGCGTGCGGGTCGATGACTTCTCGAAAATCATCCCCAGCACACGGTTTTTCAAGGGCTCGAACAGTACGCCGCGCTTACGCAGGTCCTTGAGCTCCACGCCTCGACGGATGACGCCGAGCAACTCTTCGGGCGTGAAATCCATCAAGGAGAGAAAGTGCCTTGCGCTCATGATTGACTACCTTTTTGTTACTGACCGCAGATGCTCAAAGCCTTGTTTAACGAAAAAACGGGCGAGACCTGCGGCAAAAGCCGCACGGGGCGACGAAAATAGGGGAAGGCGCGATATTGACATTAAATGTCGCGTCTTACCAATAGGGCTACGGTTTTAAGGGATTTCAGCGAAGCCATCACAGAGTTGCAATGGCATGGTCGAGGCCGGTTTCCTGACAGCAGCGACCCATTTGTACACTGGCGTCGAGTCCCTTGGCAATCAAGCTGGGCGGGTGGCTGTCTATCTGGCGAGCGATTGTGGAGGCCAGTCTTTGGCGCGCCTGTCTGTTGTCTGACGTGAAATATTTCCTAATGCAGGGGGCTGGGTTATAAATGAATCCCGAGATGCAGGAGCCCCGAAATGGATTTGAAAGAGCAACAACTGATGGAATTGCTGGGGCTGACGGCACGCTCCCTGACGCACCTCACCGCTTCGGTGACGTCCATGTCATTCGAATTGTTGCGCAGTGATGACGAAGTGACCAAGGCCGCTGGCCGGCGAATGATCGACCGCATGGCCACCATCAGCAGTGGGCTCGACGAACATTGGCGATTGATCGGCGAATTGACCGGGGTGCCCATCGCCCAGGAGCAGGTGGAGACCATCGAGGAAATCCAGTTGCTGGCGCCGCCGCCCGAACAGCCCTGACGCCGCTTCATCGGCGGGCCTGATGCCCGGCGATTCACGGGACGAACGTCGCTGGCGCTGTGGAGGATCACGGGCCATAGTTTTGCTCCCGCGGCCAACAATGCCCGCCACGAATAAAACAGAGACTGGCCATGACCAAGACTCTTCACCACCGTGCGTGCCACCTGTGCGAGGCCATCTGCGGCCTGACCCTCGAAACCACTGAAACAGAAGGCCAGGGCCTGGCGATCACTTCGATCAAGGGCGATCCGCTGGACAGTTTCAGCCGTGGCCACATCTGCCCCAAGGCCGTGGCCCTGCAGGACATCCAGAACGATCCGGACCGGTTGCGCCAGCCGATGCGGCGGGTCGGCAGCGAGTGGCAGCCGATTGCCTGGGAAGAAGCCTTCGCATTGGTGGCTGATCGCCTCGCGAGCATTCAAGAGCGTCACGGCCAGAACGCGGTGGCGGTCTACCAGGGTAATCCCAGCGTGCACAATTATGGGCTGATGACCCACAGCAATTATTTCCTGGGCCTGTTGAAGACCCGCAGCCGCTTCTCGGCGACCTCGGTGGACCAGTTGCCCCATCACCTCACCAGCCATCTGATGTATGGGCATGGTTTGCTCCTGCCCATCCCGGACATCGACCACACCGACTTCATGTTGATCCTGGGCGGTAATCCGCTGGCCTCCAATGGCAGCATCATGACCGTACCGGACGTGGAGAAGCGCCTGAAGGCGATCCAGGCCCGTGGCGGCCAGGTTGTGGTGGTTGATCCTCGGCGCAGCGAGACAGCGGCCATCGCCAACCAGCACATCTTCGTACGTCCTGGTGGCGACGCCGCGCTGCTGTTTGGCTTGCTCAACACACTGTTCAGCGAAGGCTTGACCCGCGACAGCCATTTACCGGTGGATGGCCTCGACGAAGTGCGCCAGGCCGTTGCAACCTTTACCGCCGAGGCGATGAGCCCTCTCTGTGCCGTTCCGGCCGCAAAGATCCGTCAGTTGGCCCGGGATTTCGCCGCCGCGCCGTCGGCGGTGTGTTACGGGCGGATGGGGGTTTCAACCCAGGCTTTCGGCACGCTGTGCCATTGGCTGATCCAACTGATCAACCTGGTCACCGGCAACCTCGATCGGGTGGGCGGTGCGCTGTGCACCGAGCCGGCGGTTGACCTGGTGGCGACCACCTCGGGCGGCCATTTCAATCGCTGGCAAAGCCGGGTATCCGGGCGCCCCGAATATGCTGGCGAGCTGCCCGTCTCGGCCCTTGCCGAAGAAATGCTCACCGAGGGCGAAGGACAGATCCGCGCACTGGTGACCGTGGCCGGCAATCCGGTCTTGTCCACGCCCAACGGGCGACAGCTCGAACAGGCGTTGGACGGACTTGAGTTCATGGTCAGCATTGACCTGTACATCAACGAGACCACGCGCTACGCCGACTTGATCCTGCCATCGACTTCAGCGTTGGAAAACGATCATTACGACACCACCTTCAATCTGTTCGCGGTGCGCAACGTTACTCGTTTCAACCGAGCGATCCTGCCCAAGCCCGAAGGTGCATTGCACGATTGGGAGATCTTCGTTGGCCTGGCAAAAGCCTTTGCTGGCCGGACTGGCAAGGAACTCAAGCCGACCATGCCGCCCGCGCAGATGATCGATTTCGGCCTGCGGGCGGGTGCGTACGGGGATGCATCGCCGCACAAATTATCCCTGGCGACGCTGTTCGATCATCCCCACGGCATCGATCTCGGTGCGCTCAAGCCCAACCTGGCTTCCCGGTTGAAAACCGAAAACGGTCGGGTACAGGCGGCGCCAGCGGTGATCCTCGCCGACCTGGCACGTTTTGCCGCGTTGCCGCCGCCAGCGTCCGACGAGCTATTGATGATTGGCCGTCGTCATGTGCGCAGCAACAATTCCTGGATGCATAATTTTCATCGGCTGGTGAAAGGCAAGCCGCGCCACCAGTTGCTGATGCACCCGGACGATCTTGCCAGCCGAGGCCTTGTCGATGGGCAGCGGGTGAAGGTCAGTTCTCGCGTAGGCATGATTGAAGTGGAAGTGCAGGGCAGCCAGGACATGATGAAAGGCGTGGTCAGCCTGCCACACGGCTGGGGCCACGCCCGCCCGGGTGTACAGATGACCATCGCCAGCGGGCAACCCGGTTCCAGTGCCAACGACCTGACGGATGACTGTCAGCTTGATGAGCTGTCCGGGAATGCGGCGCTCAACGGGGTTCCGGTGAAGGTCGCGGCTGCGTAAAATTGTCCCTGGGGCGGACCGAGCAGGGTGCTCGGCTTTCCGTTACAATGCGCCACCGTGTCGACATCTGTAGTCGCAAAGTTCAAGCCGAGGTGCTCCGTGGATATCATCGAAACGATCAAAGACCAGATTGCCAACAACACTATCCTGCTTTACATGAAAGGCTCGCCGAATGCCCCGCAATGCGGCTTCTCGGCCAAGGCTGCTCAGGCGGTGATGGCGTGTGGCGAGAAGTTCGCCTACGTGGACATCCTGCAGAACCCGGAAATCCGCGCCAACCTGCCAAAGTACGCCAACTGGCCAACCTTCCCACAGCTGTGGGTGGGTGGTGAGCTGATCGGTGGTAGCGACATCATGACCGAGATGGCGGCTGACGGTTCTCTGCAAACCACGATCAAGGCAGCTGTTGAAGCAGCAGCGGCGAACAAGTCCGAAGCCTGATCATGAGGTTCTGTTCATTACCCCGGTTGTGGTGAACACGAACCCTTGTGGATTTCAGTGGTTTGAAATTCGGGCAACAAAAAGCCCCGCGCCTCGAAAAAGGGCGGGGCTTTTTAGTGGCTTGCTTCTGGGGAAGCTTATTCTTCGCCCATCTGCGATTGCAGGTAGTTCTCAAGACCCACTTTGTCGATCAGGCCCAGTTGGGTTTCCAGCCAGTCGATGTGTTCTTCTTCGGATTCGAGAATATCTTCGAGCAGTTCGCGGCTGCCGAAGTCGCCGACGCTTTCGCAGTGGGCGATGGCTGCTTTGAGGTCGGCGTGGCCAGTGCGTTCGATACGCAGGTCGCATTCAAGCATTTCGCGGGTATGTTCACCGATGTGCAGCTTGCCAAGATCCTGGACGTTTGGCAGGCCCTCGAGGAACAGGATTCGCTTGATCAGCTTGTCCGCGTGTTTCATCTCGTCGATGGATTCGTGGTACTCGTGCTTGCCCAGCTTGTTCAGGCCCCAATCTTCATACATGCGCGCATGCAGGAAGTATTGATTGATCGCGACCAGCTCATTGGCGAGGATCTTGTTGAGATGCTGGATGACTGTGATGTCGCCTTTCATGGTAACGGCCTGCCCTGTAATAGCTGTGTATAAGGCAGAGTTTGAGCCGCGCATTTACCGGTGTCAAACCTAAGTATTTGAATAATAAATGAAAATTAATCGGAATAAGAATGTTTGAGTTCCGCGTCTGGCACCTAACCATTTGATTTACAGGCATAAAAAAACCGGACATTGAGTCCGGTTCTTCAAAAAGCTGGATTTATGCGGCAGTAAATTCTACCGGATAAGGGATCGAGGCCTGGGCGGTCTGTACTTTGGCGAGGGTTTCACGCACCACTTCCTTGGCGAGGCAGGCGCATTTACCGCATTGGCTGGCTACGCCGGTGGCCTGGCGGACTTCGCGATAGCTGCAGCAACCTTCATAGATCGCTTCGCGGATTTGCCCGTCGGTGACGCCAGTGCAGAGGCATACATACATAAGTGAGAACCGTCGCTGGTTGTGACTCAATTGAGACGGATCTTAATGTTAACGAGAATGATTGTCAAAATGGTTTCTAGGACTCTTTCATCACCTTTGCTTCGGGCTGACGAACGGTTTTCGGTTGGAGAGTCGATCATGCGCAACAGATTTTCGATGCCGTGGAAAAACCGTTGAGGACAGTCCAAACGTGCGGTGTATGATGGTCGGTCCTTGCGAACCGGGTTCGTGTCACAGGGCTGTCGCCTGGAGGTGGCAGGCTGGCGCGGACCTTGTTTTCACGTTACTACACCAGGAGATATCCAATGAGCGTACTCGTAGGCAAACAAGCCCCTGACTTCACCGTTCCCGCCGTCCTCGGCAACGGCGAAATCGTCGACAGCTTCACCCTGTCCTCGGCCATCAAAGGCAAATACGGCCTGGTGTTCTTCTACCCGCTGGACTTCACCTTCGTCTGCCCGTCCGAGTTGATCGCCCTGGATCACCGTATGGACGACTTCAAGGCGCGCAACGTGGAAGTGATCGCTGTTTCGATCGACTCGCATTTCACCCACAACGCCTGGCGCAACACCGCTATCAACGCCGGTGGTATCGGCCCGGTGAAATACACCATGGCTGCCGACATGAAGCACGAAATCGCCAAGGCCTACGACGTTGAGTCCGAAGGCGGCGTGGCCTTCCGTGGCGCGTTCCTGATCGACGACAAAGGTGTCGTTCGTTCGCAGATCATCAACGACCTGCCGCTGGGCCGTAACATGGAAGAGCTGATCCGCCTGGTCGACGCCCTGCAATTCCACGAAGAGCACGGCGAAGTCTGCCCGGCCAACTGGAAAAAAGGCGACAAGGGTATGACTGCATCGCCTGAAGGCGTAGCCGCTTACCTGGGTGAGCACGGCGACAAGCTGTAAGCACAACCGCGGCATAAAAAAACCGGCCCTCGATGGGCCGGTTTTTTTATGGGTGGCTGAATACATACTGTGGCGAGGGGATTTATCCCCGCTGGACTGCGCAGCAGTCCCAAAAAGGTGAGTCCGCCACACCCAGTTGGCAGGTTTGGGGCCGCTTCGCGACCCAGCGGGGATAAATCCCCTCGCCACAAAAAGAGCTAAGCCTAGCTCTATATCAGTCGTCGAAATCCTGCCAGCCACCCATCTCCTTCCACCGGTTGACGATGCCGCAAAACAGCTCGGCGGTCTTTTCGGTGTCGTAGCGGGCCGAGTGGGCTTCGCGGCCATCGAAATCGATGTCGGCCGCCTGACAGGCCTTGGCCAATACCGTCTGGCCGTATGCCAGGCCCGCCAGGGTCGCGGTGTCGAAGCTGGAGAACGGGTGAAACGGATTGCGCTTCATGTCCAGGCGTGCAACGGCGGCGTTGAGGAAGCCCAGGTCGAAGCTGCTGTTATGACCGACCAGGATCGCTCGCTTGCAACCGTTGGCTTTCAGCGCCTTGCGCACGCCACGGAAGATGTCGGTCAGGGCGGTTTCTTCGCTGACCGCCATGCGCAACGGATGATCGAGCTTGATCCCGGTGAACTCCAGGGCGGCTGCTTCAACGTTGGCGCCTTCGAACGGTTCGACCCGGAAGAAATAGGTGTGGTCGGGGAAGACAAAGCCTTTCTCGTCCATGCCAATGGTCGTCGCGGCGATTTCCAGCAGCGCATCGGTGGCTGAGTTGAAACCACCGGTTTCTACGTCGACCACAACCGGCAGATAACCCCGGAAGCGGGCAGCCATGGGGTGGCGAGGGCCGCCCGAGCCGCCATTGCCGTCCAGTTCGTCGTCGAAATGATCTTCACTCACGCGTTTTCCTCCAGCAGGCGCCAGCGCAGTTTTTCACCGGCGCGCAGCGGGATGACAGTCTGCTCGCCAAACGGCAGGCTGGCAGGGGCGGTCCACTCGTCGCGGACCAGGGTAATACGATCGGTGTTCACCGGCAGCCCATAGAAGCGTGGGCCGTGCAGGCTGGCGAAGCCTTCGAGCTTGTCCAGGGCGTTGCGCTGCTCGAACGCCTCGGCGTACATCTCGATGGCGGCGTAGGCGGTGTAGCAGCCGGCGCAACCGCAGGCCGCTTCCTTGGCGTGCTGGGCGTGGGGTGCCGAGTCGGTGCCGAGGAAAAACTTGGCGCTGCCGCTGGTGGCCGCGTCCAGCAAGGCTTCCTGATGGGTGTTGCGCTTGAGGATCGGCAGGCAATAGAAGTGTGGCCGGATCCCGCCCACCAACATGTGGTTGCGGTTGTACAGCAGGTGATGGGCGGTGATGGTTGCGCCAACGTTGGCCGGGGCCTCGTTGACGAACTGCACGGCATCGCCCGTGGTGATGTGCTCGAACACAACCTTGAGGGTCGGGAAACGCTCGACGACGCGGCGCATGTGCTCGTCGATGAAGATTTTCTCGCGGTCGAACACATCGACATCGCCCCGGGTCACTTCGCCGTGGATCAACAACGGCATGCCGACTTCGGCCATCGCCTCCAGCGCCGGGAAGATCTTGTCGATGCTGGTGACGCCGGAATCCGAATTGGTCGTAGCGCCGGCCGGGTACAACTTGGCCGCGTGCACGAAACCGCTGGCCTTGGCCTCGCGTATTTCCTCGGGTTGGGTGCGGTCGGTGAGGTAAAGCACCATCAGCGGTTCGAAGCGGCTGCCGGCCGGGCGCGCGGCCAGGATGCGCTGGCGATAGCCATCGGCCTCGGCGGCGTTGCGCACGGGCGGAACCAGGTTGGGCATGATGATGGCGCGGCCAAAAGTGCGCGCGACATCGGCGACGGTATGGGTCAACACAGCACCATCGCGAAGATGAATATGCCAGTCGTCGGGACGCAGCAGGGTCAGGCGGTCGGACATGGGGGGCTTCCAGGCGGGTAAATCTCCGGGGAATGCTACCGGAAAAGACTGATCCGGGCACCCGCTATCAAGTTTTGCCGCAAGTTACCGATAGCCCCTTCAGGTGTGCCGCGATTTTGTGCCTTGTCTCGGCCAAACGGCATGCCCAGCGTTTTCGATTTCCGTATAAAAGCCAGTGGAGCCTCCCGTGCGCCAGCGTTATCTAGCCTTGCTCAGTGTGTTTGCCAGCCTTCCTGCGATGGCGCTCACTTTCCAGACCCGTCTGGAGAGCATTGAGTGGACGGTCGAAGGTGACAAGTTCGAGTGCCGGCTGAGTCAGCCGATCACCGATTTTGGCAGCGGCGAATTCGTGCGCAAGGCGGGCGAGCAGGCTACGTTCCGGCTCAAGGCGTATAACCCGATGCTCGGTGGTGGCTCCGCGACGTTGTTGGCGGCTGCGGCGCCGTGGCAGCCGGGACGGGGCGACATCAATCTGGGCTCGGTCCGGATCGGCAGTGGCGACGTGTTGTTCAATAGCTCCCAAATACAGGCGGGCCGTCTGATCAGCGGGCTGATGGAGGGACGCAGTCCGGTGATTCGACGCAATACCGAGGATGGGCGCGTATCCGAAGTCCGGCTGCTGCCTGTGCGCTTTAACAAGGCGTTCAACGATTACCAGGGCTGTGTAGCGAAACTGTTGCCGAAGAACTTCGAGCAGATCAAGCAGATCCAGATCGGTTTTCCGGGCGAGGGGGTTGAGCTCGACGCCCAGGCCAAGGCCCAGTTGCAGGTCATGCTCGACTTCATCAAGGCTGACCCGAGCGTCAATCATGTCGAGCTTGACGGCCATTCCGACAACAGCGGCAATCGTCTGACCAACCGGGAGTTGTCACGTCGTCGTGCGCTGGCGGTCATGGATTTCTTCAAGGCCAACGGTTTCCAGGAGTCCCAATTTACCGTGCGTTTCCACGGCGAGCGCTATCCGCTGGTTCCCAACACCAACGCAGCCAATCGGGCCAAGAATCGCCGTGTCGTCGTTCAGCTCGAGCGTGTAGCGGCTACCCAGGCCCCGGCTCCTCAGCCACCAACAGCCGCGCCAGCGCCAGCTACTCCTGCCGTGGCGCCCGCTGCTGCGCCGGGCAAGGCACCGACGCCGGTTGCTCCGGCCAAGACGGCTGCGCCTGCCGCGGCAACTGCACGCACTTCCTGACCCCGTCCTGATCGTCGCTCAATCGACATAATCTGTCGCTTCGTCGTCATAAGCTGTCGCGCCTCTGTAAATTATCCGCGCTGGACGTTAGACTTCCCGGCTTTCCGTACAACCCGTGGAGTGATGGCATGGCGGACGTAAACAAGGTCGTTCTGGCGTATTCCGGCGGCCTGGACACTTCGGTGATCCTCAAGTGGCTGCAGGACACTTATAACTGCGAAGTGGTGACCTTCACCGCGGACCTGGGGCAGGGCGAAGAAGTCGAGCCTGCACGCGCCAAGGCCCAGGCCATGGGCGTCAAAGAAATCTACATCGATGACCTGCGCGAAGAGTTCGTCCGTGACTTCGTGTTCCCGATGTTCCGCGCCAACACCGTTTACGAAGGCGAGTATCTGCTAGGTACCTCCATCGCCCGTCCGCTGATTGCCAAGCGCCTGATCGAAATCGCCAACGAAACCGGCGCTGACGCCATTTCCCATGGCGCCACCGGTAAAGGTAACGACCAGGTGCGTTTCGAACTGGGTGCCTATGCCCTCAAGCCCGGCGTGAAAGTCATCGCCCCGTGGCGTGAGTGGGACCTGCTGTCCCGTGAAAAACTGATGGACTACGCCGAGAAGCATGCGATTCCGATCGAGCGCCACGGCAAGAAGAAATCGCCGTACTCGATGGATGCCAACCTGCTGCACATCTCCTATGAAGGCGGCGTGCTGGAAGACACCTGGACCGAGCACGAAGAAGACATGTGGCGCTGGACCGTCTCCCCTGAGAAGGCTCCTGATACCCCGCAATACCTGGAACTGACCTACCGCAACGGTGACATCGTCGCGCTGGACGGCGTGGAAATGAGCCCGGCCACCGTGCTCGCGACCCTGAACCGTATCGGCGGCGAGCATGGCATCGGTCGCCTGGACATCGTCGAGAACCGTTATGTCGGCATGAAGTCCCGTGGCTGCTACGAAACCCCAGGCGGCACCATCATGCTGCGCGCTCACCGGGCGATCGAATCGATCACCCTGGATCGCGAAGTGGCTCACTTGAAGGACGAGTTGATGCCCAAGTACGCCAGCCTGATCTACACCGGCTACTGGTGGAGCCCGGAGCGTCTGATGCTGCAACAGATGATCGATGCCTCCCAGGTCAACGTGAACGGTGTCGTGCGCCTGAAGTTGTACAAGGGCAACGTGATCGTGACCGGGCGCAAGTCCGACGATTCGCTGTTCGATGCCAACATCGCGACCTTCGAAGAAGACGGCGGTGCCTACAACCAGGCCGACGCGGCCGGTTTCATCAAGCTCAACGCCTTGCGTATGCGTATCGCGGCGAACAAGGGTCGCAAGCTGTTCTGATCTGATCCGGTTCAATGAAAAACGGCCTGCCATGAGCAGGCCGTTTTTTTGTCCGTCGAACAGGGTCACGGTTTTCTTCTCCGACGAAGACGCATCAAATGACGCTGGTTTTTCCTCCCTCGACGTAATGCATGGCCGCGTCGGCCGGCGGAGCCGTTCGTGGTCTTTTTGAGGTGTTTGCTTTTATGAAGGTCCGAAGGGGTATACAGAGAACGGTAATTAAAGTTGAGTGTGAGAAAAAACAGCAGCGACAAGTAAAAAGGAAAACCGATCAGGAACCAGATATAGCATTCACGATCTTCATCATCCAGGAAGGGCAAGGCTATCGCTGCGGATGTTTCTGATAACGTTGCCAGTATGGCAATCAACGTCATGGGGTTGGTAATGGTTCTTTGAGTGGTGTTCATAATAAGTGCTCATGGATAATTTTATGCTCGGTGATTGAAGTTTTAATCGAATGGGTTTGATGTGTTGGCTCTAAACAAAACAGCCTGGCCAAAAAAGCGCAATGATGTCTTTTAAGTCGAGGGTGTTGAGCCATTCTTTTTATACAGAAGCTGATTCGATTGAGTGAGATTTTTACCGTTTGTCTATAAATAAATCAGTTACTTTTTATGAATATGTTGTCGATGTGAACTGAAATGTGTTTTGTTGTGCAGGAAAGGTCGCGTCATTCATAGGAGGGTCGGTGCGTCAGATTCGCCGCTTCGATTTTTTCGGAAAATTCATGCCACATTATTTTGCGGATTATTTGTAGGAATTTTCTGTGATGTTTGTAGGTTATGTCTTTCGCTGCGAGCGCTCAGGGGGAGCGGCATGCCAAGGGAAAATGACTAGGCTATTGTGCATGCTCTAAAAATTCGAACAGCGAAATTGGATTTGCCCATGAATAAAGTGCTGATCGTGGATGATCACCCCGTCATTCGTCTTGCTGTACGTTTACTAATGGAGCGTCATGGATATGAAGTTATCGCCGAAACGGATAATGGCGTTGATGCATTACAGATTGCCCGGGAACAAATGCCCGATATCGTTATCCTGGATATTGGAATTCCGAAGTTGGATGGGTTGGAAGTCATCGCACGCCTGACCGTCAATCCTTCACCCTTGAAAGTATTGGTATTGACGTCCCAGGCTCCCGGGCATTTTTCGATGCGTTGCATGCAGACGGGGGCAGCGGGCTATGTTTGCAAACAACAGGACCTGACCGAGTTGTTAAGTGCAATAAAGGCCGTGCTGTCGGGTTACAGTTACTTTCCCAACCAGGCGCTGCACACGGTACGTTCAAGTCTTGGCAATGCCAGTGAGTCCGAGATGGTGAACCGTTTGTCCGGGAGAGAAATGATGGTCCTGCAGCAACTGGCTCGCGGAAAAACCAATAAGGAAATAGCGGACGCGATGTTCCTGAGCAACAAGACCGTCAGCACCTACAAGACCCGCCTGTTGTTGAAACTCAACGCCCGCTCGCTGGTCGACCTGATCGAATTGGCCCAGCGAAATGGATTGGTCTGAGTTCAGGGCCACAGGCACACGGTAAAAAGCCTCCACCAGGGAGGCTTTTACGTGTCAGAGGTCAAAATCGTAATCGGCCAGTTGCTTCTGCAAGCGACGCTCTTCCAGGAGGTTATCGATGGTGCGGCGTTTGCTCAGGTTGGTTTTTGCCACTTCCACCACCACCGGTTCCGCGTCGTCAGCCTCAACGGCGATGAAATCGTCTTCTACATCCAGTTGTTCTTTGCCAGTACTCATGGGTTCGGCTCCAGGCTAAGACTGCCATTCGCGCTCCTTATAGCGATAAACCACCGGCGGGTAAAAAAGATTTTTTCAATCGACGGATAAACAAAAGCAATAGCGCATCAATCGTCGGATGTCTTGTGCTTGTACTCGCACAGGTCTTCGATCCGGCAGCTCCCGCAACGGGGCTTGCGCGCCAGGCAGACGTAACGTCCATGCAGGATCAGCCAATGATGGGAATCCAGGAGGTATTCCTTGGGAACGAATTTCATCAGCTTCTTTTCCACTTCTACTACGTCCTTGCCCGGGGCCAGTCCAGTTCGGTTACTGACGCGGAAAATGTGCGTGTCGACTGCCATCGTCAATTGCCGGAAAGCGGTATTGAGCACCACGTTCGCAGTCTTGCGGCCGACGCCCGGAAGGGCTTCCAGCTCTTCGCGGGTCTGGGGGATCTCGCCGCCGTGGCGCTCGATCAGCAGGCGACAGGTCTCGATCACGTTTTTTGCCTTGCTGTTGAACAGCCCGATGGTCTTGATGTATTCGGACAGCCCTTCGACGCCCAGGGCATGGATCGCTTGTGGCGTATTGGCCACAGGAAACAATTTGGCCGTAGCCTTGTTGACGCCAACATCGGTGGATTGGGCCGACAGAATTACCGCGATCAGCAGCTCGAACGGAGAGGAGTAGGCCAGTTCGGTCTTCGGCTCCGGGTTGTCTTCATGAAAGCGACGAAATATTTCCAGGCGTTTTGCGGCGTTCATGGGCGCGGCTTTTCCTCTAGGGGTGAACGGGGCGGAGTGGAAGTCCAAGCTTGGTAGGCGGCGAGCAACAGGCCGAGCAGGATGAATCCGCCGGGGACGAGCAGGGCCAATGGGACGCCTGCGCCGATCATCTCGCGCAGAGCGCCCAGGCTGGTGATCAGCAGGCCGAATTGTCCCGCCAGCCTGAGATAAGCAAGCATGCGGGTCTCGACGACTGTCAGGCGTTCCAGTGTCACGCAGCTCAGCGCGATCCATCCGATATACAAACTCAACGCGTCGTGCCGTTCCAACATCCAGGCTTGTGCCAGCAAGTCTGCGCAAGCGGTCATTGTGGCTGCCAGGACGATGGATGCGAGGAGTTGCTGGCGGACTGAGAGGCGTGTCCTTAAAAATGTCATTGCCGAGCCGTGGGCGAGGCTGATCAAAACCCAGGCAACCCATAGGGCCAGCGCATTGACCAACGAGTCGCTGGCGCCTACCAGGGGAACGAGCACGAGGCCGCGGGACCAGGACGCAGGCTTAATCATGCTCTATCGCTCCGGTCAATTGAACCGTGTGCTCGTCGAAGTAACGCAGCGCATCGTGGACCGCTTCAAGGACTGCCCGGGACGTCACCGTCGCGCCAGCCAGTTGATCGAATTGGCCCTGGTCCTTCTTCAAGGCCCAACCTTCATCCGTTGGCGCCTGGCGCGTCTTGCCCTGGAACATCTGTAGCCAGCTGTTCGGCCAACCGGCGATCGCCGCGCCCAGGCCGGGGGTTTCCGACTGGCGCAGGGTCTTCACGCCCAGCAGTCGGCCGGTGGGGTCGATGGCGACCAATAATTCGATACTGCCTTCATAACCCAGTGCCTGACTGCGCAAGAGCACAGCCGTGGGCTGGCCGCCGCGGGTCGCCAGGTAACCGTTCAGCAGCGTGCTGTGGGGCAATACCACAGGGGCTGCGACAACAGACTGCGCGAGTGGCTGGTTGTCATATTGGCCGGCTGGCAACACGTCGAGCAACGTTCTGTTGGCGATGATTTGCCGCTGGGCTTCGATGCGCGCGGTGGTATTGATCTGCACAAGGTACGTGGCGCCGATACCGAGGCCGGCCAGCAAGGTCAGGATCGCAATGCCCGCGGTTTTCTTCATGTCGGCGACCGTCTTTGCCGCGCCTCGACGAAGCGGTCCAGTGCCGGGACACCGAGGTTCATCAACAGCACCGCAAACGCCACGCCATCCGGGAAGCCGCCCCAGGTGCGAATCAGATAGACCAGCAACCCCGCGCCTGCGCCGAACAACAACCGCGCAAGCGGCGTCCTGGCCCCGGACACGGGCTCGGTCACGATAAAAAACGCGCCCAGCATGGTCGCGCCGGTCAACAGGTGAAACAGCGGCGAGCCGTGGGAGTCGGAGCCAGACCCGTTCCAGCACAACAGGCTCACAGTAAACAGGCTGACAAGCATGCCCACCGGGGCGTGCCAACTGAACACGCGTTGTTGCAGCAGAAACAGGCCGCCAGCGAGGAAGGCCAGGTTGACCCACTCGACACCACGCCCACCCCAACGACCGAACGCCGGGTCACTGGCAAACAGTTCGTCGATGGTCAGGCTTCGATTGATTTGCAGGCTGTCCAGCGCAGTGGCGCCAGCCCATCCGTCGGGTGCCTGGGCAATGCCAGCAACGTGCCGCAACCCGTCGCCCAGGCCGATGCCATGAAGCGTCGGCCATTGGCTCATGTGTTGGGGGAATGCCAACAGGACCAAGGCGTATCCCAGCATGGCCGGATTGAACGGATTGCTGCCGACCCCGCCCCACACATGTTTGCCAAACAACAAGGCGCAGGCGGTCGCTGTGACCGTCAGCCACCACGGGCTATAGGCCGGCAGGGCAACGGCCAACAAGGTGGCGCTGACCAGTGCGCTACCATCGCCCAGTGCCGGTTTGAGTGGGCGGCGTCGCAAACGCAGTACCAGCGCCTCGACCGCCAGTGCGGTGAGGCCGGACAGTAGCAGATTGAATATCACGCCCCAGCCATAAACCCACATCAAGGCCAGCACGCCCGGCAGGGTCGCCAGTAATACCCGGCCCATCGCCTGTCGCAGTCGCTCATCCAGCGGCTCAGGAAGCGGCATGGGCGGCCACCTGCCGTTCGGCGTCTTCCACGGCTTGCTCCAGCGCTTTCAATTGCTCATCCGAAGCGGAGGCGGCCCGGGCCTTGGCAAGCTCGGCGCGACGCATCGCCAGTTGGATCTTGGCCCGCTTGAGATCGGCGTCGTTTATCGGCGCAGGAGCTGGGGCAGCGGCTGGCGGCGTAGTGCTCTCCAGTTGGGCCAGCGCCTGTTCCGCCGCTTCGAACTGGCGTTGCAGGACGATCAATTGCGACTGCTGCTCGAACGTGGGCGGATGGCCGAACGCCTTCAAGGATTTGTTCAGTTGTGCCCGGCTCATGGCCAGGTCGATCTTGGCCTTCTTCAACGCGGCATCGGCACTGGCGGCTTTTTGCGCGCGCACTCGCTCCAGCGCGGCTTGCACCGGATCCAGGGGCTGGGCTTGAGCCTGAGCGTTGCGCTGGACCCGCGCCAGGCGCTCGGCCTGACGCTGCTCCTCTTCGCGACGCAGACGCGCGTTGCGCTGTTCAAAGCGCTGGCGGGCGTGGTTGCGCTTGGCGGCACGCGCTTGCAGCGCTTCGATGCTGAAGGCCAGGCCGCCGACGACCGGCAGCACGGTCTCCATCGGCAGTGGCCGCATTTCAATGCAGTCCACCGGGCAAGGCGCCACGCAGAGATCGCAGCCGGTGCATTCGTCGATGAGGACGGTGTGCATCAGTTTTGCCGCGCCGACAATCGCGTCCACCGGGCAGGCCTGGATGCATTTGGTGCAACCGATGCACTCGGCCTCACGGATAAAGGCGATCTGCGCCGGCGCTGAGCCGCGACTGGCGTCCAGTTCCAGCACGGGCACTTTCATCAGCTCGGCCAGGGCCGCGATGGTTTCATCGCCGCCGGGGGGGCATTTGTTGATCGGCTCGCCTTGTGCGATGCCTTCGGCGTAGGGCTTGCAGCCGGGATGGCCGCATTTGCCGCATTGGGTCTGCGGCAGCAGGGCGTCGATACTTTGGATCAGGTTCATGTCTTGACCAGCCCGCGTAATCCGAGGAAGGCCACCGCCATCAATCCGGCGCTGATCAACTGAATCGGCAGGCCCCGGAAGGGCAGGGGAATATCATTGTTGAAGGTACGCTGGCGCAAGTCGTCGAACAGGCTCAGCACCCACCAGAAGCCCAACCCGGCGCCCAAGCTGAAAGCCATCGCAGACCCCAGCCCCTGATCACTTCGTCCGTTGAGCAACGCGACACCGAGGACACCGGCATTGCCGAGCAACAGCGGCCACAAGCCATCGAACGGCAGTGAGGGCAGCCGGCGCGCCAGCAGGCGCAGCAACGGCGCGATCAGCAGCACGCTCAGCGGCAGCCAGGCGAATAACCGGAGCGATGTCAGGTGTGTCGGAGCCAACAGCCACGCGTCGACCATATAACCGAAGGTCCCGACCATTAGCATCAGGCACGCCGTCGCCAGACCCAAGGCGTGGACTTGGCGCCTGCCCTTGGCCTCTAGCAGCGGATCGATGCCCAGCGGCCATTGCAACACAAGGTTGTTGATCAGGGCGGCGCTGAACAGGGAGAGGAGGATGTCGGTCATGGTCCGTTGGTGACGAGGAGCCTGTAAGCAAGGTTAGGCATTATCCGGTACGCCGTGAGGGTGGGCCAGATATGAAAATCCCACAGTCGCTGGGAGGCGACTGTGGGATCGGTGCCGTACGCGATCGGATTATTTGATCCGTTGGCCCGGCTTGGCGCCGCTGTCCGGACTCAGCAAGTAGATCTCTTCACCGCCGGGGCCCGCCGCCATCACCATGCCCTCGGAGATACCGAAACGCATTTTGCGTGGCTTGAGGTTGGCGATCATCATCGTCAACCGACCTTCAAGCTTGGCCGGGTCCGGGTAGGCGCTCTTGATGCCGGAGAACACGTTGCGTTGTTCATCGCCGATGTCCAGGGTCAGGCGCAGCAGTTTGTCCGCCCCTTCCACGGCCTCGGCCTTGACGATCAGTGCCACGCGCAGGTCGACCGCAGCGAAGGCGTCGAAGTCGATTTCCGGCGACAGCGGGTCCTTGGCCAACTCACCGTTGCCGCTCGGGCCGCCGGTATCGGTCTGGCTGGCGGCCAGGTCTTCCTTGGACGCGTCGATCATGGCCTGGACCTTGGTGGCGTCGATGCGGGTCATCAACGGCTTGAACTCGTTCAACTGATGGTTGCTCAGCAGGGTCTGGTGATCGGTCCAGGTCAGCGGCGCAACGTTGAGGAACGCCTCGGCATCGGCGGCCAGCAACGGCAGCACCGGCTTGAGGAAAATCACCAGCTGGCGGAACAGGTTGATGCCCAGGGCGCAGATGGCCTGGACTTCGTCCTGCTTGCCTTCCTGCTTGGCCAGCGACCACGGTGCCTTGTCGGCAATCCAGGCATTGGCGCGGTCGGCCAGGGCCATGATCTCGCGCATGGCACGGGCGAAGTCGCGGTTCTCGTAGGCGTCGGCGATGCTTGGCGCGGCGGCCAGGAAGGCGTCGGTCAGTTCCGGCGCGGCGTTCCCGGCCACCAGTACACCGGCGTTGCCCTTATGGATGAAGCCGGCGCAACGGCTGGCAATGTTGACGACCTTGCCCACCAGGTCGGAGTTGACCTTCTGCACGAAGTCTTCGAGGTTCAGGTCCAGGTCGTCGACGCCACGGCCGAGCTTGGCCGCGTAGTAGTAGCGCAGGTATTCCGGCGACAGGTGATCCAGGTAGGTGCGCGCCTTGATGAAGGTGCCGCGGGACTTGGACATTTTCTGGCCGTTGACGGTCAGGTAGCCATGGACATTGATACCGGTCGGCTTGCGGAAACCGGCACCTTCGAGCATGGCCGGCCAGAACAGCGCGTGGAAGTTGACGATGTCCTTGCCGATGAAGTGATACACCTCGGCGGTGGAGTCCTTGGCCCAGAACGCATCGAAGTCCAGCTCCGGTGTACGGTCGCAAAGATTCTTGAAACTGGCCATGTAGCCGATCGGCGCGTCCAGCCACACGTAGAAATATTTGCCGGGTTCACCGGGAATCTCGAAGCCGAAGTACGGCGCATCGCGGGAAATGTCCCACTCCTGCAAGCCCGAATCGAGCCACTCGGCGAGCTTGTTGGCGACCGCGTCCTGCAGCGTGCCGCTGCGGGTCCAGGTCTGCAGCATCTGCTGGAAGTCAGGCAGCTTGAAGAAGAAATGCTGGGAGTCCCTGAGCACCGGGGTAGCGCCGGAAATTGCCGACTTCGGGTCTTTCAAGTCAGTCGGGGCGTAGGTGGCGCCGCATTTTTCGCAGTTGTCGCCGTACTGGTCTTCGGTGCCGCATTTCGGGCAGGTGCCCTTGATGAAGCGGTCGGCCAGGAACATCTTCTTTTCCGGGTCGAAATATTGGGTGACCGAACGGGTGGAGATATGCCCGGCATCACGCAGCTTCAGGTAGATCTGGCTCGACAGCTCACGGTTTTCTTCGGCGTGAGTGGAGTGGAAGTTGTCGAAATCCACCAGGAACTCGGCAAAGTCGGCGCTGTGTTCAGCCTGGACATTGGCGATCAGTTGTTCCGGGGTAATGCCTTCCTTTTCCGCGCGAAGCATGATGGCCGAACCGTGGGCGTCGTCGGCGCAGACATAAATACATTGGTTGCCGCGATGTTTCTGGAAGCGCGTCCACATATCGGTCTGGATGTATTCCAGCATATGGCCAAGGTGAATCGAACCATTGGCATAGGGCAGGGCGCTGGTGACGAGGATCTTGCGTGGCTCGGACATGGGGCTCGGCTACTTGATGAAACGGAGGTCGGCCACTATAAAGCGCCGGGAAATATATTTCACCCCGCTGGCCTGTTTGTGGCGAGGGGATTTATCCCCGCTGGGTTGCGAAGCGACCCCAAAACCTGGCGCCTCGGTGAGTCAGGCTGATCGGGATCGAATGTTTTGGGACTGCAGCGCAGTCCAGCGGGGATAAATCCCCTCGCCACAAAAGGTGTCCGCCCTGCTGTAATCGGGTCGCCACAAAAGCATGCGCGGCGTAGGATAGCGGCCTGTTTTCAAGTCTTGCTATCGGAGTTGCCCATGAGCGCCGTCAATCGCGCAGCGGTGGAAACCGTCCTTCGCCAGTACACCGACCCCTACCTGAACCAGGATCCGGTCAGCGCCGGGTGCGTGCGCGCCATCGATATCCAGGGCGATCGCGTCAGCGTCCAGCTGGAAATCGGCTATGCCGCCGATCTGTTCAAGAACGGTTGGGCGCAAATGCTGCAGATGGCCATCGAAGGCCTGGACGGCGTGGCCGCCGCCAAAGTCGAGATCAACAGCGTGATCGCCGCGCACAAGGCCCAGGCCCAGGTGCCGGGGTTGGCGAACGTCAAGAACGTGATTGCCGTGGCGTCGGGCAAGGGCGGCGTGGGCAAGTCCACCACGGCCGCCAACCTGGCGCTGGCGCTGGCCCGCGAAGGGGCAAAGGTGGGGATTCTCGATGCGGACATCTACGGTCCGAGCCAGGGCATCATGTTCGGCATCGCCGAGGGTATCCGCCCGCAGGTCAAGGACCAGAAATGGTTCGTGCCGCTGCAGTCCCACGGCGTCGAAGTCATGTCCATGGCCTTCCTGACCGACGACAATACGCCAATGGTCTGGCGCGGGCCGATGGTGTCCGGCGCCTTGCTGCAATTGGTCACGCAAACCGCCTGGGGCGACCTGGATTACCTGGTGATCGACATGCCGCCGGGCACCGGCGATATCCAGTTGACCCTGGCGCAGAAAGTCCCGGTGGCCGGCGCGGTGATTGTCACCACGCCCCAGGACCTGGCCCTGCTGGATGCGCGCAAGGGTGTGGAGATGTTCCGCAAGGTGAACATCCCGGTGCTGGGCGTGGTGGAAAACATGGCCGTGCACATCTGCTCGAACTGCGGGCACGCCGAGCACCTGTTCGGCGAAGGTGGCGGGGAAAAACTGGCGACCCAGTACGGCGTCGAGCTGTTGGCCTCGCTGCCGCTGTCGATGGTGATCCGTGAACAGGCCGACGGCGGCAAGCCGACCGTCATCGCCGAGCCGGACAGCCAGATCGCCATGGTCTACCAGGAACTGGCCCGCCACGTCGGCGCGCGGATCGTGTTGCAGGAAGCCGCGTCACCGGCGATGCCGAACATCACCGTCAGCGACGATTGATGCTTTGAAACACAATCCCCTGTGGGAGCGAGCTTGCTCGCGATGGCGTCGGTTCAGTCAGCCTTGATGTGACTGATACTCTGCCATCGCGAGCAAGCTCGCTCCCACATGGGTTATGCGGTGGGTTTAGATGCGCATCCCGCCATCCATCTCCAGGATCCGACCGGTGTAGTAGTCGTTCTCGAAGATATAGGCGGCCGAATGGGCAATTTCCTCGGGTTTGCCCATGCGCTTGAGCGGGATTGCGGAGGTCATTCTTTCCAAGGCGTCGGGCTTCATGCCCAGGGTCATTTCGGTTTCGATGAAACCTGGCGCGATGCCTGCCACTCGGATGCCATAACGCGCCAGTTCCCTGGCCCAGGTCACGGTGGCGGCGACGACGCCGGCCTTGGCGGCGGAATAATTGGTCTGGCCGATATTGCCCGCGCGGGAGATCGACGAGATATTGATGATCGCGCCGCTGTTCTTCAGCTCGACCATTTTTGCCGCCACTTCACGGGTACACAGGAATACACCGGTGAGGTTGACGTCGATCACGGCTTGCCATTGGGCCAGGCTCATCTTGGTCATTTCGCCGTCCTTGACCTTGAGCAGCAGCCCATCACGCAGAATGCCTGCGTTGTTGATCAGGCCGTGAATCGCGCCGAAATCCTCTGCCACCCGGGCAACCATGTCGCTGACCTGCTCCTCGTTCGCCACGTTGCACACATAGGAACGGGCCTCGACACCCTTGGCGGCACAAGCGGCGACCGCCTGGTCGAGCTTTTCCTGATTGAGGTCGACCAGGGCGAGCTTTGCGCCCCTGCCAGCCAGATACTCCGCCATGGAGCGGCCCAGGCCCTGGCAACCGCCAGTGATAATGATTACTTTGTCGGTGAGTTGCATTCGCATGTCCCGGTGGCAGAACGTTAGAGGATTACCTTCATGGAGGCCTCTCGATCTGCGACGGTGTAGCCCGGCTGCACATGAGAACTGCCCCGACGGCGCACTGAAACATCCATCAGTCGCCTGTCCGTTTTTTAAACGGATTTCTTCAAAGGAGTCATAAATTGAGCGTTGACGTTGCCAAGCATGCCCGAGAATTGCTGCTCAAGGAATACCGGGGGATGCTCTCCACCCATTCCAAGTCGATGCCGGGTTTTCCGTTCGGCTCCGTTGTGCCGTATTGCCTGGACGAGCAGGGACGGCCGTTGATCCTGATCAGCCGCATCGCCCAGCACACCCACAACCTGCAGAAAGATCCCAAGTGCTCGATGCTGGTAGGGGAGCGGGGCGCTGAGGATGTGCAGGCGGTGGGGCGCCTGACCTATCTGGCCGAGGCCCGCAGACTCGAAGACAGTATCGCGATCGAGGCCGCAGCCGAGCGTTACTACCGCTATTTCCCTGAGTCGCAGAACTACCACAAGGCCCACGATTTCGACTTCTGGGTCCTGGACCCGGTGCGCCATCGCTACATTGGCGGTTTCGGCGCCATTCACTGGATCGACCACCTCACCCTGGCCAATCCTTTCGCCGGCAAGGCCGAAGCCAGCATGATCGAACACATGAATGCCGATCACGCCAAGGCAATCGCCCATTACGTGGCGCTGACGGGGCTGCCGAAAACAGAACCGGCGCAATTGGTCGGCATCGACAGCGAAGGCATGCACCTGCGCATCGGGCAGGGATTGCATTGGCTCGCGTTCCCGAACCCTTGCAACACGCCGACACAAGTTCGCGAGGCCTTGGTTTATCTGGCCCACGCCGAGCAATGGCCAAAAAATGCCGAGGTTGGTGCTTGAATTCACGAAAGGGCGACGTCATCTAGGTTTTCATAGCAAGGCATTCTTGCGTTGAGGAACCTTTTGATGCGCCCTTTTTTGTTGCTCTTTCTGCTGTTCCCGGTGTTGGAGCTGTTCGTATTCGTCAAGGTCAGCGGTGCGATCGGGTTCTTCCCGGCGCTGTTGCTGGTCATTCTCGGTTCGATGCTCGGCGTGTTCGTGCTGCGCATCGCCGGTCTCGCCACGGCGCTGCGGGCCCGTGAAAGCCTGAGCCGTGGCGAGCTGCCTGCCCAGACCATGCTTGAAGGCCTGATGCTGGCCTTGGGCGGCGGCCTGTTGATCCTGCCAGGTTTCATCAGCGACGTGCTGGGCCTGGTCCTGCTGTTGCCGTTTACCCGCCGGTTGCTGGCCAACAAGATGCGCCAGCGCGCCGAAGATCAGGCGATGCGTCAGCGAGCCTTTGCCGATGATCTCCAACCTCGTGGCGGCCCGGCCCCCAGGGAGCCCGTAGGCCGCGAGCCGAACGTGATCGAAGGTGAATTCGAGCACCGCGATACCAAGTGAATATCCTGCGACACGGCACCTTCGGGTGCCGTGTCCGTTTTTGCCCGGATGAAGTAAAAATTTTCATCTCTTGCCCTTGTAATCGCCTTGCACGCCCTTATGTATGGGTCACCGCAAGGTTTCCGGTGGCGACACTGGACAGACTTCCGCGGTTCGCTTGACGAACCGCACCCCGGCTCCGCCGGCTTTTGTTAAACCCGCCGGGACTACACCGGCCGATGAAAACCAAAATTAGGAGAGATCGACAATGAAGCTTCGTCCTCTGCATGACCGCGTCGTCATCCGTCGCAGCGAAGAAGAGAAGAAAACCGCTGGCGGTATCGTCCTGCCAGGTTCGGCTGCCGAGAAAGCCAACCACGGTGAAGTTCTCGCTGTAGGTCCAGGCAAGGCACTGGAAAACGGTGAAGTACGTGCGCTGGCCGTGAAAGTGGGTGACAAGGTTGTGTTCGGCCCTTACTCCGGCAGCAACACTGTGAAAGTCGACGGCGAAGACCTGCTGGTAATGGGCGAGAGCGAAATCCTCGCCGTTCTCGAAGGCTGATTCCCCCGCTCATTTTCCCGCTACTAAAAAGTATTTAAGGAATATCGATCATGGCTGCTAAAGAAGTTAAATTCGGCGATTCCGCCCGCAAGAAAATGCTCGCCGGTGTCAACGTCCTGGCTGACGCAGTAAAAGCGACCCTGGGCCCGAAAGGCCGTAACGTGATCATCGAGAAGAGCTTCGGCGCTCCGACCATCACCAAGGACGGCGTTTCCGTAGCCAAGGAAATCGAGCTGAAAGATCGCTTCGAAAACATGGGTGCGCAGCTGGTCAAAGACGTTGCCTCCCGTGCCAACGATGACGCCGGTGACGGTACTACCACCGCGACCGTACTGGCCCAGTCGATCGTCAACGAAGGCCTGAAAGCCGTCGCTGCCGGTATGAACCCGATGGACCTCAAGCGCGGCATCGACAAGGCGACCATCGCCATCGTCAAGGAACTGAAGGGCCTGGCCAAGCCATGCGCTGACTCCAAGGCAATCGCCCAGGTCGGTACCATCTCGGCCAACTCCGACAACTCCATCGGCGACATCATTGCCGAAGCCATGGAAAAAGTCGGCAAGGAAGGCGTGATCACCGTTGAAGAAGGCTCGGGCCTGGAAAACGAACTGTCGGTTGTAGAAGGCATGCAGTTCGACCGTGGCTACCTGTCGCCATACTTCGTCAACAAGCCAGACACCATGGTTGCCGAGCTGGACAGCCCGCTGATCCTGCTGGTCGACAAGAAGATCTCGAACATCCGCGAAATGCTGCCAGTGCTGGAAGCCGTTGCCAAAGCCGGTCGCCCACTGCTGATCGTGGCTGAAGACGTCGAAGGCGAAGCCTTGGCGACCCTGGTCGTGAACAACATGCGGGGTATCGTCAAGGTTGCTGCCGTCAAGGCACCAGGCTTCGGCGACCGTCGCAAGGCCATGCTGCAGGACATCGCCGTACTGACCGGCGGTACCGTTATCTCCGAAGAGATCGGCCTGAGCCTGGAAAGCACCACCCTGGAGCACCTGGGTAACGCCAAGCGCGTGATCCTGTCCAAGGAAAACACCACCGTGATCGACGGCGCTGGCAACGATGCCGATATCCAGGCGCGTGTGACCCAGATCCGCGCCCAGGTGGCCGAGACTTCGTCCGACTACGACCGTGAAAAACTGCAAGAGCGCCTGGCCAAGCTGTCCGGCGGTGTTGCGGTGATCAAGGTTGGTGCCGGTTCCGAAGTTGAAATGAAAGAGAAGAAAGCCCGCGTTGAAGACGCCCTGCACGCAACCCGCGCAGCCGTCGAAGAAGGCGTGGTACCTGGCGGTGGCGTGGCACTGGTTCGTGCCCTGCAAGCCATCAGCGAGCTGAAAGGCGACAACGATGACCAGAACGTCGGCATCCAGTTGCTGCGTCGCGCTGTTGAAGCACCGCTGCGCCAGATCGTTGCCAACTCCGGCGACGAGCCAAGCGTCGTGGTCGACAAGGTCAAGCAGGGTTCGGGTAACTACGGTTACAACGCTGCTACCGGCGAATACGGCGACATGATCGAAATGGGTATCCTGGACCCAGCCAAAGTGACTCGTTCGGCTCTGCAAGCAGCTTCGTCGATTGCCAGCCTGATGATCACCACCGAGGCGATGATCGCTGAAATCAAGGAAGACGCTCCAGCTGGCGGCGGCATGCCGGACATGGGCGGCATGGGTGGCATGGGCGGCATGATGTAAGCCAGCCTTACCCCTGTAGCGAAAAACCCCGCCTGCGAAAGCAAGCGGGGTTTTTTATTGCCCTGGATTCATGAAGCAACACCCCATTCCCCTGTGGGAGCGAGCTTGCTCGCGATGGCGGAGTATCAGTCGATGCTTGAT
Organism: Pseudomonas alvandae; assembly: GCF_019141525.1. Taxonomy (GTDB): domain Bacteria; phylum Pseudomonadota; class Gammaproteobacteria; order Pseudomonadales; family Pseudomonadaceae; genus Aquipseudomonas; species Aquipseudomonas alvandae. The sequence continues at coordinate 1,696,884 of NZ_CP077080.1, forward strand.
TGACTGACCCACCGCCATCGCGAGCAAGCTCGCTCCCACAGAGTTACTGCACCATGTTCAGGCGTTGGCGGGTTGGCTCAGCGCTACGCGATCAGCCCTGGCGGCCGGCCGGTAGAGAATGAAGTAATAACACCCCAGGCAAATCAGCCAGCAGAACACCGCTGTCCACACATTGTGGGAAAAGAAATGCGCCCCCTGCATCATCCGGCCCACGGAGAAAACGGTGCCCAGTGAGAAGGCAAATATCAGCGATTGACGGGCCAGGCGCGGACGGCGGTCGCGCAGCACGAAAAACAGCGCAAACAACGTGAAACCCGTGGCGGCGTGTCCACCGGGCCAGCATCGGCCAGGCTTGTCGGTGGCTGGACGTGGGCTCAGCAATTCACTGTAGGTTTCCTTGCCACCGAATTCTTTCAGGCTCCAGGGGCATTGCACCGCGGTGACCGCCTTCAGGGGCGTGACAAAGGCCGTTGCCAGCGCGAGCGACAAGACCAGACAGCCCAGCTCGCGTTTGAAAGGTTTGAGTCGGGCGATAAAAAAAGAAGCGATGAACCCCAGGACGGCCAGAAGAGAGAATGCGATAACGAGCTGTTTGGCCCGGTCGTGCAGGATATCTTCAAGGAAAAAACTGTGCCGGCCGATGAATCCCCCGCCAGCGGAGTTGTAGAACAGACGGGCCAGGTCCATGTCCAGCGTGGTCAGTTCCAGTAACACCAGAATGACCGCGACCACGGCGGGAATACCCAGGGCGACCGGCACGTTCAGCGGTCTGGAAGCGGGGCGCAGGAGGGTGGAAACCATGGCGGTACCTTTAAGGGAATGTTCGTGAACAGCGCGTCGCGCGAAGTGTGGGCCGCGCAGCGTTGGCGAGGTGTGAATGTTCGGTGAAAAACTCGTCAATGCGGTCCAGTCCGTGCAATGCGCTCTACTGGTTCGCCCCGACACAGGCAGATACAACCCTAGCCGCGAGACACGCTTGGCCTTAAGCTGCGCGGGCCACGACGATTGCCTACGTGTGCAGAGGAGATGCCCATGCGAATTCTATTGGTCGAAGACAACCGTGACATCCTGGCCAACCTGGCCGACTACCTGGGGCTCAAGGGCTACACCGTCGATTGTGCCCAGGACGGTTTGTCGGGGCTGCACCTGGCCGCGACCGAACACTATGACTTGATCGTGCTCGACATCATGCTGCCGGGCATCGACGGCTACACGCTGTGCAAGCGTCTGCGCGAAGATGCCCGGCGAGATACGCCGGTGATCATGCTCACCGCGCGCGACCAATTGGATGATCGTTTGCAGGGCTTCAAATCCGGGGCCGACGATTATCTGGTCAAACCTTTCGCCTTGTCGGAGCTGGCGGCGCGGATCGAAGCGGTCATGCGTCGCGCCCAGGGCGGTGGTCGGCGCGCCTTGCAGGTCGGCGACCTGAGCTACGACCTCGATACCCTGGAGGTTACCCGCGAAGGCAAGCTGCTCAAGCTCAACCCCGTAGGGCTGAAGTTGCTGGCGGTACTGATGCAGAAAAGTCCTCATGTGCTGCGTCGCGAGATACTCGAGGAAGCCTTGTGGGGCGATGATTGCCCGGACAGCGACAGCCTGCGCAGCCACGTGCATCAACTGCGACAAGTGATCGACAAACCATTCGAAAAACCGCTGCTGCATACGGTGCACGGCGTCGGTTACCGCTTGGCCGAGGGCCGCGATGGAGTTTAAGCAAAGCCTTGCCCAGCGGATCATCATCGCGTTCGCGTTGATGAGCGCGTTGGTGGCGGGGGCCTTCGCCCTTGGCATCGTGGCAACGGTCCACCTGGTGGAAGAAAAACTGATTTCCGCCGGGCTCGGCGGCGACTTGCAACGCTTGCTGTTGATGGACAGCGTTTCCGACTGGAGTCATCGGCCCGAACCCGACCAGTTGTTCTATTTCAGCGGCGGCCCGGGTGACTTCGAGCTGCCCAAGGATCTCCGTCACCTCGACCGTGGCTTTCATGAGGTGTTTCGCGAACAACTGTCCTACCACGCCATGGTGGAGATCGTAGACGGTCGGCATTACGTGTTGCTGCAGGACCAGAGCGATTTCGAGGAGCGTGAACGGGTCCTGTTCGCCGTGGTGTTGGTGGGCTTCGTGCTCAGCCTCGCATTGGCAGTGTTCCTGGGGTGGGTGTTGGCCCGTCGGGTGATGGCGCCGGTCGTGCGCCTGGCCCGCCAGGTTCGGCATCGCGACCAGCTCCTCGGACTCGCGCCACCGCTGGCCCCGGACTATGCCGCCGACGAAGTGGGCGAGCTGGCCGTGGCGTTCGACGCTACGTTGGGCCGACTGCGCCAAGCCTTGACCCGTGAGCGGCTATTCACCAGTGACGTCAGCCATGAGTTGCGCACGCCATTGATGGTCTTGGCCACGTCCTGCGAACTGTTGTTGGAGAATCCGGCACTCGACCAGCGGGGGCGTACTCAGGTCGAACGCATCAACCGGGCCAGTGAAGAAATGCGCGAATTGGTGCAGACCTTCCTGATGCTTGCCCGGGCCCAGCGCGAAGACAACGGAATGGCACCCCGGCTGACGCTTGGTCAGGTCGCGGAAAACCTGCTCGGTGTATGGCGCGCTCCTATCGAATCCAAAGGTCTGGCGTTGATCTTCGAACCGGGGCAGCCCCTTGATACACCGTATAACGCCACCTTCCTCACAGCTGTCATGGGCAACCTGTTGCGCAATGCCTTGCATTACACCGATCAGGGGTTCATTCGTGTTTCGCTGACCGCGACAGGTTTCGTGGTCGAAGACAGCGGCGTGGGCATCCCCGAGGAGAAGCGCGAGGCGATGTTCGAACCTTTCGTGCGAGGGAACGAAAAGCGCGGCGAAGGCCTGGGGCTGGGGCTGTCGTTGGTGCAACGGATTTGCGAGAACCAGGGTTGGACGGTCAGCCTCAGCACAATGGAACCCAATGGCTGCCGTTTCGAGGTAGAACTGAATCCGAAGGGCTGACACTGGTACTTGAAAAACCTTGAAACGATTCGTCAATTTTCGCGACGGATTTTTCACAAAGAGATGACATGCCGGTTCATAAGGTTGGGCATTCGTAACGGAGTGCCCCCATGTCGAAGACCGTCAAGCTGGATTTTTCCGAGAAATACGACGAGCAGCACGCCAAGCAATATTTTCTCAAGCATCGCAGTGGATTGAGCCGTCGTCTCTCCCACCATCGCGACCAACAACTAGCACGCCGCGCCCTGACCCTGGCGGGTGAGCCTGGCTTGGTGCTGGACCTGCCATGCGGAGCGGGGCGTTTCTGGCCCTTGCTGGCCGAAAAACCGAACCGGGTCATTATCGGTGCGGACAATTCCGAAGCCATGCTTCAAACCGCAATGAGCGCTCAGCCCGCCGATGTCGTAAAACGGGTACAACCTTTGCAGACTTCTGCGTTCGACATCGCCTTGCCTGATAACGCCGTCGATAGCATTTTTTGCATTCGCCTGCTCCACCACATCGGTGAACCCGCGCACCGCCTGGCGATTCTGCGGGAATTCGAGCGTGTCAGCCGGGACAGCGTGATCGTTTCATTGTGGGTCGATGGCAATTTCAAGGCCTGGAAACGCAAACGCGCGGAGCGAAAGCGTGGGCAGAAAGGCTACCAAAACCGATTTGTGTTACCTGCTGTTACGGTGGAGGAGGAATTTCGACAGGCCGGGTTTCGGATCCAGGAACAATTGGATTTCCTACCGCTTTATGCCATGTGGCGAGTTTATGTATTGCGCAAGGGGTAACGGGATGGCAGTGCAGGCAGCAGGAGCCCCAACGGCTTCTCATAGTTGCTTCGATCATTTTTGGAATCAGCGCGGCGAATGGGTGGAAGAGCCCAATACGCGCCGTGGCGGTGAAAGTGGCGTACAACGGATCAGCAGTAATGGCGAACTGTTGTATTCCAAGCGTCAGACGGGGCACATCTACCGCAGCCTGATGCATCCGTTTGGTCGCCCGACTGTGCTGCGTGAGCAGCGTGCGTTGTCGGCTCTGAGCGAGCTCAACGTCACGGTTCCCCAGATTTTTTTCTGCGGCGCCCAAAGAGACCCGGTGCATAAGTGGCGTGCGCTATTGGTGACTCACGCGATGGATGGCTTCCAGGAAATCGAACACTGGTATGCCGGAGGCGGACGCGAACGTCACGGCGAGGCCGTACATGACCATATCCTCCAGTCGTTGGCTGCAAACCTGGCTCGTATGCACAAGGGCCGCTGGCAACATGGATGCCTCTACATCAAGCATGTGTTTGTCCGCGTGACCGGAGAAGGCGAGTCGGCGAAGGCCGAAGTCGCCCTGTTGGATTTCGAGAAATGCCGACAACGCCTGACTGCCCGAAGCGCGGCCTCCCACGACATGAAGCAACTGCGGCGCCATTCGTCGTTTCGTGATTCCGACTGGAAAAAACTGGTCTACTTTTATGAGACGGCGTTTGGCAGCGCTATCAAAGGTTTATAGCGATGAAACTAGAAATTGCTAGAGGTTTGTTTCTAGTCGGAGCCCTGGCAGTTGCATCAATGGCGGTCGCGGTATGGGAGCAGCCCCGATCACAGATCCTCAGTGCCTCCAACCATACTTCCACCGTTGGCGCGCATTGCCCTTTGCCTCGAGTAGCAAAGGCGACGGATGCTATCCGACCGGATAACGATCTGTTGCTGTTCATGTTTGGCCTGTCCCAAGGCATGAAGCCTCAGAGTTGAGCGTCCTGATTCAAAACAAAGGCCTCGCATTTGCGAGGCCTTTGTTTTTTGCACCGTCACAGGTCTCAGTGTTTGTCGGCTTTGGCCAGCAAGGTGTAGACACAAGGCAATACGAACAACGTGAACAGGGTGCCGATCGACATGCCCGTGGCGATGACCGTGCCGATGTCGAAGCGGCTGACCGCTCCGGCGCCGGTGGCCAGGATCAACGGCACCATGCCGAATACCATTGCCGCGGTTGTCATCAGTACGGGCCGCAGTCGTATCGACGCGGCCTGCTCAACGGCATCGCGCGGGCTCAGGCCTTGTTCCTTGCGCAATTGGTTGGCGAACTCGACGATCAGGATACCGTGCTTGCTGATCAGTCCGATCAGCGTCACCAGCCCGACCTGGGTATAGATGTTCATGCTCGACCAGCCGAGGAACAGCGGAATCAGCGCGCCGCAAATGGATAACGGCACCGTGACCAGGATGACCAGTGGATCCCGGAAACTCTCGAACTGCGCGGCCAGCACCAGGAAGATGATCGCAAGCGCCAGGCCAAAGGTCACCCACAGCGCACTGCCTTCCTGTACGAATTGGCGCGAAGCTCCGGCGTAATCGAAGGCGAACCCCACCGGAGCTTCCTCGCGGGCAATCTGGCGGACGGTTTCAATGGCCTCGCCCATGCTCACGGTTGGAAAGCCTGAAATCGTCACCGCATTGAGCTGCTGGAACTGATTCAATTGGCGCGGTCGTGCCCGGTCGCTGACCTTGATCAGCGTCGACAGCGGGAGCGATTCGCCCTGGGTATTCTTTACGTAGTAATTGTTCAGCCAGTCCGGATTGTCCCGAAACGGTCGTTCGACCTGGGCAATTACTTTGTAGCTGCGCCCTTCCAGAGTGAAGCGGTTTATCTCGGACTCACCCAGCAGTGTTGCCAGGGTTCCGCCCAGGTCCTGCATCGACACGCCCATCTGGGCGGCCTTGGCGCGATCGATATCCACCACGACTTCGGGTTTGTCGAAGGCCAGGTCGATGTCCATGAAAGCGAATTTGCCGGACTCCAGCGCGCGTTTCTTGACCCGTTCGGCAATCTGCAGCAGCGTCGTGTAGTCCTTCGGCGAATTGATGACGAACTCGAAGGGCAAGCCTTCGCCGGTGCCTGGCAGCGAGGGCAGGTTGAAACCGAAGATCTGCAGGCCCAGGATGCCTTCCAGCTTGGCCTGGACCTCGGGCAGGATTTCCATCTGGGTGCGGCTGCGTTCGTTCCAGGGCTTGAGCAAGAAGCCGCCGATGCCTGACTGGACGCCGTTATAGCCGTTGATCTGGAAAGAGGAGTAGTACTCGGGGAACTCCTTGAAGATCGTGATGAAGTGATCGGTGTAGGCGTTCAGGTAATCGAGGTTGGTCGTCTTCGGCGCGTTGGCCATCATGAAGATGATGCCTTGGTCCTCGTCGGGTGCCAGCTCGGACTTGGTGAACATGATCAGCACGGGAATGAGCAACAGCACGATCACCGCGAATACCAGCACCACGGGCCGACTGTTGAGCGTGCCATGAAGCAGGCGTTGGTAACGGTTTTTCAGGCGTTCGAAAATCACGTCCAGTCGATGGGCCAGCCCCGTGGGATTCTCGTCATGGCGCAGGAGCATCGCGCACATCATGGGTGACAAGGTCAGCGCGACGATGCCTGAAATGACCACGGCGCCAGCCAGGGTCAAGGCGAACTCCTTGAACAATGCCCCCGTCAGGCCTTCAAGCAGGCCGATGGGCGCGTACACCGCCGCGAGGGTTATGGTCATCGAGACCACCGGCATGGCTATTTCCCGCGCGCCTTCAATGGCGGCGTCGAATGGGGTCTTGCCTTCCTCCATGTGTCGGTGGATGTTTTCCACGACCACGATGGCATCGTCCACCACCAGGCCGATGGCGAGCACCATGGCCAGCAGCGTCAGCAGGTTCATGGAGTAGCCCATCAACTGCATGAAGAACATGACGCCGATCATCGACAGTGGAATGGTCACTACCGGGATGAGCACCGAGCGCAAGGCACCGAGGAACAGGAAGACCACGACGATGACGATCAGTACCGCCTCGAACAGGGTCTTCACTACCTCGTCGATGGAGGCCTGGATGAACAAAGTGGCGTCATAGGCGATCTCGGCCTTGAGGTTGGTCGGAAGCTGGGCTTCCATCTCCGGCATGATCTTGCGCACTTCCTTGATCACGTCCAGTGGGTTCGCGCCGGGCGTGGCCTTGATCCCGATGTATACCGAAGGCGTGCCGCCAAAGGAGCTGATGGTGTCGTAGTTTTCGGCGCCCATTTCCACGCGAGCGACGTCCCGCAGCAACACGCGGCTGTCCCCGGCGGTCTTCAGGGGGATCGCGGCGAACGCTTCGGCGGACTTGAGTTCGGTGTTGGCGTTGATACTGGTAACGACGTACTCGCCTTTCACTTCGCCGGCGGCAGAAAGAAAGTTCTGCTGGCGCACCGCATCGGTCACGTCGGCAGCCGTCAGCCCAAAGCCTGCGAGCTTGACAGGGTCCAGCCAAAGGCGCATGGCAAAGACCTGGTTGCCGAGAATCTCCGCCTCAGCCATGCCGGGCAGGGTTGCCAGTTTGGGCTGGATCACCCGTGACAGGTAGTCGGTGATCTGCGGATTGTTCAATTCCTTGCTGAAGAAACTGATGTACATCAGCGCCGAGGCGTCGGCAGCCTCTCGGCTGAGAACGGGGTCCTCGGCGTCCTGGGGCAGCTGGTTCTTGACCTCGTTGGCCTTGGCCAGCAGTTCGGTAAAGAGCCGGTCGCTGTTGGAGCCGATACGGGCATAGACCGAGATCACCGAGAAATTCTGTCGGCTGACCGAGGTCATGTAGTCGATGCCTTCGGCACTGGCCAGGCTTTGTTGCATTGGCTGGGTGATATAGCCCTGGATAGTCTCGGCATTGGCGCCGGGGTAGGCGGTGGTCACCGTGATCAGGGCGTTTTCCATCTGCGGATACTGGCGCAGGGGCAACTTGCTCCAGGCCTGGAAGCCCAGCAGCACGATCAACAGGCTGACCACGGTGGCGAGCACCGGGCGGCGGATGAACGGATCGGTAAAAGCCATGGGGGTTCCTTGATCAGTCCGCGCGCGGCGTGCTGTTCTGTTCGGTCAGGGTCTTGTCGTCGCTGATGGCGATGGACGTGCCGTTGTCGAGCTTGAGCTGGCCGGCAATCACCACGTCTTCACCGCTGTGCACGCCCTTGGTCACCAGGACCTGCCCGTCGCGACGCTCACCCGTCTCGACGAAGCGCCGCTCGGCGATCAGGACCGGCTGGCCCTTGTCATCTTTCTCGACGCTGCCATCGGCGGCTTTCTTCTGGGTGACCACGTACATCGAGTTGCCATAGAGCGTGTAGGTCACGGCGCTCTCCGGCACGACGATGCCGGCGGCCACGTCTGGCAAGACGACCTGCAGGTTGGCAAACATGCCGGGCAACAACTTGCCATCGGGGTTGGCAAGGGTGGCGCGCACCAGCACATTGCGGGTGCTGTCCTCGACCTTGGGGTTTATGGCGCTGATGGTGCCGACGAATGTCTGGCCTGGGTAGGCCGAGACACTGACGTTGACCGTTTGGGCAACGGCGAGCCGAGGCACCGTCTGTTCCGGGACATAGAAATCCACGTACAGGCTACTGAGGTCCTGCAGGGTGGCGATCACCGTGCCGCTGGCCAGGTAATCGCCAACGTCCACCTGACGAATGCCGATGGTGCCGCTGAAAGGCGCGACGATGTGTTTCTTCGCCAGCGATGCCTTGAGCTGGTTGACCGTGGCCTGGTTCTTCTTCAACTGGGCCGCAAGCCGATCGAACTCGCCTTTGGAAATCGCCTGGCTGCCGACCAGTTGTCGACCCCGGCCGAAATCCAGCTGCGACAGGCCAAGGTCGGCCTGGGCGGTTTCCAGCAGGGCGCTTTCGACTTCGCTGTCCAGTTGCAGGAGCGGTTGGCCGGCCTTGACCTTTTGCCCCGATTCGAACTGCAGCTTTTGCACCGTGCCGGCGATCTCCAGGCTCAGGTCAACGCCTTGCAAGGCCTTCAGGCTGCCGACGGTGGGCAGGCGAGACTGCCAGGGTTGCTCGGTGGCCTTGGCCACGGCAACGCTGACGGGCGGTTTCGGGACAGAAAACATCTGGATCTGCTGGTAGATGGAGAAGGCCTTGTAGCCTGCCAGCAACAGCACCACCAGCAGGACAACACCCAACATGATCAGCATGCGGCGTCGCAGCATGTTCCACTTCCTTGGAAAAGAGCTGAGAGAAAATACAGATAGGCGGGCACATTACCCTGTGCGCTCGGGGTATTCCAGATGCTGGCGGGACGGTGGGGCGTAGGACTCTTCTGAAAAGTCATAGCGCCCGGCACCGCCCCCCGCTCAGACCAGATGCAGATGGTTGTCCCAGAGCCCCGCTGGCAGGTCCAGCGGTTTTGCAACCAATTGTGATTGCCGGCAATCGTAATAGCGGCAACGCCCCTGGCCCGATGTCACGACGAAACCGTCGGCCACCGCGCCCACCCCGGCGCAATCCGGCAAAGGCGCGTCCAGGCGAACTTCGCCGCTGTCCAGGTCCCAGATGAAAAAGCGATTGCCCCGTGGCGCCGTCAGGGCCACCAGGCGCAGTTCGCTGTGCACGGCGACGCTGGCGGTGTAGTGCCCCATGGCCTGCAACTGATGTTCGGGCACCGGGAACGCCTGGAAAGGTTGGCCCGGTCGCTTGATTGCCAGCAGTTCCGACGGCTCATGTGCGGCGCCCATGAATTGCTGGCCGGAGACGATGGTCCCGTCGCTGGCGATGCCCAAATGGCGCACGCTGTTCATCTGCTGGGCGAGGGTTTCCTTGCTCAGCAGCGTGCCATCGCGCTGCATCAACACCAGGCTCGGCTCCATGGCGTCAAGGTTCATTTCGACCCGACTTTCGGCCTCGGTGCGAATGCCGCCGTTGGCAACGACCAATGTCTCGCCGTCGGGCATCCATGACACTTGGTGGGGGCCAATGCCGTGGGTGGAGATTTCGCCGCTGTGGACCAGCCGCTCGCCTTCGAAACGATACACGCCCAGAAGACCGCGCCCCGGGTCGCGGGTGTCGTTCTCTGTGGCGTACAACCACTCGCCACTCTTGTGGATCACCGCGTGACCGTAGAAATGCCGGTTCGGCAACGAGGCGATGGTCTGCAGCAGCGCCCCGTCGCGCAGGTCGATGAGATAGCTTTCGGTGCCTGGACGGCGGGCAACGAACAGCGCGATCGGCAGCGTCGGGTGGTTGATGATGTCATGGCAACGCTGGCCGACCCGGGTGGCGAACACCCGGGTGCCGTCCAGTCGATAGCCGACGGCGAAGTGATTGCCATCGCCATCGTCCCGTGCTGAAAGCAGTAGCGCACGCTTGTCCTTTTGCTTGAACAGCGTCCAGCCGCCCAGGGTAACGGCACCCAGCAGCATGCTGCCGAGTGCCAGAGCCTGACGTCGAAACATGATCAGTCACCGTCGTTGGCGTTGAAGCCCAGTTGAATGCCTAGCGCCTTGGCCAGTTCGCCCTCGTGCAGGCGATGGACGACGTTGAGGCTGTCGTACAAATCGTTGAGTTGCTGGCGCCCGGCGTCGTCGTTGAGCATGTCGGTCAGTGAGCGCTGGCTGCTGGCGAACAGCTTCAACGAGGCATCGTAGGCAGCATCGATCTTGTCCGCCAATGGCTTCTGGTCGCTTGGCAGCAGACCGCGCAGGCCTTTGTTGTCGACGCCGACCCACACGGTCCTGGCGGCGCTCAGGCTGGCTTCCAGGCCTTGCAGTGACGATTGGCTGCGCCAGGCATCGGCCTGGAACGGTTGCGGCACGCCCTTGCTCTGGCGGCCCATTGGCGTGCCGAGTTTTTTCTTCAAGGTGTCCAGGGCAGTGACCTGGACCCGCAGCAGATCAGCGATTGCCTCGTGGGAATCGGCGTAGCGCTGGTTAGGAAACTTGCTCATCTGGGCGAGCATGCCGTCGTTGGTGTTCCAACGAGACAGGATCTCTTCGGCCAGTTGCTTCTGGCGTTCACCAATGGCGGTAAGCAGTGGGCAATACTTGGCTTTCTGGGCGCTGTCGGCCATGTCGATCTTGGCGTCGAACAGCAGGTATTCGTAGGCGGAGAGCCCTTGCACGACAACACTGGATTTGGCCAGGCCGGCGGCGTCGATCTGCGGCTCGCTGTTGACCAGTTGCTCGACCTGGCGGCCGACCAGGTTTTTCTTGTCCGGCCAGAATTGCACTTGCCAGGCACGGTTGCCCTCGGCCAGTGGACCGATCAGCAGCGGTTGCAGTTCGGCCCAGGCTTTTTGTGCCTTGAGAAAGTCGGCGCGGGCGGTCTCCAGGGTTTCCTTGCCTTGGCAGAACGCCAAGGCACTGCTCGCCAATTGCCGGTCTGCCTCGACCCAGCGGCTGTAGGTCGGCAGGATCACTTGCTTGGCAATGGCAGCCGACGTGACCGCCTGGGGATCCTGGGGCGAGCAGGCGCCGAGGGCGATGGCGGCGAGGCTGGTGAACAACAGCTTGGGACGGAACATGTCGGGCTCCCGTTTCAGGAAATAACGTTAAAGGGAATTCAGGAAAGCCAACAGCGCAGCGCGCTGCTCGGCGTTGAAAGCCAAGACCTGTCGCTGCGCCGCCTGGGCCTCGCCGCCATGCCAGAGCACGGCTTCGAGGAGGTTGCGGGCGCGACCGTCGTGCAGGAACTGGGTATGACCGCTGACGGTTTCGGTCAGGCCGATACCCCATAACGGCGGAGTCCGCCAGTCGCGGCCGCTGGCCTGGAACTCGCTGCGGTTGTCAGCCAGCCCTTCACCCATGTCGTGCAGCAGCAAATCGGAGTAGGGGCGGATGACCTGGTTCGCCAGCTCCGGCTCGGCAGCGTTGGCGGACGTGGTGTATTGGGGGGTGTGACAGGACTGGCAACCCGCTTGGAAAAACAGATTCTTGCCCGCCAGCACTTGGGGCGAGTTCACGTCGCGACGGGCCGGCACGGCGAGGTTGCGGCTGTAGAACAACACCAGGCGCAGAATGTTGTCGCTGACCTCCGGCTCGCCCTTCGGACCGTTGCCGTTGGGCGCGCGCTTGCAATCGACCTGGGCCTCGGTGCAATCGTCGAACGGACGCAGGCTGGTCGTCAGGCCCATGTCGCCGGAAAACGCATGGACGTTCTGTTGATTGAGGTTCGGCTGCCCGGCCTTCCAGCCGAAACGCCCCGGCACGGTCTTTTGCTGGATATCGTCCCAGACCCTGTTCGGACGGCCAGCAATACCGTTTTTGTCCCGTGCCTGAGCCTGCGCATTCGCCAGGATGGCGTCGTCGGGGATGGCCTCGAGCAAACCCAGGCCGATCATCGGCGGTGCGACGCGGGCCGAAAACCGCGTGTCGGGGTGCATCGGGCCATACCCCAATTGGCTGATCTGCAAGGTCGGCTTGCGCAGTTCCACGACGGTGCCGTCGTTGAAACGCACCGGGACTGGCGAGTAATCGACCCGCACCTTGCCTTCCGGCGCAACGCCTGGCACGGACATGTCCTGCAATTGTCCGCCGTAGACAGGCTCTGGCACGACGCCGAGTTGTTCGATGACCTTGGCGTACGGCGCTGCATCGGGAATCGACAGGCGCACCAGCATCGATACCGCGCTGGTTGCGTCTGGTGCGGGCGGGTGGCCGCGACCGTCCTTGATATGACAGTTCTGACAGGCATTGGTGTTGAACAAGGGACCGAGGCCATCGCGGGCAGTCGTCGTCGAAGGAGCGATCACCCAAGGGCTGCGGAAGAAACTGTTGCCGACGCTGAAATCCACGCGCCGCGAGGGCGGCAGGTTGGCCGAAGGCAGGGAAAAGGCATTCTGGTCGGCCTTGCGTACCGTCGCGTTGCCACCGGACTTGGCTTCGCCGGGCTCGGCCTGGGTGAAACGCGGGGCGTCATCGCAGGCACTCAGGCCCAAGGCCAACAGCAGAGCGCATAAGCGAAGAGGCAACGACGGCATTGGAAATCCTGCGGGACGAGTGAAACGCGGGCGCAAAGTCTAACAGGGCGGGGCGGTTTGAATAAGAGGAATTATCGTTTGGTTTGATCGGGGCGCTTGATTTCCTGTGGCGAGGGAGCTTGCTCCCGCTGGGTTGCGAAGCAGCCCCAAAACCAGGCGCCGCGGTGCAACAGGTAAATCCCGCCAACCAGTTTGCGACTGCTGCGCAGCCGAGCGGGAGCAAGCTCCCTCGCCACGGGGTTCACTGTTGGTCTGTAGGGGGGACTACTGCCCCCGGCACCAACGGCAATTCCAGCGTCGCGATGAACCCGCCCTCGGGATGGTTGGCCAATACCAGCGCTCCGCCGTGGCGTTCGGCTGCGCGGCGGGCGATCGCCAGGCCCAGGCCATGACCGGCAGTGGTCTGGCCGGGCGCGCGATAGAACGGTTCGCCCAGTTGGCCCAGATGCTCGGCCTCGACGCCCGGCCCGTGATCGCGCACGCTGACCAGGATTCGCTCCCCCTGGCGCACCGCGCGCATTTCGACGGGCTGCCCGTCCGGACTGAAGCGCTGGGCGTTGCGCAACAAATTGTCCACGGCACGCTCGATCATCGTCGGCCAACCCTTGAGGGCCAGGTTCGGCTCGGTTTCCAGCTGCACGATTTGCTCCGGCGAAGCCATCTGGGCATCTTTTTGTAGATTGATCAGTAGCCCGTTGAGATCGACCTCTTCGGCACTGGCATTGTCGGCATCGACGCGAGCCAGGACCAGGATTTCACTGATCAGCGCTTCCAGTCGATCACACTCACGCGTCAGTCGCGGCCAGAGTTTTTCGCGCTCCTCGGGGCTCGCGCGCTCCGCCAGTGCCAGGGCGATGCGCAGCCTGGCCAGGGGCGAGCGCAATTCGTGGGAAACGTCGCGCAGCAGTTGGCGCTGGCTGGCGATCAGGCTTTGCAGGCGCGCGCCCATGCGATTGAAATCCGTGGCCAGCACACCAAATTCGTCCCGTCGGTTGGCCAGCTTGGCTAGGCTGTTCTGCTGATAGGCCGCTTGCCCCAGGTCATGCACCGCGCCGCGCAGTCGGCTCAGCGGACGGGTGATGGAAAGGGTCACCAACAGGCTGAACAAGGTCAGTACTACCAGGGCAATCGCTAGGGCACTGAGGGGCCAGAGCAAGCTGCCGCGGTGCCAGGCGTCCAATTCGGGGTGGGGGATGCGGTAGATGAACAGGTACGTGTCGCCGGTCTTGGCGCTGGTGAACTCGTCGGTCAGGCGCCGCCAGGGCAGGCGTCGGTCGTCGTTGTTCTGGCGCGCCTCGAACGCGGCGGCACGGTGCGGAAAGGTGCCGCGCACCACCGGGTCGCCACTTTCGTTGAGCACTTGGACGTCGATGTGATACTGGCGCTTGCGCTGTTGGAGGATGGCCTGCGCGGCGTCTTCGCCCTGGCTTTCGTAAGTCTGCGTCCACTCTTCGGCCAGGGTATTGAGGCCTGGATGACGGCTGAGGATCCAGGCGTCCTGGTTCAGCATGTGGCCCATCAGAATCGAAAGTCCCGCCACCAGAGCGATGGCCAGCCAGAAACTGGCCAGGACGCGCCAGAACAATGAACGCACGGATTTATCCTCGAAAACAAAGAAAGCCCAACGGCGGTGTGCCGTTGGGCTGGTGGTACTTCAGGGCATTATTGCGCTTTTTGCGGCTGTTGCGCTTTCCAGGCCTTGAATTCGGCCCACTCGGCCCGACGTTCGGCCTGCTTCTTCTGGATCGCGTCGAATTCTTTCTGTTGTTCCGGCTTCAACAGTGCGCGGATCTGCGCATCGACTTTTTGGTGCCGAGCCTCCCTTTCGTCCTGCATGGCTTTCTGGTCGGCTGGCGACAGCTTGGCCAGGTATTTGTCCACCAGTTCACGTTGTTCGTGGCGTTGTTCGCCCATGATCCGACGGATCTGCTGGCGTTGCTCGTGGCTCAGGTCCAGTTGGCTGTAGGGACCTCTGTCATGCATCTGGCCACCGTGGCGCGGGCCGTCCATCGGGCCCATCGGGCCAGGACCTTCGGGCATGGCCATGGCGACGGTCGGCAGGGCTGCGGCGAACATCAGGGCGGTGAGGGTCTTGCGCATGGTGTTTCTCCTTGTCTCGTTCCCGGTCAGTTCCGGATGTGTCCAGATTACGGAGATCAAGGTCAGCGGCGGTCAGGGGTGGGTAAAGCTTGGGTAAAGACGGTTTGGTGCGGACCTGACAAATCCAGCGGGCGAAGACTAATCCCCGTGGCAAGGGAGCTTGCTGTGGCGAGGGGATTTATCCCCGCTGGGGCGCGCAGCGGCCCCCACGGCTTCAACTGATATACCTTAATGGCAGCAATAGGGGGCGCTTCGCACCCCAGCGGGGATAAATCCCCTCGCCACAAGAGATCGGCGCAGTGCCTTAGAGGCTGTAGTAATAACCCCGGCTACGCAGCGCCACGATCCGTGGCCGGCCATCGGGGTGGGGGCCGATTTTCTTGCGCAGGTTGCTCACGTGCATATCGAGGCTGCGGTCGTACAGGGTCAGCTTGCGGCCCAGGGCGAGCTGCGCCAGCTCCTGCTTGTCCAACGGCTCGCCCGGTTGCTTGAGCAGCGCTTCGAGCAGGCGGCTTTCGGACACCGTGAGGGTTTGTTCCTGCTCGTCGATGCTGACGACGCCGCGTACCGGGCTGAAGGTCAGGTCGCCCAGTTCGATCTGGCTGGACACGGCCGTCGGGTGGCTGCGCCGCAGCACGGCGCGCAGGCGGGCGGTCAGTTCCCGTGGGTCGCAGGGTTTGGCCAGGTAATCATCGGCGCCCAATTCCAGGCCGAGGATGCGGTCCAGCGGCTCGCCACGGGCCGAGAGCATCAATACCGGCAGCTCCGGATGATCGTTGCGCAATTGCTTGAGCAATTCCAGGCCGCTGCCGTCGGGCAGCATCACATCCAGCACCACCGCCGCCGGGGCGGTTTCGGCCAGGGCCTTGCGGGCGCTCAGGCCATCGTGGCAAGCGCGGACCTGGAAACCTTCCTGGCCCAGCCAACTGCCGAGGAGCTCACACAGCTCCTGGTCATCATCTATCAGTAACAGCTCGCTCATGACTCACTCAATTTAGCCATTGCCGACGTTGTCTACGTCCACCGCTGGCAAAGATACCGCAGAGCAGGGCCAATAGCGCTACCCCGGCGCCCACCACGAACCATTGCTGCTGATCGGTCAGCAGGCGTGGCAGGGGATTGGCCTGGGCTTCCTTGAGCTGCAATTTCAAGCGCTGGTTTTCCTGGCGCAACCGTCCCACCAGCGCGCTTTCGCGTTCGCCGTTGGTGTTCTGTAATTGTTGGGTGAGCTCTTCACGCATGCGCTCGCTGTCTTTCAAGCGTTGCTGCAATTCGGCGATCTGGCCGCCTGCGCTCAGCGACAAGGGCGTCGAATGGCCGGCTTCGGAGGTTTCCTCGCCATGGGCGGGCGCCCCGATCGCCAACGTGACCAACAACAGGCACAACGGACCTTTGCGCATTGCAGCTCCTGAATTCCAATCGAGATTTAGCAGATTAGACAGGTTGTCGGCAGGCGGACGAGAACAATGAGCCATTGAGCGCAATGAGCCAGGAAGGCTCATCGCGCCGGGGAAATTTACGGCAGGACTTGCTTGAACGGCTTGACCTCGACATTGGCATAGACGCCAGCTGTCACGAACGGGTCGGCCTTGGCCCAGGCTTGTGCGGCGGCCAGGGACTCGAACTCGGCCACGATCAGGCTGCCGGTAAAACCGGCGGCGCCTGGGTCGTTGCTGTCCACCGCCGGATGGGGACCGGCCAGCACGATGCGGCCTTCGGCCTTGAGCTGTTGCAGGCGCTCCAGGTGCTCAGGGCGGGCAGCCAGGCGTTTTTCCAGGGAGTTGGCGACGTCGGTGGCGATGATGGCGTAGAGCATGTCAGTCCTCGGTTTTTGGCGTGGTGGGGTCGGCATCGTGCAGGTGACGGGACAGGTAGATGCCCTGGCCAATCAGGAACAGCAACGTCATGCCCAGGCTGCCGAACACCTTGAAGTCGACCCAGTATTCCTGGAACGTGAACGCAACGAACAGGTTGGCGGCGCCACAGAACAGGAAAAACGCTATCCAGGCGATGTTCAGGCGGGTCCAGATCAGCTCGGGCAGGTTGATGGCGTGGCCCATGATGCGCTTGATCAGCAGGCGGTCGCCGATGAAGTGGCTGCCGATGAAGGCCAGGGCGAACAGCCAGTTGACCACCGGGGCTTTCCATTTGAGGAACGTCTCGCTATGGAAGGCCAGGGTCAGGCTACCGAATACAAGGCAGGCGATCAGGGTCAGCCACTGGCTCTTCTCCAGCTTGCGCTGGGAGATGAACAGCGCGCCGTAGACCACCAGGGAACTGATGATCAGCACCGCGGTGGCGCTGTAGATACCGCCTACAGTCAAGGAGTGGCCGGCGATATCGACGGTCCGGGGATCAAGTTTGTAGACGATGAAAAACAGCAGGAGCGGGATGAAATCGATGAATTGTTTCACAGTGGCAGCCAGGAGCAGGATGTGGCGGCATAATAACAAACATCCTTGGCCGCGATAGGGCCAGCTGATTTGAGGTAACAAAGTCCCGTGAATGTTGATTTGCACTGCCATAGCACGGCCTCCGATGGGGCCCTGGCGCCTGCGGTTCTGGTGGCGCGGGCGTTCGAGCACGGCGTGCGAGTCCTGGCCCTGACCGATCACGATACCCTCGAAGGCCTCGACGAGGCCCGCAGTGCCGCGACCGCGCTGGGCATGCAGTTGGTCAACGGGGTCGAGCTGTCCTGTACCTGGGGCGGGGCGACCATTCATGTACTGGGCTACGGTTTTGATGTGACGGCACCGCCCTTGGTCCAGGCCATCGCCGAGTTGCGCGATGGTCGTTGGCTGCGCTCCGAGGAGATCAGCCGCAAGCTCGCCCTCAAGGGCATGCCCGGTGCGCTGGAAGGGGCCCGGCAGATCCAGCAGGAATTGGGCGACAGCGGCAACGCGCCGGCCCGGCCGCATTTTGCCGACTGGATGGTGCGCGAAGGTTTCGTCAAGGACCGCGCCGAAGCCTTCCGCAAATGGCTGGGGGCCGGCAAGCTGGGGGACGTCAAGCAGCACTGGCCGACACTCGAGGAGACGGTCGGGACACTGCGGGCCGCCGGCGCCTGGATCAGCCTGGCGCATCCCTGGCACTACGATTTCACCCGCAGCAAGCGCCGCCGCCTGATAGCCGACTATATTCAAGCAGGGGGCCATGCCATCGAAGTGGTCAATGGCCATCAGCCGGCCGAGCAGGTCGGCAGCCTGGCGATCCTCGCCCGGGAGTTTGGATTGCTGGTGAGCGCCGGCAGCGATTTCCATGGCCCGGGGGGCTGGTCCGAGATAGGCGAATATCGCCCGTTGCCGGAAGATCTGCCACCACTATGGTGTAGATTCAAACATGATCCCGTTATCGCCGCCGTCTGAACAGGTAGAACACGTGAGTCAATTTTTCCAGATTCATCCGGAAAACCCGCAAGCGCGCCTGATCAAACAGGCCGTGGAAATCATCCGTGGCGGTGGCGTGGTGGTTTATCCCACCGACTCGTCCTACGCCATCGGTTGCCAGATCGGCGACAAGAATGCCGTCGAGCGAGTCAGACGCCTGCGTCAGCTGGATGACAAGCACAACTTCGCACTCATCTGCAGCGATCTTTCGCAGTTGGGGCTGTTCGCCAAGATCGATACCGGCACTTTCCGCCTGCTCAAGGCCCATCTACCGGGCCCTTATACTTTTATCCTGAATGCCACCCGGGAAGTCCCGCGGCTGTTGTTGCATCCCAAAAAACGCACCATCGGCCTGCGCGTGCCGAGCCACCCCATTGCCTTGGCGCTACTGGCGGAGCTGGGGGAGCCTTTGATGAGCGTGACGCTGATCATGCCCGGCGAGACCGATCCG
Organism: Pseudomonas alvandae; assembly: GCF_019141525.1. Lineage (GTDB taxonomy): Bacteria > Pseudomonadota > Gammaproteobacteria > Pseudomonadales > Pseudomonadaceae > Aquipseudomonas > Aquipseudomonas alvandae. Next base: position 1,715,555 of record NZ_CP077080.1, read on the forward strand.
CTGACTGACCCCTACGAAATCCGCCAGATGCTCGAACATCAGGTCGACCTGATCATCGACGGCGGTTTCGGTGGCATGAAGGCCTCCACGGTGATCAATCTGGCCGACGGGGAGCCGCAGGTGGTGCGCGTCGGCTGCGGCGACCCGACGCCGTTCATGGTCGAGGCCTGAATGTCCGTTGTGGAGACCGCCGTCGACAGCGTGGACAGCCAGGCTGGCGCGCAACAGGAGCTGCCCTTCGCGATGGTCTATGGCCAGGCGGTCATGGAGATGCCCCTGGACCTGTACATTCCGCCGGATGCGCTGGAGGTTTTCCTTGAAGCCTTCGAAGGTCCGCTCGACCTGCTGCTGTATCTGATCCGCAAACAGAACATCAATATCCTCGACATTCCCGTGGCGGAAATCACCCGCCAGTACATGGGCTACGTCGAGCTGATGCAGTCGGTGCGCCTGGAGCTGGCGGCGGAATACCTGGTGATGGCGGCCATGCTTGCCGAAATCAAGTCGCGCATGCTGCTGCCGCGCTCGGCCGAAGTCGAGGAGGAAGAAGACGATCCTCGGGCGGAGCTGATCCGCCGCTTGCAGGAATACGAGCGCTTCAAGGTGGCCGCCGAGGGCATCGACGGCCTGAGCCGGGTCGGGCGCGATGTGGTGGTGCCCAAGCTCGATGCCCCCGAGGCGCGGGCACGCAAGTTGCTGCCGGACGTGAGCCTGGAAGAGTTGCTGATGTCCATGGCCGAGGTCCTGCGCCGGGGCGATATGTTTGAAAGCCACCAGGTCAGTCGCGAGGCACTGTCGACCCGCGAGCGCATGAGCGATGTGCTGGAACGGCTCAAGGGCGGCGGCTTCGTCCCCTTCGTCGAGCTGTTCACCGCCGAGGAAGGGCGGCTGGGCGTGGTGGTGACGTTTATGGCGATCCTGGAATTGGTCAAGGAATCCTTGGTCGAGCTGGTGCAGAATGAGCCGTTCGCAGCGATCCACGTGCGAGCCCGAGCCGAATAACGAGCAAATCAATGAATCTGACTGAACCCCGCGAGCTGGCCCCCTTGCTTGAAGCCTTCCTGTTGGCCTCGGGAAAGCCACAATCGATGGAGCGTCTGTTCGAACTCTTCGAAGAAGGCGAGCGGCCCGAGCCGGCCGTGTTCAAGAAAGCCCTGACATTGCTGGGAAAATCCTGCGAGGGTCGGGCTTTCGAGCTCAAGGAAGTGGCGTCCGGGTACCGCCTGCAAATCCGTGAGAAGTTTGCCCCGTGGGTCGGGCGCCTGTGGGAAGAACGGCCGCAGCGCTATTCCCGGGCGCTGCTCGAAACCATGGCGCTGATCGCTTATCGCCAGCCGATCACTCGCGGCGAGATCGAGGATGTGCGCGGCGTGGCGGTCAACAGCAACATCGTCAAGACCTTGCTGGAGCGCGAGTGGATTCGCGTCGTCGGTTATCGCGACGTACCGGGCAAGCCGGCGATGTTCGCCACCACCAAGGCCTTTCTCGATCACTTCAACCTGAAGAACCTCGACGACCTGCCGCCGCTGGCGGAACTGCGGGAGTTGGAACCCGAGCCGATGCTGGAATTCGACGACGCTCCGGTGCCCCAGGGCTTGCAGGAACTGGCCGACGCCAGTGCCGAGCCTGAGGAGCCGAAGGAAGAGACCAGTTTCCATTCGTTGCTGCTGGAACTGGACACGATGGAGGAGGGCTTGAAGACCGACTTCGACGACCTGCTGCGTGAGGAGCCGGGCCTCGAAGAAGAAGCGGATGAACCGACGCCGCTCAGTGAAATCGAGCCCGAGCCGGAGGAGGACATCCTTGGCGTCGCCGAAGCCCGGGAAAAATTGCTGGCCGCCGTCGCCGCCCTTGCGCCGCCTGAGCCCGAACTGAGCGATGAAGAGGCCGAGGCCCGCGCCCTGGCTGAAGCGATCGAAAACGAACGGCGCCAGTTCGACGACTGACTCAACTGGTTTGCAAACACTGGCTGATCCACCGCCGTCCCACAGGGGCCTTCATTAAGTCGGGTGCCACCGATCGGCGGAAAAAGCACCAAGGGCATTTCGATCAGCTAGTCTCTGATGCGCAATCACCTCAACGAGCGTATGATTCGCGACCCTTTGGCGATCCCTTCGCCGAAAGACCTGTTTTCAAAGTGTCAGGCCAAGCCTGGCTCGACCACACCGGGAGGTGCCCAGAAATGAACGACCAAGACCAGAACGACAGCCAGGAAATCGGCCCAGCAGGCGAAAAACTGCAAAAAGTCCTCGCCCGCATCGGCGTCGGTTCGCGCCGTGACGTGGAAGCCTGGATTACCCAGGGCCGCATCAAGGTCAACGGCAAAGACGCCACCTTGGGCCTGCGCGTCGACATGCATGACGCCATCACCATCGATGGCAAGGTGATCAAGCGTGAAGAGGCCGCCGAAACGGTGCGCCGCGTGATCATGTACAACAAACCCGACGGCGAGATCTGCACCCGTGACGACCCGGAAGGCCGTCCGACTGTGTTCGACAAGATGCCGCGTCCGAAAGAAGGCCGCTGGATCAACATCGGTCGCCTGGACATCAACACCACCGGTTTGCTGATGTTCACCACCGACGGTGAGCTGGCGAACCGTCTGATGCACCCGTCCTACGAGATGGACCGCGAATACGCCGTCCGTGTGCGTGGCGAAGTCGATGACGAGATGATCGAGCGCCTCAAGGCCGGCGTCGTGCTGGAAGACGGCCCGGCGCGTTTTACCGACATCAAGCAGGCGCCGGGCGGTGAAGGTTTCAACCACTGGTACCACTGCGTGGTGATGGAAGGTCGCAACCGTGAAGTGCGGCGCCTGTGGGAATCCCAGGGTCTGGTGGTCAGCCGCTTGAAGCGTGTGCGTTTCGGCCCGGTGTTCCTCAACTCCGACCTGCCGATGGGCCGCTGGCGTGAAATGACCCAGCAGGAAGTCGACATCCTGGCGGCCGAAGTGGGCCTCAAGCCTGTGGCAATGCCGCAGATGACCGCCAAGAGCAAGGACAAGCTGGAGCGGATGCAGCGCAAGTCTTCGCGTCCGATGGGCAAGACCGAGCGCGTGCGTACACTGCGCCCGGCGGCCGACGGCGTAGCGACCGGCCCGCGTCCTTCCCGCGAGCCGCAGATCGAAGGCGAACGTCCGGCCCGCAAGCCAGCACCACGCCAGGACGGCGAGCGCGGTCCGCGTGCGCCACGTCCGGCCAATGGTCGTACCGAGCGTGGCGAAGGGCGTGGAGCCCCGGCTGGTCGCGGTACGCCAGTGGCGGATCGCCCGGCCGACACCAAGCGCCCGGCCAAGCCTGCGCCGAAAAAGCGCCCGGGCATCATCCTGGCTGACCGCGATGCACCGTCGGGCAAGCGCCGTGGTGCCCCGGCAGGTTCGGGACAGCGTCCGGGGTTTGGGCGTCGTAAGCCGGAGTGAGGCAGCTGTGAGTTTCTAGCTGCAAGCTGCAAGAAAAAACGCCGACCGTTGGGTTGGCGTTTTTTTTGGCCTGGCTTTAGTGATGCAGTGCCTTTGAGTCCATCTTCGCGAGCAAGCCCGCTCCCACAGGGACCGCGTCGAGCACAGACCCATGGTTCAATGAAGATCAACTGTGGGAGCGAGCTTGCTCGCGATGGCGCCAGCAGCCCCACAATCGATTTCAGCCTAAAGCACAAACCGCCCATCAAACATCGGCTCTTTGTCCAGCGCCAGCACACCGCTTTCGAAAATCAGATCCAGGTGATGGCTGCCCTTGGCGCCGCCACCGAGCCCCAGGTGCAGGCCGCAATGGCGCTCTTCGAAACCGGCGTTGCGAGCGTACAGGCTCTTGACCCCTTCGTTGGTGCCGATCCCCAGTTCTTCGATGCGTCGATTGGACGGGTTGGCGTCCAGGTACCGGTTGAAATCGTGTTCCAGACCCGGGACATCGGTGGCGATTTTCTGGATCGTGGAGTCTTCGATCCACAGCTCCAGCGGCGACTGCAGCACGCCATATTTGCGTGCGAAGGGAATCGTGCTCAGGAAAGTCCCGACGAATTTCACCCGGCCATTGATGGTGTCGCTGTGGGTGGCGATTTCGCCGGGAGCCAGATCGTAGTTGCCGACGCCATTGATGTCGGTCCACTTCTTGACGTTGTGCAGCGCGGTGTCGAAATACGAGCCGTGCTCATCTTCGAAGCTCAACGTCGTAGCCTGGGACATGCGGCGGATCAGGTGGCTATTGAGCCCGGCGATCCGTTGGGGAATGACGCTGAAAGTGTCGTAGAAATAGTCGCCATAGTCTTTGAACAACAGCGATTTTTTCCAGTTGTCCGCCATTACGCCCTGCAGCGCGCGGACAAAATCCGGGCCATCGGGGCGTGGGTTGGGAAGGGTGGATGAGTCGTAGAAGAAAATGTACAGATCGCTGTCGGCAATGGCCTGGGACAGCCGCTCCGTGGGTTCGAGGTCCAAGCGCATGGCGTTGAACCTGAACGGCAAAGTGCTCCCGGCTTGTTCTGCGATGCTGCCGGCCAACGCTTCGTAATCGGCGGTGTGGCCGAGCAATACCTTGGCGGGCTGGACGCCAGCCAGGGCAGGATGATGTTCGAGGTAGTAAAGGAAATGTGAGATGGCTCGTTGTGTGTCCATGCTTATTCTTCCCTGACGATTGATTTGGCTTCCTGACAGCAGGATGCGGAGCCGACCGGCCGGATCAGCTCCGCCGGGTATCGCTTACAGAGGCCACATCGCCGTGCCGAACGGAACGACGGCGTCGGCTTGCATCATTTCAACGGCGGCTTCATGGGTCGGTGCCTCGAACCATTCGTCCAGTTGCAGTTCGGTTTCCAAGTCTTTGTCCAGTGCTTGCATAGTGAATCTCCTAGATGACTTTTGCGGAAAACGCGGGCCGATTCGGCGAGTGGAACCCGGCTGAATCGGCACCGCAAAAACTCGCCGGCACGATGCCTGGGCAAGTGGCTGAAAACCTAGTCGAGGGTTTTTTGGAATGCAAAAAATTATTTTATTTTTTTTGTCTGAACTTTTTGTTCCATTTTTTCATGGGCAAATTAGCTGTTTAAAAACAGTCGTCTGGTGGGTTGTCTTCGTTAGGTAGCTACCTACCGTCAATTTGTGGTCAGGGTCTGCAAACACCCTTGATGGAAAGTCTGCTTTACGCGCTGTAAAGAATTGATGACGAAAAAAGCCTTGCGTGCGGGTTGCAGAGGCAGGTTTTCCCGGTTGTAAGAAAAAGCTTCCGCATGGCCCCGACGTGGACTGGTTCTGGAGCTCCGGCCCGCTTGTTTCAGCGCTTCTTCAAGGGTGAGATGCGCTCCATGCCTGTCGTGCAGGTGAATAACAAAAAGGAGGCGCAATGAACGCCGTAGCTCCGTTTCCCTTCTCCCGTGGTTGTGTTTTTCGCACTCCACACTTCAACGGCTCGCAAGAGCCCGGACCTGTTTTCGCAGCCGCCCGAGATGTTCGAGGCGGCCCCGTGCGATCCCGGCAAATGACACGCTGATCCGGTGGTGTCTGGCAGCAGGGGGGCAGCGGTGTACAATGCGCCGCGTTTTACTGTGACCCTTCGCGTAGCCACGCACTTTCAAGGTTATCCGCCTTGTTCACTCCGCCACGCCACAAGCGTGTCGGGTTCGATTTCGTCACAGATAAAAACAAACAGGTGACGCATGACCGTTGTAAAAACGCTGAATTCCTGGTGCCTGCGCTGGGGTTTGATCGGCGCTGCTTGAGATCCGATTCGAGCGGCAACGTCTAACGAATATCATCAAACCTTGCGTGAGACCCTTTTCATGAGTGGACAAAACTCGCATTCAGGCGAGCTGAAGCGCGGCCTGAAAAATCGCCACATTCAACTGATCGCCCTTGGCGGCGCGATCGGCACCGGCCTGTTCCTCGGCTCGGCGGGGGTGCTGAAATCAGCCGGCCCGTCGATGATCCTCGGCTACGCCATCTGCGGCTTCATCGCCTTCATGATCATGCGCCAGCTCGGCGAGATGATCGTCGAAGAGCCGGTGGCCGGCTCCTTCAGTCATTTTGCCCACAAGTACTGGGGCGGTTTCGCCGGGTTCCTGTCGGGTTGGAACTGCTGGATCCTCTACATCCTGGTGGGAATGTCCGAGCTGACGGCGGTTGGCAAGTACATTCACTATTGGGCGCCGGACATTCCGACCTGGGCCTCGGCGGCGGCGTTCTTCATCCTGATCAATGCGATCAACCTGGCCAACGTCAAGGTCTTCGGCGAGGCCGAGTTCTGGTTCGCGATCATCAAGGTCGTGGCGATCGTCGGCATGATTGCCCTGGGCAGCTACCTGCTGGTCAGCGGTCACGGAGGCCCGCAAGCGTCAGTCAGCAACCTGTGGTCCCACGGTGGGTTCTTCCCCAACGGCGTGAGCGGCCTGGTGATGGCGATGGCGATCATCATGTTCTCCTTCGGTGGCCTGGAAATGCTCGGTTTCACCGCCGCTGAAGCCGACAAGCCGAAGACCGTGATCCCCAAGGCCATCAACCAGGTGATCTACCGGATCCTGATTTTCTACATCGGTGCCTTGGTGGTGTTGTTGTCCCTGACGCCTTGGGACAGCCTGTTGGCCACCCTTAACGCTTCCGGCGATGCCTACAGCGGCAGCCCGTTCGTGCAGGTGTTTTCGATGCTGGGCAGCAATACCGCTGCGCACATCCTCAACTTTGTGGTGCTGACTGCCGCACTGTCGGTGTACAACAGCGGCACCTACTGCAACAGCCGCATGTTGCTGGGCATGGCCGAGCAGGGCGATGCTCCCAAGGCCCTGGCGAAAATCGACAAGCGCGGCGTGCCGGTTCGCTCGATCCTCGCCTCGGCGGCGGTCACGCTGGTGGCGGTGCTGCTCAATTACCTGATTCCCCAGCATGCGCTGGAGCTGCTGATGTCGTTGGTGGTCGCGACCCTGGTGATCAACTGGGCGATGATCAGCTACTCGCACTTCAAGTTCCGCCAGCACATGAACCAGTCTCGCCAGACGCCGCTGTTCAAGGCGCTGTGGTACCCGTATGGCAACTATGTCTGCCTGGCGTTCGTGGTGTTCATCCTCGGCGTGATGTTGCTGATCCCCGGCATCCAGGTCTCGGTGTACGCGATTCCGGTGTGGGTGGTGTTCATGTGGGTGTGCTATGTGATCAAGAACAAGCGCGAGGCTCGGCATGAGCTGGCCGTGGCGGCTGCCGCCAAGTAAGCATCGCTGAAAGAAGACAAACCCGGCCGAGTGCCGGGTTTGTTCTTTCAGGCCACATACAAATCCCCTGTGGGAGCGAGCCTGCTCGCGATAGCGGTGGATCAGCAGCATTGATGTTGACTGGCACACCGCTATCGCGAGCAAGCTCGCTCCCACAAGGGGTTAAGTGTTGTCTCTGGGATTCGCGGTATCCTGTGGACCCTGACACCGGACACATTCCATGCTGGTCATTTCCAACACCGTGCACATCCCGGACGCCGAGATCGAGCTGACGGCCATTCGCGCCCAGGGCGCCGGGGGGCAGAACGTCAACAAGGTTTCCAGCGCTGTGCACTTGCGCTTCGATATTCCTGCGTCGTCGCTGCCCGAGTTCTACAAGGAACGGTTGCTGGCGCTGCGCGACAGTCGCATCACTGGCGACGGTGTGTTGATCATCAAGGCCCAGCAATACCGCACCCAGGAACAGAATCGGGCCGATGCGCTGGAGCGCCTGGTCGAACTGATCCTCAGCGCCACCAAGGTCGAAAAGAAACGCCGCCCGACCAAACCGACCCTCGGCTCGAAAAAACGTCGCCTCGAATCGAAGACCAAGCGCGGCTCGATCAAGGCCGGGCGCGGCAAGGTGGATTTCTAGAGTTTCTCCCGCGCCTCACGGTAGCGAGGCGCCTGACGGTACAGGTAGACGCTCAATGCCAGCCCACCCAGTGCCGCCAGCGCAGCGAACAGAAAGATCGAGGCAAAGCCGAAACCGGCGGCTATCGCCCCGGCCAATGGGCCGGTGATCCCCAGCGACAAATCGATGAACAGCGAATAAGCCCCCACCGCCGCCCCACGGCTGGAAGCCGGCACCAGGTTGACCGCCTCCACGCCCAGTGCCGGGAACACCAGCGAGAAGCCGAAACCACTCAATGCCGCGCCCGCCAGGGCCCACTGCGCATCAGGCGCCAGCCATAACAGCAGCAAGCCCAGGATTTCCACCGACAGGCACGCAATCGCGACCCTGAACCCTCCGAGACGGTTGATCAGGTTGCCGAACAACAGCCGCGCACCGATGAAACAGGCGCCGAACAGGCTCAGGCAGAGCACGGCGTTGTCCCAGTGCTGCGTGGCGTAGTACAGGGTGATGAAGGTCGCGATGGTGCCAAACCCGATTGAACCCAAGGCCAAGCCGCAGCCGTGGGGCAATACGCGCCCCAGCACATGCATGAACGGCAGGCGCTCGCCGACGACGATGGGCGCGGCGGTTTTCGGCCAAGCCAATGCCAGCCCGAGCACGGCCAGCAGGATGATGCTGGCGCCCATGCTCCACAGCCCGAGGGATTTCACCAGCCACACCCCCAACGGCGCGCCGATCGCCAGCGCGCCGTAACTGGCGATGCCGTTCCACGAGATGACCTTGGCGGTATTCGCCGCGCCGACCCGGCCGATGCCCCAGCCGATCGAGCCCGAGCCGACCAGGCTTTCGGCGCTGCCCAGCACAAGGCGACCGATCAACAGGCTGGTCAGGCTCAGGACCGGCATGCCTGCGGTCCAGGCAGAAACCAGCATGAACACGCCGCTCAAACCACACCCGGCCAGGCCGAACATGACCGCGCGCTTGCTGCCCAGGTTGTCGATGATGCGTCCCGCATAAGGACGGCTAAGCAGCGTGGCCAAGTACTGGACGCTGATCACCAACCCGGCGATTACCGCGCCGAACCCCAGCTCGCCATGGACGAACCCGGGCAGCACGGCCAAGGGAATACCGATGTTCAGATAGCCGATAAAGGTAAACAGGACGATGGAAACGACTTGCAGCGTGACCGCCATGGGGCGCTGGGGATCTGGCATGGGAAGAGGGTCCACGGGGCAGCAGGATAGATAGGCTGCTTATGATAGCGGCGACCGCAGCGGTGGCGCGTGGAAAAGTAAAACTATTTGCCGGACGGCGGTTCGGTTGTGGTCTTGCCAGCGATCAAGTGTGTGGTGACCAGCGCGGCCAGGGCATTCTCTTGCGTGCCGAACCGAGCCAGCAGGGTGGCTTGTTTTTCGGGAGAGAGGCGGGTCCAGATCTCGACCATTTTCTCGGCGGTGCCGATCAGCACGCTGGCCTGGGCCGGGCTGAAGGAGGAAGTGTCGTCGGTCATGGCGTGGGGCTCGGATTCAGGCGGTGTGGAAAGCGCATCTTAGGCTCTGTACGAAATGTGTTCGCGCGAAGGCCAGACAAGGCGAAACGGGGCGAGGAAGCGCAGTGGACTGGAGTACATGAGCATTCCGAGCCCCGTTTCAACGCAGTATGGGCGAGTGCGGATACATTTCGTACAGAGCCTTGCGCTTTCCACACAGTCTGGTGCTGCGGGTGGATCAGTCTTCGTTGTCGGCCTGGCGGCGTTCAGTGGTTTGCTGCTGCTCGGGTTGCTGGGCGTCGGGTTGCCCTCCGGCTTGCAGCGGGGTCGTCTGCTCAGGTTCGTGCAGGCTTGGGAAGGGGAGATTAGGGATCTCGTGCATTTCGCGCTCCTCGCAAAGTCTGTTGATTGATCGGGTAGATCCGCGCTTCTACAAAGCGTGGGCAGGATACCCCAGGAGAAATGACAAAAAGACTTTCAATCCTGGTGGGGCGACCGGTGGGCTTGTCTGGACAGGTCATGTCCAGCAGCGAAAACGCCGTCGCTACCGGTGGTCGGCAGGGCTCAAGAACAGGGCCTGGGGGCCGATCCTGTGTACATATCCTCCACATTCAGTAGCGAGAGTGGACCCTGGACATGGAGGTCCTTTCTTCGAAGAGATCGACTCCATGTTTCTACAAAAATCCCTGAGAGCGCAGATTCTGGCCCTGCTGAGCGGCAGCCTGTTGGCGATGCTGCTGATCGCCCTGGCCTCCTTTCATTTCCTTTCCGATGGCATCCAGAATTATCGCAGCCTGATTGATGGCCCGTTGCGTGCGTCGCAATTGATCGACGAGGCCAATCTGCAATTCAAGGTACAAGTCCAGGAATGGAAAAACGTCTTGCTGCGCGGCAAGCAGCCCGCGGACCTGGAAAAATACTGGAAGCAGTTCGATGATCGCCAGCGCGATGTCCAGAACCTCCTGGGTGAGTTGATCAAGCACGAAGGTGTCCCGGCGTCGATCAGGACGCGCATCGAACGCCTGCGGGGCGAGCACGCGCAATTGGGTGCCGCCTATCAAAAGGGGCGTGATGCGTTTGTCTCCGCTGGTGCAGACGCCGCGGCAGGGGACGCGGCGGTCAAGGGTGTTGACCGTGCCGCCAGCGAGCAGATGAGCGAATTGGTGGTGGAGTTGCACAAACTGGGCGATGAACAATCGGCGCTGATCAGTGCCGGTGCGGATCGTACGATCCTGTTGGGCACCGTGATCATGCTGCTTTCGGGATTGCTGGTCGGCTTGCTGAGTCTGTGGCTGGTCAACCGCAACCTGGTGCAGCCAATCCGTAGCCTGATCGAATACGTGACTCAACTGAGCCGTGGGCGTTTCGCCGAGCGCGTAACCAGCACACGTCAGGATGAGTTGGGCGACCTGGCCCTGGCGGCGAATACGTTGCGTGACTTCCTCGCTGAAACCTTCACCCGGCTGCAACGCAGCGCCACGGAACTGGACAGCGCCAGCGGCGAGCTCAACGCGATTGCCAGCCTGATGAGCCAAGGCACCAGCGAGCAATTCGAACGCACCGATCAAGTCGCAACGGCGATGAACGAGATGTCCGCCACCGCCCAGGAAGTTGCCCGTCATGCCGCCGACGCGGCGCGGGCCGCTGATGATGCCGATCATTCCGCGCAGTTGGGCGAAAAGGTCATGCAAGGCACCATCCACACGATCACCCAAATGCGCGGCGAGATTGCCAACACGGCCACGGTGATCCGCCGCTTGGAAACCGACAGCGGACGCATCGGCAAGGTCCTGGAAGTGATTCGCGGGATCGCCGAGCAGACCAACCTGTTGGCCCTCAACGCCGCCATTGAAGCCGCGCGGGCCGGCGAGGCCGGGCGCGGTTTTGCGGTGGTGGCCGATGAAGTGCGCAGCCTGGCCCAGCGCACCGCGTCGTCGATCATCGAGATCAACCAGATCATCCAGACCGTTCAGACAGGCGCGGTGGACGCGGCCCAGGCCATCGAGAGCGGGCAGTCGCGCAGCGAAGAAAGTGTCGAGCAGGTGACTCAGGCCGGCGAGATGCTCGAACGTATCACCCAGGCTGTCGAAGCGATTCGCGACATGAATCGCCAGATTGCCACGGCGGCGGAGGAGCAGACCTCCGTGGCCGAGGATATCTCGCGCAACCTGACTGAAATCACCTGCATCGCCAGCACCAACCTGGACAATGTGCAGCGTACTGAAGCGGCCAGTCGGGATCTGCACGGGTTGTCGGGGCAGCTGAACGAAGTGACGGCGCGGTTGAGTGCCTGATGGCATTGATCGGTTTTGAATAGGGCTTGGTAACACCCGTGGCGAGGGAGCTTGCTCCCGCTGGGCTGCGCAGCAGCCCCATAGCTATTCAGTGCGGTGCGACAGCTTTTACGACTGCTGCGCAGCCGAGCGGGAGCAAGCTCCCTCGCCACAAGGTTCCATGCAAACTTGAAGTGATCAGGTTCAATAATCGCGCCGCTTGCGAAACGCCCATCGGCCTGCAATCACGGTGAAGGTGGCGACCAGCGCCACCAGGATCCAGAAGCCCTCGGGATCACTGGCCAGCGGCACGCCGCCGACGTTCATGCCGAAGAAACCGGCAATGATGTTGATGGGCAACGCCAGTACCGTGACCACCGTCAGGGTGAACAGGGTACGGTTGCTTTGTTCGTTGAGGTTGGCGGCGATTTCTTCCTGCAGCAACTTGATGCGCTCGCCCAGGGCCGTGAGATCGTTGATGATCAGGGCGAACTCCTCGGTGGATTTGCGCAGTTCCTTGACGTCTTCTTTCTGCAGCCATTGCGGCGGGCGATTGAGCAGACGCAGCAGCGAACCCGGCTCCAGGGCCAGCAGACGTTGCAAGCGCACCAGCACCCGGCGTTGGCTGCCCAGTTCGGCGCGGTTGGTGGACAGGCGTGAAGACAGCAACTGATCCTCGATCTGGTCGACGCTGAGGCTGGTCTTGCGCACGATCTGGGTCAGCACCTCGCCTTGGTCGCGCAGCAGATGCACGAGCAACTCCAAAGGTGACCGAAAGCACTCGCCGGCCTTGACCGATGAGCGAAGCTTGTCGACCGAGTGCAGCGGTTGCAGGCGTGCGCTGACAATCAGCCGACTGCTCACGCAAACCCACAACGTGGACACATCCGAGGACACCAGGTTGCTGAGGTTGAACACCACATCGTTGACCACGGCGAGCAAGGCCGAGTCCACGTGCTCGATGCGGGTCGAGCGCGAGCCCTCGTGCAAGGCTTCGAAGAATTCCTGGGGCAAGGCCAGCCGGCTTTTCATCCAGCGCTCGCACGCGGCGTGGGCCAAATTCAGGTGCAGCCAGAGGAATTCGTCGGGATCTTGCGGTTGTTGCAGGCTTTGCAGGGCCTGGGCCGAATCAATTTCTCGTCCGCGCTCGCCAGGCAGGAAGCGAAACCCGTAAAGCAGGCCGAACAGGTCCGGGTCGCGATGGCTTTGGTCGATGCTGTGGTTCATGAAGGCTCGCTGGCGGGAGTGCCTGTCGCGGCGATGACAGGTTCACTTGTGCGGCATCATTGCAGGGTTCTTTGAAGGTTTTGTGACGGTTGGGCTGCGGCGAAGGCTTGGTCAGCGTTCACGAAAAAGCCGCGCAACTTTCAAGTTGCGCGGCTTCTTTTATTTCCATGGATCAAGTGTCTTGTTTGTTCGACAAGACTTTGCCAGTGGTGGCGTCGAAATCAACGTCAAATTCCTTGCCATCGGCAGTTTTGAGTTCCACTTCATATTCGTAGCCGTTGAAGTGGTTATCCAGGTCGGTGTCGGTGATGGTGGCGCCCGGGTGCAACTTCAGGGCTTCGGCATTCATCGACTCGAGGGATTTGATCTTGCCGTCCTTGACCAATTGAGGAATCTGGTCGATTCGTACATCCGCCTGGGCCAGGCCAGCGGTGAGAGTCAGGGCGGCAGCGGTGAACAGGGCAGTCAAAGTTTTCATATGTCTTTCCTTGGTGTCGTTAAAGGGTGATTCGTTTAAGTGGGGCCAGATTATCTCTGGCAACTTAATTCACCCTTAATTCGGAAAACTTGCGCCGACCGCACCGATCCGCCCCCGATTCTTAATAACCGTTCTTCTCCAATAGTTGCACCACACTGCCGGTTTCGGGACGCTTGAAGTACTTGAGCAACTCACTGGAGCGGTTGGTGAAAATGCCATCTACGCCGGCATCCATCACTTTCTTGAAGTCCACCGGTTCATCCACGGTGTAGACATGTACCAGCAGACCCTGGTCATGGGTGTACTGGTTCATCCACGGTTTCACCAGGTCCGAATAGCTCTGGCTGCCACCATGGGTCAGTGCCGCTGAAGGTCCGGTGCCGATGGCGCCGTGGGCCTTGGCGTACTGGATCCATTGCTCGAACTCGGCCTTGTCCTTGGGCTCCTGTCTGGCGTAGTAGGCGGCCTTGTCGGTTTCGCCGGACTCGGCGAATGTCACTTTTGATTTAGGCTCGATGTTGCCTTCACCCACCCACAGCAGCAGGATTTTCGGCACCTTGGGCATTTCCTGATGAAGCAGTTCCAAGCTGCTCTTCTCGAACGTTTGCAAGACCACTTTGCCTTTGCCCTGGCCCACGCCGGTGGCGCGTTTGGCCAGCTTGGACCCGGACGGACTCAGCCAGCCACGGTCCTGCAATTTGTCCTTGAGGTCACGTTCGATGCCGGGAAACAGCTTGGGCTCCTTAGTCTCGATGTACAGCCCTGGTTTCTGCTGGGGGTTGCCCTCGGCGATGTTGATCACCTCGTCCAGCGTCAGGATCTTCAAGCCCACAAAGGAAGGCCGAGCACGGTCCGGATAAGCCGCGTTGAACCAACTGCCGGCGTCCAGCGTCTTGAGTTCGGCCATGGTGAACGCGTTGGCGCTGCTGTCCTTGCGCTCGGGAAACTTGGTCGCGACATCGGTGGTGCGCAGCAGGTTGTCGTCATGCAAGACGAACAGGACGCCGTCCTTGCTGCGTTGCAGGTCGAGCTCCAGGTAATCCGCTCCCAGGTCCCTCGCCAGCTTGTAGGCTGCGGCGGTCGATTCCGGGGCGTCGAACGAGGCGCCGCGATGGGCGATGACCGCTGGATGGGGAATCCCCTGCTGGGTTGCCAGGGCCTTCGGACTTGGCGTTTCGAGGGCGTGTGCCTGGCCGAGGCCGAGTAACAGGCTGAGCATCAGGGCGCTACGGGTAAAGGTGACAGGCATGCTCGAGATCCTTTCGTGGTTTCTGTAAAACCTCTCTTTTAACAATTGAACGCTGCGGACGCTATCGCCATACCGACATTGACCTGCGTAAAGCAGATTTCCCCACGCACTTTCCAACCACTTTGAAGTACCCTTGGTCGCACCAGTTCCCCGGTAGAGGGAAACCTGAACATCATTCGCTTGCCCTGCGTGTAAACCATCGATCAGACGTCCCACGGGACGCATCCATGAGGTTTACCATGCGCATCACTTCGACACTCATCTGCCAGGCCGCCGACCAGCTAAAAGGTTTTGTCGGCCTGAACCGCAAGACCGGCCGATACATCGTGCGTTTCAGCGAAGACGCTTTTGGCATGGATGTCGCCGATGACGGCATCATCCCCACCAGCGAATTTGCCTGGGCCCCGGCGGCAGACGGCACCATGGCGCTCAAGCGCGAGCGAATCCAGTTGCTGTTGGACCAGAACGTCGACGACCGGATCAACCTCACCGAGCCGCTGCGTGTGTACATGGCCCGCAGCGATCTGCCGGAAATTGTTGCGGTGCGGCAGTTGGTCGAAGGCTGAAAACCAGGATCTGTGAACACCAAAGATTCAATGTGGGAGCGGGCTTGCTCGCGAAGACGTAGGCACATTCAACAGCGCTGCAGCTGACCCACCGCTTTCGCGAGCAAGCTCGCTCCCACAGGTTCTGTGGCCTGGCATCAAGTTTGGCGTTGGAAGGCATAGTCTCGTTCGACCTTGCACACCCTCGTCTGGAACTGGGCATACCAGGTTGATCGGCCACGTTCGCGGATCGCGACGTGTTCGGGATGTTGCTTCCAGGCCAGGATGGCTGCTTCGTCGTTCCAATAGGAAACAGTGATCCCCAGGCCGTCGTCGCCACGGGCCGATTCGACGCCCAGGAATCCGGGCTGCTCCCGGGCAAGGGCGAGCATGCGCTCGGCGGCTTCGGCGTAGCCTTGGTCCCCCTCGGTACGCAGGGAGGTGAAAATCACGGCGTAATAATGAGCGGCGCTCATGGCGTGTTCCTCGCGCAGGCTTCGACAAAAGCGCTGACCAGTGGCGGCACGCGGCCTTCCAGTGCGGCGCGTTCTGGCTGGAACAATGTTGCGACAAAGAAAGGATGATCCTGCAGCTCCACCGCCCGCAGGTCGCCGGCCGAATCCCTCGCAACGGCGTTCAGACGTTGGCTCAGCAAGTCTTTTTCAAAATCTGGATTAACCCCGAAGCGGCAATGGTAGCCCTCGAACGCGGTCTGTCGGCCGTAGGCCTTGGCAATCAGCGAGCCCGCATCAAGCTGAAGGCTGTCGATGGTCTCGACCAAGGCACAGCTCAGCGGCGTCAATAATGCCCGTTCAGCTTTCGGGGACGTTTCGCCATGGGCGGCGTCAGCCCAGCCCATCACGTTGCGGGCATATTCCAGCACAGCATGCTGAAAGCCGCCGCAGGTGCCGAGGAAAGGCCGACGTTGTTCGCGGGCAAAACGAATGGCTCGCAAGGCGCCTTCTTCATTTTGGTAGGGGCTGCCGGGGACGCACCAGACACCATCGAAGTCATTCAACAACGTATCGTCGACAAGCCCGTTGGTGGCCAGCCACTGGAAGCGAATGTCGTGGCCCGTTTGCCTGCCGGCCAGTTCAAGTGCGAGGGGGATCGCTCGGTGAGCGGTGATTTGCGGGTCATAATCGCCGACCAGGGCGATGTTGAGGGGGTGCTGTTTTTCCATGGGTGGCTCGCCGCTTGTTGATTCCTGGTTGCCACTATAGATTGGCGTTCACGCAATCAATATTGGCGTTTATCCAAGTGATCAATGCAGCCACGCACTATCGTCTGGACTATCCCGACCTGTCCCTGATCCTCGCGCTGGTCCGTGGCGGCTCTCTGGCACGGGCGGCTCGACTGCTGGCGGTGGATGTCTCCACCGTCTTTCGCTCGGTGCGTCGTTTGGAGGCCGCCCTCGGCCAGCCCTTGTTCGATAAAAGTCGTTCGGGTTACTTGCCCACGAGCCTGGCCCAGGCGTTGGCCGAACAAGCCGAACGGGCAGAGCAAGCCTTGGAGGCGGCGCGGGTGGGCGTGGAGCAGGGCGGCGAGGTTATCAGCGGGACGGTGCGCCTGACCTGCAGTGACTCAGTCCTGCAAGCCTTGTTGTTGCCGGCACTTGCGCGTTTCATGCCGGCTTATCCGGCGTTGAGCCTTGAACTGAGCACTTCCAACGACTTTGCCAACCTGAGCCGCCGCGATGCCGACGTTGCGTTGCGATTGACCCGTACACCGCCGGAGCATCTGGTCGGTCGAAACCTGGGCAGTGTGGCTTACCGGATATGTGCCGGGGCCGAGTATCTGCGCTCGACGAATACCCAGGCGCTGGCTTCCATGACGTGGATCGCGCCGGACGATTTCCTGCCCGATCACCCCACTGTGGCCTGGCGTCGTCAACATCTACCCGGCGTGGTGCCCGCCTATCGCTGTAACAGCATGCTCTCGGTCACCGAGCTGGTGCGGGCCGGCCTGGGGGTTGCGGCGCTGCCGGACTTTCTGATCGATGAAGGCAAGGGCCTGATGCCTTTGGGCGAACCGCTGGAGGGTTACGACACGGCGCTGTGGCTGCTGACCCGTCCGGACTGCCGGGCCTTGCGTTCGGTGGTGACCTTGTTCGACGAGTTGGGGCGCAATCTGCGCTGGCGCTGATATTCAGGTCTCGTAGCGACTCAGGAACATATCGAGCGCCGACTCGATCACCCGGCTCTGCTCCTCCTGAGTCAGGCTCGGTTGGCCCATTGAAACCTGCGGCCAGAACGCGAACGTCTTGAGCAGCCCATGCATCTGTTGGGCGGCGAAGGCTGGCTCCACTGGTTTCAACCGACCATCGGCCTGGGCCTGGCGAATCCAGGCCGTCAGACCTTCTTCGCGTTCACCCATGCGCGACACCATGTCTTGTGCTCGCTCCGGGGAGTGAATCGTCGCGGCGATGGCAATGCGTGCCAGGTCGAGGAAATTCTCGTCCGCCAGCAGCTGCAGTTTGGCTTGCAACAGCGTTTGCAGTTGCTTGCGTAGTGGCGCCTGAGAGCGGTAGGGCATGTCTTGTTCCGCAGTGATGCTGTTCCATAACCGATTCAGGATTTCGGCAAACAGTTCTTCCTTGCTCGGGAAATGGTTGTACACCGTGCGTTTGGATACGCCGGCAGTCGCCGCGATCCTGTCCATGCTGGTGACCTCGAAACCGCTGCTACGGAATTCAGCAATCGCGGCTTGGAGGATGGCTTCGCGTTTTCGCTCGGTGAGGCGTTGCGGTGCGGTCATGGGCATTCGTCGGTTGAAGGAGAGAATTTACACTCGGCAGTTTACTTGGCTGGAGGATTCATGCAATGTAGAAACTACACCGAGTGGTGTAGTTTTATGAATCAAGCGGCTGAGCGTGTACGTAGCGGCCATCCAGCGTCCACAACGGCGAAGCGCAACAGCGCTGACGCCCTTGGAGTTATCGCATCATGACCATTTCTTCTCCGGATAACCCTGCATCGCGACATGAACAGGGCAAGTATCGCAATCATGCCTTCACACCGCGCGAAGGCTTTGGCACCACCCTGCGCATCATCTGGAACATGATCTTCCACAAGCCGCACTCCACCCGTCCTGCGGGTGCCATCGACGTTCGACCGTTGACACGTGCCGCGTTGCTGGCCGCGCCGAACCACAGCGTCTTCCGCCTGGGCCATTCCACCGTGCTGCTCAAGCTGCGGGATAAATTCTGGCTCACAGACCCCGTTTTCTCCGAGCGCGCCTCACCTGTGCAATGGGCCGGCCCCAAGCGTTTTCACCAACCGCCCATCAGCCTGGAAGAATTGCCGCCCATCGAAGCGGTGATCCTCTCCCATGATCATTACGACCACCTCGACCATCAGGCCATTCTCAAGCTGGCGACCAAGACCCGCCACTTCCTGGCGCCCCTGGGCGTAGGCGACACCCTGATCAAATGGGGTGTCGACGCCAGCAAGGTGCGCCAGTTGGACTGGTGGCAGGGCACCGAGGTTGACGGCATCGAATTCATAGCCACGCCCTCCCAGCATTTTTCCGGACGCGGCCTGTTCGACAGCAACAGTACCCTGTGGGCCTCGTGGGTCATGATCGACGGCGCCACACGAATCTTCTTCAGCGGCGATACCGGTTACTTTGACGGTTTCAAGCGCATCGGCGAACGATACGGCCCGTTCGATCTGACGCTGATGGAAACCGGCGCCTATAACGTCGATTGGCCTCATGTCCACATGCAGCCGGAGCAAACCTTGCGGGCCCATATCGATCTCAAGGGCCGTTGGCTGTTGCCAATCCACAACGGCACGTTCGACCTGGCGATGCATGCCTGGTATGAACCCTTCGATCGCATCCTGGCCCTGGCCTGGGAACGCAACGTCTGCATCACCACGCCCCAAATGGGCGAAGCTTTCACACTGACGCAACCACAATCTGGCCGCGCCTGGTGGCTGGACGTGGAATCCTCGACGTATCAAGACCAAGCTGGGATCGCCTAGAACCTGCGCGGTAGGTTTTACTCGATCATCGCGTAATCGGGCCGCCCCATCGGGTCTGGCGTCGCGCCCTTGATGTTCATGCCGCGCCCCGGTGCGAAGCCGGGGAAGAACACCAGGCCCTCGGCTTCCAGGCGAAACGCCAGGGCCAGGCGGGTCACGTCGAGCAAGTCGCCACCGGCTTCGAAGCGCCGGATAGCCTTGACCGACACGCCGGACTGCCGGGACAGCTCCTCGACACTCCAGCCCAACATGGCGCGGGCCTGCGCACTGTGGGCGGGGGTGAATTGATAGACAGCGATGCGTTCCAGGGTGGTTTTGATTGCGAGAGAGGCCATGAGCAGCTCCAAAGCGGCGGATTATAAGTACTGTGTTTTTGTACAGTTGTTTTGAGGCCGCTTCAATCTCATTTTTTTGATCAACGACCAGCGGTCATCTCCAACCAGGTGCTCGGTGCATGGCCGAGCGTGCGGCGAAACATGGTGGAAAATGCCGCTGGGCTGTCATAGCCCAAGTCCAGGGCGATGCGCATCACCGAGTCCCCGTCAGCCAGGCGAGGCAGCGCCGCCATCACGCACGCCTGTTGACGCCATTGACTGAAACTCAGGCCAGTGTGCCGACTGAACAGCCGATTGAACGTGCGTAAGCTGATGTGTAACTGCGCCGCCCATTTCACAGGCGAGGCATGGGCGTCAGGGTGTGTCAGGAACGCCTGGCATAGTTCGAGCAGTTGAGGATCCCGTGGCATGGGAAGGTGCAGCGGCAGATGGGCGCTGCGCAGCAGTTCATGCAATAGCAGGCCTATCAGCGCACCGTCCCGTCCCGCCTCGTCGTATTCCGGCGCAAGCTCGACGGCTTCCATCAACAACTGACGCATCAAGGGCGACACGCTGATGACTTGGCAGCGCGAATCCATGGCCGTTACCGTGGCCGGTTCGATGTAGAGACTGCGCGTACTCACGCCCAGCATCAATACTTCATGATCGACCCCCGGCGGAATCCACACTGCCCGTTGCGGTGGCACCACCCAGTTGCCATCCGCCGTGCTGACCTGCATCACCCCGGTGGCGCCATAGAGTAACTGCGCGCGGCGATGCCGATGCAACGGCAACATTTGGCCGTGGGCGTAGTCGGTGCCGATGGCGACGACGGCCCTGGGGGTCGCATCCTGTAAATCGATCGAGCTGTTGCGCATCGACGGGGTACTCGCGAATGGCGTAAACGCGAATATTGTTGGCCTATTTGCTACGGCGAGCCAAGCGTGGCGTGTTTATCGTAGGCGTCTCCCCATTTCACGGATTCGCCTCGATGTTCTACGTATTACTTGCCTGTTTTGGCTGCCTGAGTGGCGTGACGGCTGTGTTGTTCGGCTTCGGCGGCGGCTTCGTCGTGGTGCCCTTGCTATACCGCATGCTCACCGCCAGCCACGGTACCGACGACCCAATCGGCCAATCGGCGATGCACATTGCCGTGGCCACCTCGACCTGCGTGATGATCGTCAACGCGCTGATCGCCACCGTGAAGCATCACCGCGCCGGTAATCTTATTTGTCATTATGTATGGCCGTTGGGCGGCTTCATTGGCCTGGGCGCTATCATCGGAGCCGTTGTCGCGATGTGGTCGAACAGCGAAGTCATTCGCTATGCCTTTATCGTTTACCTGGGCGTGACCATTCTGGACTGCTTGTTCCGACGCGGTTTTCTGACACAGTCTGACGCTGCAGTCCCACGGAGATTGAGCAGCACAGAGGTCTCGGCAGGCGGGATCAGCATCGGTGTCATTGCCACTTTTCTGGGCGTGGGTGGCAGCGTCATGACGGTGCCCTTGCTGCGCCGTTGCGGGCTGAACATGTCCCGCGCGACGTCCATGGCCAACCCGTTGAGTTTGCCGGTTGCGGTGGCCGGGACGTTGACTTACATGCTCATGGCTGGGTTTACCGAGTTTGATTTGGGGGCTTGGTTTGTTGGGTACGTCGACTTGATGGCCTTCGCTGTGCTGACACTTGGCGCGCTGCTGGGTATCCGTCTGGCAACGCCATGGATCGGACGGATACCGGATAGGCTTCACGCCTGGGTCTATATTGGATTGTTGGTCGTTGTGATGCTGGGCATATCGATAAGATAAAATCTCCGTGCAGCGTTGCTCCATGTCTTGTTGAAGGAGAGTGGCATGTCGATATCCGACAGTGATTGGAAGCGTTACAACGAGCTCAGCGAGCTGGCGTTGGAACGCTTCTGCCAAGGCGTTCTTTCGGATGCCCAGACAGTGGCTCAGAACGAAGCTCTATCCGCTCACGCTCGATATCGCACGCTCTACCGGCTCATGCGAGATCGTGACAAGAGCTTGGCGATGGCGTTCAACGTAGGTCGACGTCGAGACATTTCCTTATCGTTGAGATTGCTGATTGCGTACGACCTGTTGAGCGATCAGGAATTGACGATTCTGAATGAGGAGCTTCGTGAAAGAGTTTCCGACGCTGTTCGCCAACCGTTCGAGATTGAATGGGCCGACGACGCCTAGCGTCTCTCATATTTTCCGAGAGTTTAAATGCTGATCTTCAACTGCACCGAAGCGGCCAGTAATTTTTTCAGCCGCGTGAGCAAAGGTAAGAAAGTCACCCCGATAGAGAAACCGCCATCCCCTGTTATCGAGGACGATGAGCTGGGTGAGCTCGACGAGCAATGGCTGGTTCATGTAATCACTGTGCAGCGCAAACACGTGTTGTTCGTCATCCACGTGCGAACCCGTTATTGCATGATTTTCGCCGGTGCTAAAAAAGCGGAAATTGAAGGTTTTGTTCACCGGTTTTCCGAACGATGGATCAATGGCCTGATGCGTCACGCGGGGCAGCATGATCTTCTTCGCTGGGTCGATGATGAAGCGATGATGGAGCGCTTCCAGGAAAGTTGTCGTGATTACATCTTTTATAAACGTGGCCATCGTGGTGCGCAAAAGCACCTCAACGAGATTTCCTGGATTTTTGAGGACTGCGCTGCCGAATGGGGCACGTTACCCTCTGATGAGTTCTCTGCAGGTCGCTTCGACGGCAATATGAATGACACCCCGAGAAGCAGTAAGGGACATAAGGACTATTACTACCCGGACGAAGAAATGATCGTCCATTGGTTGCGGCGTTATGGTGGCTTGGATGAGCCTGCCGCCCAGGCAGCACGTGAGCGGCACATCGAAGTGAAACGAGAGATGCGGTCGTTCGAGCGGCAACTTGCCCAAGAAGCGCAATGAAGGAGGCGTAGCGCTACGGCTAGCCAAGGCGAAATCAGTTATCGGTTAGCCCCGGCGCCTCCCGAATAATAAAGTGATCCAGGTTCTCGATATTGGCACTGAACACCCCGAACGTTTCTTCGGGGTTCTTCTTGCTCGGTACTTGTTTGAACTCCGGCGTCACGCCATAAAAGAAGCAATACAACGGCGCATCACTGTCGATGGCGTGCTTGATCTCAGCCAGGAACGCTTTGCGCTTGCGGTAGTTATCGATCAGCTTTTTGCTCAGGTAAACGTTGACCGAGTAAGGTTTTTTCTTCGCCTCGTCCGGCTGCTTGAACCAGACCTTTGCTTCGAAATCGATGCGAAAGCTCAGCGTGTAATCCTTGATTTCCTTGATCTTGCCCCAGTAAATCAAGCCCCTGTTGTCCTGCAAATACTCGATCTTCTTGAAGAACGATCCATAGGGCGCCGTGTGCTCGGCAATCTTCAGCGGCATGCGCTTGAGCAGATCCTTGTCCGCGAAGTTCGAGACGAAACACTCCACTGGGTGGGCGAAGACGCTGGTCTTGTCCGGTGTCGAGTCCTGGGCGGAATGAGCGTTATCACCATGGGACGATAGGGTGGGCGACGTAGGCCGAGTCGCTGCCTCAACGTCCTTCGACGGATCGGACGGCTTGCGCACGTACTGACGCCGAGTCAGTAACAACTCCGACGGAAAATGTTCCTCGCGGTCGTCATCTGCCTCAACGTTTTGCGCATCAAGCCCTGGCGTTTTTGGACTGACATAAGGGCAGCCTTCGATATGCTGGGTCGTCGGCTGATTCTTGAAATGCGGCGTGCGGATGTAATTGACGTTCTTGGCATTGAATGTCGTCAGCCGATTCCCCTCATCAAACGCCGCCCGACAAGCATCGTTGGGGCACTGAAAGCGCTCCTTGGCCGAATCGAAGGCCATGGTCTCGTCGAAATTCAGATCCCGAACGTCATAGATCGAGAGCTTGGCATCGAGGCTGAGGCAATAGGCGGTGTCGAATTTCATCGGGGCTCGGGTCCATGAGAGGAAGTGTATTAATACCGAAGGACGCGGCGGGCTGCACCCAAAGTTTCAACGCATCACAAACCCCGTGGGAGTGAGCTTGCTCGCGATTCCCAGAACCAACCTGGCCATCAAGCCCGCCGCCCGCCTGCGCCCTGACATCGACCCGTGGCGAGGGAGCTTGCTCCCGCTGGGCTGCGGAGCAGCCCTCGTTCTGCAGCTCCAGGTCCAATTAGTCGGTATTAGAATGCCGATTATCTGCCGCGTTCCGCCTTTAATCGGAATTATATTGCTGGTAGAGAGGCTTTTGGCGAGACTAACCGGCATCATAGTTCCGGTTGATTTAAAAATGTCCGAACAACTCACCATCCAGACTTACGTTGAAGGCCATTGGCGCGACGCTGTGGTCTTCAGCGTGTCGAACGCTCAGAAGGTTGAGGAGTCGCGATGCAGCGTATCCTACGACCAAGATTACTTGGTTCACTTCATTCATAAGCTAGATACCGCATTTGAACACGCCCTCAGCGTAAATCTTCCGCTGAGCTGGAATGCTGTCGATGGTAAAGGCTATCCCCCATTCGTCTACGACATCATACCGGCCGGAGCTGCTCGGAAATCGTTGCAGAAGAGATTTGGTGAGGAAAAGCCAGACGGCATGGACATGAGTTTTTTCCTCCTGAGTCGCTGCACACCTTCTCCCATTGGGCACTTGAGGGTGAAGGAGTCTTTCGAGCAGATCGACCAGACTCGCAAAGAGGCCTTTGCACGCAAAGAAATCGTAGACAGAACAAATGACTTCCTCGAATACGCCTATGAATCTGGCGCTGCGCTGGGCGGTGCTACGGGCGCTCAGGGGGAAGCTCCAAAGCTGATTATGGTTGAGGATGGGGATGGCGCGCTTTATGCCGATGCGATGCTTTCTGACGAACTTGCGCGTCGTCATTGGTTGGTGAAGTTTGCTCGCAACCAAGCGACTGAGCGCGACAAGAACATCCTGCGGGCCGAGTACCACTATTACAAAGCGATCTCCCGACTCGGTTTGAAGACGATATCTACAGATGGACTGGTGCTTGAGGAAGCCGATAAGCCAAGCCTGTGGATGCCGCGCTTTGATCGGCGAGTCGCCAACGGCATGGTGGAGAGGATTCCGGTCGAGTCGATTTATTCAGTGTGTGAGAACACCGAGCCTGGTTCGAGAATGAATCATGAGGATGTACTCAGTCGCCTGATTCACCTGTGGCGCACGAATGGGCAGGAAGGTGAGCTTGAGGAACTGGTATTTGAATACCTTCGCCGTGACCTGCTGAACCGTATCCTGGGAAATTCGGACAACCATGGGCGCAACACGGCCATCTTCAGATATCGGGACAAATTCGAACTGGCGCCGATCTATGACCTTGCACCAATGGTACTCGATCCGGAAGGTGTCACTCGGGTAACCAAATGGAAGGCTGAGCGTATGGGAAGTCCAGACTGGAAAGCGGTCTGCAGTGACTTCCAGGACTTGGTCAGCCCTGACGTGCTTTTCGAGCGTCTGCTTGGAGCCGCCGAGATATTCAGGGCTTTACCGGATCTGCTGGTTGATCTTCCAGAGGAAGTGAGGCGCGCTCAGTCTATTCCGCTGAACAATTTGGATAAGCGCCTGGCTGAATGGGGGCTGCGATGAAAGAGAACATCAACGAACGGCGCAGGGAGCTCATTGACGACATCGTCATGCAACATGTGACGGGGATCGAAACCCTGGGAACCGCTATTCGCCGTCTACGGCTTGAGGTGACCGGCCTGGATCAGGAAACCTTTGCTCTCATGTGCAACATGTCGACCAAGGCCCTGTACCAGATCGAGAAGGACAAGGGCAATCCAACCCTTAGCACCATCGAAGCCATCTTGAGAAAGTTCGGGCTGCGCCTGGGGCTGACGAAGTCTGCCACGACCCTTTACACGCCGCCGCCCAAGCCGCAAAAAACGACTCCCCAAATGCCCATTCGCGGTGCTAATCCTAAACGCAAAACCGCAGCACAGCTCGGTACGAAGGCCAAGGATGGCGACAAGGGCGCGGCCGGGTAGGTGGAGAAATGTTCAGAGCAGAGACTTGGAGCGCCAGCTTGAACCTATCGAGCGCTCAAGCTTGGGTCAGTTGAATCCGTGGAGACGGTGCATGAGTGAACAGGTGGAAGTAACCTTGCGCGAAGCAAAGTCCCAGCTCTTACAACTGGGTGCGCGTGCATGGCAGGGCGACAGGGTGGTGATCACCAAGGCCGGCAAGCCTTATCTGGAACTGCTGCCTCATGTCGCTACACCGCAGGCGCGCAAGCCTGGTCGATTGAAGGGGAATATTCGGATGCTGGCGGATTTCGACCGCACTCCGGAGGACGTCATCAAGGGGTTTGAGGGCTAGCTCTGAGTTCAGGCGAATCTTCTTGATCTGAGAGTTCAGCAGATACCTCAGCCATGCAGGCCTCGTCGAACTCTCGCATGGTGGCCTCGTCGATAGCGCCTACTTTCAGCAACGCTTCGGCCGAGCTGTGAATCGACTCGAAGGCCTCACTTCTTATTTTTTTCGTCATTACATATCTCCATAAATTCTTTTCTATCAACAGACGCTGAAGTTCTCAGAGCCTACACCCGTGGCGAGGGAGCTTGCTCCCGCTGGGCTGCGCAGCAGCCCTCATTCCATATGACCAACAAAAAACGTCGCTCGAACACGGACGACGGCCTCTGATTGAATCTCAAGACCCTCGCAAAATCCGAGAAGCTTTCCGCCACCATGACTCATGCTGCCCAAACGGATCATCCACCAGCACCGCCGGCATATCCCGCAAACGAATCCATGGCTCATCCTGCCAGTGCAGCATGCAGAGCGACATCTTCGGCCAATCCAACACGCTCAATTTAGGCCGTTCCACCTTATGCGAATAGCGTTCATCCCGCAGGGTTGGTACCACCTGATGCGTGATCCACTCACGCAGCAATCGATACTCAGGGCAGTAGTGATAAACCAGCAGCGCATAGAGGCCTGACTCGCTCAGCATCAGACGCTCTTCGGTCAAGCCGTGGACATGCACGAGCATCATCCGGCGCTGGTCAGGGTCAAGCTTGCGGGTCATGCGTTCATCGAGGTGCTTGCTCATCAAACGCCCCAAATCGGAGGCGCTGAACCAAGCTTGGTTTTCAAGCAGAAGGGCATGAAGATTAACGTTATGACGGGTAAAAACCGCCGGAGTGTAAGCGTCAGGCATGAAGGTTCTCCGAGACATACGGAGAGCAGAGCTGCGTTCTTGTGGGCATAACCACCTCTACGTTCGAAGGTTAGCGGCGCGAGCCCGACGTAGAGGATGTGAGAAAAATCCCAACTAGCTATTTTCCCCACACAGAATTGCAAGTGTCCTCGGACAGTGCGCGATTCCATGTTCGGCGATTAGCTACTACGTTGGGCGTTTCTTAGGCACCTGTGACTAAGATAGGTAACGAGGCGATACGGCGTCAATGCGGAAAGATTCTGAGTTTTTCGTAGGGCAGAGGTGACGTGCCTGTCCCGCAGTTAAACGCGGTTTTGGTTCCGTAGAATACAAAAAACCCCGTTGTCACGGGGTTTTTAGTTACGCGTACAGCCTAGGATTTTTCTGTCGAATCAATCCCAGCTCAAAGCCCCACCCGTCTGATACTCAATCACCCGAGTCTCAAAGAAGTTCTTCTCTTTCTTCAAGTCCATGATCTCGCTCATCCAAGGGAACGGATTCGTCGTCCCCGGATACTCTTCTTTCAAGCCAATCTGCGACAAGCGACGGTTGGCGATGAACTTGAGGTAGTCCTCCATCATCGCCGCGTTCATCCCCAATACACCGCGAGGCATGGTGTCGCGGGCGTATTCGATTTCCAGTTGGGTCCCTTGCAGGATCATCTGGGTCGCTTCTTCCTTCATCTCGGCATCCCACAGGTGTGGGTTTTCGATTTTGATCTGGTTGATCACGTCGATGCCGAAGTTCAGGTGCATGGATTCGTCGCGCAGGATGTATTGGAACTGCTCGGCGACGCCGGTCATTTTGTTGCGGCGGCCCATGGAGAGGATCTGGGTGAAGCCGCAGTAGAAGAAGATGCCTTCCAGGACGCAGTAGTAGGCGATCAGGTTGCGCAGCAACTCTTTATCGGTTTCCGGGGTGCCGGTTTCGAACTTCGGATCGGAGATCGAACGGGTGTATTTCAGGCCCCAGGCGGCTTTTTTCGCGACCGATGGGATCTCGTGGTACATGTTGAAGATTTCGCCTTCATCCATGGCCAGCGATTCGATGCAGTACTGGTAGGCGTGGGTGTGGATCGCCTCTTCGAAGGCCTGGCGCAGGATGTACTGGCGGCATTCCGGGTTGGTGATCAGGCGGTACACGGCCAGGACCAGGTTGTTGGCAACCAGGGAGTCGGCGGTGGAGAAGAAGCCCAGGTTGCGCATCACGATGCGGCGTTCGTCGTCGGTCAGGCCTTCCGGGTTTTTCCAGAGGGCGATGTCGGCGGTCATGTTGACTTCTTGCGGCATCCAGTGGTTTGCGCAGCCGTCCAGGTACTTCTGCCAGGCCCAGTCGTATTTGAATGGCACGAGCTGGTTGAGGTCGGCGCGGCAGTTGATCATGCGCTTTTCATCGACGGCGACACGGGCGGAGGCGCCTTCGAGTTCGGCGAGGCCTTCGGCGACGTCGAGTTTGTCGAGGGCGGCCTTGGCGCGAATGATCGCGGCCGAGTCGCTGGCCGTCACGGCCCGGGCTTCGAGGGCGGCGGCACCGCCGGCGCTGTCGAGGCGGTCCATGTTGGCTTCAGAAGCGTGGCCGGCGTTGGCGCCTTTTACAGCGACTTCGCCACTGTCTTCTTTGTCGAATTCGTCCCAGCTCAGCATGACGTGTCGTCTCCTGCGTGAGGGCCAGATGCCCAATGAAGGCCTACTGGCCGCGGTGGATCTTGAAAAATCGTTTGTTGCAGCAGCTGACGCAGGCAATAAACAGAAAAATGTACGGGTCATTCCGGAGCAGCGGTGAACGCGGGGAGGCGATGGGCCCCTGCGTGGGCTCCAGGCTGGCGTGATCCCCTGTAAGGGAATATTGCAGGCCCGTTTAAGGCGGCATTATAAGGACTTTTTTGCCTACGTGGTGCGGCGAAATAGCTCACAGAAGGGGCGGTGGGGGGTATATCCGCGTGGGAGCGAGGGTTTACAAGGCTTTGGCCGTTGAAGATTTTTTTTGCAGGGTGCGGATCGCGGTTTTTTTTGATCAAAAAACCAGCGTCTTTTGCGGTTTTGCACTACATGTTGTGTTTGTGAAGGGTTTTCGGCGGTTCCAGACACAACCTGGCCCGACCGAAATCGGGCCATGGAAGTTGCCAGTAATGATCAGTCGGTACGCGCCGAATCGGCATGGTCGCGGTCATCGGTGGCGACAGTCGCGGTGCGTGTGCGGTCGTGATCGTCGGTGGCGATCGTGGCGGAGTCCGTCAGGTCCTGGCGCTTGATGGCGGCGGCGGAACCGGTGCGATCGAAGCCGTCGGCGGCGAAGGTGCTGGCAGCCAGTACGGACAGGGTCAGGGTGAGGATCAGTTTGCTTTTCATGAGGGTTGGTCCTGGTTCGATTAGGTTGATCAGCCGTTGGAGCAACCGTTGCCCATGACGCTGTAGCGCAGGATGTGGCGTTGGCCCTTGGAGTCGTCGTATTCCATTTTCGCCGGGACCACTTCGCAGACATTCGGGATGTCGCTCATGTAGATAACTTTGGCGATGTCCAGGTGGGTGGAGTAGGTGTACTCCTCGATTGCCGGTTTTTGCTGTGCAACATCGGTCGGGGCCTCGTCCGCCATCGCGGTGGCGCACAGGCTGCCGAGGACCAGAACCCATAAAGCTTTCATCTGTATTTCACCTTTTTTGAGGTCGAGTGGGGTCACGCAACCTTTTTGGGGTTGCGTGTGGAGCAAGTGTTGGAAGTTGGATCAACGGCCTTCGTGGGGGCTGTGTTGCGTCAATCGTGTTTGCCGGTTGGCGAGGGGGATTTTAGAAGGAGGGGGTGGGGGTAAACAGACTCGGTTTTGATAAACACTGTTGGTTGATCTGGTAATAATCGGCGTAGGGGCTAGGGGCTGCCTGCTATATCTATGTGGGATTTACCGCCGCCTTCGCGAGCAGGCTCGCTCCCACATGAAGATATCTTCAGGTGGCTTTGCGGGTTAGTACCGACATTTTGTAGGGACTTGTTACTACCATCGTCGAATGGTTCTATAGGCCCGCCCCAAGCTACAACGGAACCATACAAAAACAACTATTGTCACCGAGGTAAGAAAGATGAGTGCGGCTTCTGTGTATCCCGTTCGTCCCGAGGTTGCGGCCAACACGCTGACTGACGAGGCGACCTACAAGGCCATGTACCAGCAGTCGGTCGTCAACCCCGATGGCTTCTGGCGCGAGCAGGCCAAGCGCCTCGATTGGATCAAGCCTTTCACCACGGTGAAGCAGACTTCTTTCGACGATCACCATGTCGACATCAAGTGGTTTGCCGACGGCACCTTGAACGTTTCCTACAACTGCCTCGACCGTCATCTGGCCGAGCGAGGTGATCAAATTGCGATCATCTGGGAAGGCGATGACCCATCCGAGAGTCGCAACATCACCTATCGCGAGCTGCATGAAGAAGTCTGCAAGTTCGCCAACGCCCTGCGCGGCCAGGACGTACACCGCGGCGACGTGGTGACCATCTACATGCCGATGATCCCCGAGGCCGTGGTCGCGATGCTGGCCTGTACCCGCATCGGTGCGATTCACTCGGTGGTGTTCGGTGGTTTCTCCCCTGAAGCCTTGGCCGGTCGGATCATCGACTGCAAATCCAAAGTGGTGATCACTGCTGACGAAGGCATTCGCGCCGGCAAGAAGATCCCGCTCAAGGCCAACGTCGATGATGCGCTGACCAACCCGGAAACCAGCAGCATCCAGAAAGTCATCGTGTGCAAGCGCACGGCGGGCAACATCAAGTGGAACCAGCATCGCGACATCTGGTACGAAGACCTGATGAAGGTGGCCGGCACCGTTTGCGCACCGAAGGAAATGGGCGCCGAGGAAGCGCTGTTCATCCTCTACACCTCCGGCTCCACCGGCAAACCCAAGGGCGTGCAGCACACCACGGCTGGCTACTTGCTGTACGCGGCGCTGACCCATGAGCGGGTGTTCGACTACAAGCCAGGCGAGGTCTACTGGTGCACCGCCGACGTGGGTTGGGTCACCGGACACAGCTACATCGTCTACGGCCCGTTGGCCAATGGCGCGACCACGCTGCTGTTCGAAGGCGTGCCGAACTACCCGGACATCACCCGCGTGGCCAAGGTTGTCGACAAGCATAAGGTCAGCATCCTCTACACCGCGCCGACCGCGATCCGCGCGATGATGGCCTCGGGCACTGCCGCTGTCGAAGGCGCCGACGGTAGCAGCCTGCGCCTGCTGGGTTCGGTGGGTGAGCCGATCAACCCGGAAGCCTGGGACTGGTACTACAAGAATGTCGGCAAGGAGCGTTGCCCGATCGTCGATACCTGGTGGCAGACCGAGACCGGTGGCGTGTTGATCAGCCCTCTGCCAGGCGCCACGGCGTTGAAACCGGGTTCCGCAACCCGCCCATTCTTCGGTGTAGTGCCGGCGCTGGTGGACAACCTCGGCAATCTGATCGAAGGCGCCGCCGAAGGCAACCTGGTGATCCTCGACTCGTGGCCGGGCCAGGCGCGTACGCTGTACGGCGACCATGACCGTTTTGTCGACACCTACTTCAAGACCTTCAGTGGCATGTACTTCACGGGTGACGGTGCCCGTCGCGACGAGGACGGCTACTACTGGATCACCGGTCGAGTGGACGATGTGCTCAACGTGTCCGGCCACCGCATGGGTACGGCCGAGATCGAAAGCGCGATGGTTGCCCACCCGAAAGTCGCCGAAGCGGCGGTGGTGGGCGTGCCGCACGACATCAAGGGGCAGGGCATCTATGTCTACGTCACCCTCAATGCCGGCGAAGAAACCAGCGAAGCCTTGCGCCTGGAATTGAAGAACTGGGTGCGCAAGGAGATCGGTCCGATTGCTTCGCCGGACGTGATCCAGTGGGCACCGGGGCTGCCGAAAACCCGCTCCGGCAAGATCATGCGCCGCATCCTGCGCAAGATCGCTACCGCGGAATACGACGGGTTGGGTGATATCTCCACCCTGGCCGACCCGGGTGTGGTGGCGCACCTGATCGAGACGCACAAGACCATGAACGTTGCCTGACGGTCGCGTGTAACACTGAAAAGCCCCGCCCGGCGTTTGCCGGGCGGGGCTTTTTTATATAGGCCTGCGGCGCTCACTTTTGTGGCGAGGGGATTTATCCCCGTTGGGCTGCGAAGCAGCCCCAAGTCACCCAACTCATTCTTTCTGATACACCGAGTTGCTTGGCTTTAGGGCCGCTTCGCAGCCCAGCGGGGATAAATCCCCTCGCCACAGGTTCGTTGTAGAACGACCCCGGTGCCTGGCTTTTGGGGCTGCTTCGCAGCCCAGCGGGAGCAAGCTCCCTCGCCACAGGGGCTGGCGTTTGGCTGACAGGTGGGTGAATAAATATCGGCGTTCAATGTAGGAAGCGTCTGAACGTTACCGGTGTTTCGAAATGTGTAACCAAAGGCGCCACAACGGGGCGATGTGAAACGCGAGGCCCCGTTGCAGGGCGTTTTCAAGCGTTTCGAAAAACAAGCCGACACGCTGTGCTTGCCGGATTAGAAGGGTTTGCGAATAATGGGCCCGCTATTTGCAGCGATGATTGGTTCCCTTTCTGTTGCTCTTGCATGAATTTGCGAGACTGTCAATGTGCTCGAACAGCTTTCTCGGTGCTTCTGTAATTTGTTGTCGCATTGAAGAAATATCGACTTCGGGCCTGTCGTTAGAATGCCGATCACTCGCTCGTCGTGACCTGCGTTGACTAAAATGCGCGCTTGTCGGACGCAGCACCAAAGTTCGTTTCACCCATTCGCATATTGGGCTGTTGCTCACTCTGCCGTTTTTGCCCTTTACCGATGGAGTCCCAAGATGAAGAAACTTGTGCTGCTTGGCGCCCTGGCACTGTCCGTGCTGTCCCTGCCAACCTTCGCTGACGAGAAGCCCCTGAAGATCGGTATCGAAGCGGCTTACCCTCCGTTTGCCTCCAAGGCTCCGGATGGCAGTATCGTCGGTTTCGACTACGACATCGGCAACGCGCTGTGCGAAGAGATGAAGGTCAAGTGCGTGTGGGTCGAGCAAGAGTTCGATGGCCTGATCCCGGCGCTGAAGGTGCGCAAGATCGACGCGATCCTGTCGTCCATGTCGATCACTGAAGATCGCAAGAAGTCCGTGGACTTCACCAACAAGTACTACAACACCCCGGCCCGTCTGGTGATGAAGGCCGGCACCCAGGTCAGCGACAGCCTGGCCGAGCTCAAGGGCAAGAACATTGGCGTGCAGCGCGGTTCGATCCATGAGCGATTCGCCCGCGAAGTCCTGGCCCCGCTGGGCGCCGAGATCAAGCCGTACGGCTCGCAGAACGAAATCTACCTGGACGTCTCCGCCGGCCGCCTCGACGGCACCGTGGCAGACGCTACGCTGTTGGATGACGGTTTCCTCAAGACCGACGCCGGCAAGGGCTTTGCGTTCGTCGGCCCGGCCTTCACTGACGTCAAGTACTTTGGCGACGGCGTCGGTATCGCGGTTCGCAAGGGCGATGCGCTGAAAGACAAGATCAACACGGCCATTGCCGCCATTCGCGAGAACGGCAAGTACAAGCAAATCCAGGACAAGTACTTCGCCTTCGATATCTACGGCAAGTAACCACGTCCCGCCACTGCGGCGAAATGGCGCAAGCAACAGGATCTCTGCGGTTTGCGCCATTTTTTCATCCCATTTTCGAGGACCTGAATCATGTTGAAAGGCTACGGGGCTGTCATCCTCGATGGCGCATGGTTGACGCTTCAGCTCGCCTTGTCGTCCATGGCCCTGGCCATCGTCCTGGGGCTGATCGGTGTTGCCCTGCGCCTCTCGCCGGTGCGCTGGCTGGCGTGGCTGGGCGACCTGTATTCAACGGTCATCCGCGGCATTCCCGACCTGGTGCTGATCCTGCTGATTTTCTACGGCGGCCAGGACCTGCTCAACCGCGTCGCGCCGATGCTTGGCTATGACGACTACATCGACCTGAACCCGCTGGCGGCCGGTATCGGTACCCTGGGCTTCATTTTCGGCGCCTACCTGTCGGAAACCTTTCGCGGTGCTTTCATGGCGATCCCCAAGGGGCAGGCCGAGGCGGGCATGGCGTACGGCATGAACGGCTTCCAGGTGTTCTTCCGGGTGCTGGTGCCGCAGATGATTCGCCTGGCGATCCCGGGCTTCACCAACAACTGGCTGGTGTTGACCAAGGCCACCGCGTTGATTTCCGTGGTGGGCCTTCAAGACATGATGTTCAAGGCCAAGCAGGCGGCGGATGCCACTC
Source organism: Pseudomonas alvandae (assembly GCF_019141525.1). GTDB lineage: Bacteria > Pseudomonadota > Gammaproteobacteria > Pseudomonadales > Pseudomonadaceae > Aquipseudomonas > Aquipseudomonas alvandae. The sequence goes on from NZ_CP077080.1 coordinate 1,749,348, forward strand.
GCGAGCCTTTCACCTTCTTCCTCGCAGTGGCGGCGATGTACCTGGTGATCACCAGCGTCTCGTTGCTGGCGTTGCGTCACCTTGAGAAGCGCTACTCGGTAGGCGTAAGGGCGGCTGATCTATGATCTTCGACTACAACGTCATCTACGAAGCCTTGCCGCTGTACTTCAGTGGCTTGCTGACCACCCTCAAATTGTTGGCTTTGTCGCTGTTCTTCGGCCTGTTGGCGGCGCTGCCCCTGGGGCTGATGCGGGTGTCGAAGCAGCCGATCGTCAACATGACGGCCTGGCTCTACACCTATGTGATCCGCGGCACGCCGATGCTGGTGCAGCTGTTCCTGATCTACTACGGGCTGGCGCAGTTCGCCATCGTGCGCGAGAGCTTCCTCTGGCCATGGCTGTCCAGCGCAACGTTCTGCGCCTGCCTGGCGTTCGCCATCAACACCAGCGCCTACACCGCTGAAATCATCGCCGGCAGCCTGCGGGCCACGCCCAATGGCGAGATCGAAGCTGCCAAGGCCATGGGCATGTCGCGCTACAAGCTGTATCGCCGGATCCTGTTGCCGTCGGCCCTGCGCCGGGCGCTGCCGCAGTACAGTAACGAAGTGATCATGATGTTGCAGACCACCAGTCTCGCGTCCATCGTGACCCTGATCGACATTACCGGTGCCGCGCGCACGGTGAACGCGCAGTATTACTTGCCGTTCGAGGCCTATATCACCGCCGGTGTGTTCTACCTGTGCCTGACCTTCATCCTGGTGCGCCTGTTCAAGCTGGCCGAGCGCCGCTGGCTGGGTTACCTGGCGCCGCGCAAGCACTGATAACGCGTCGATCCGATCGACTGCTCAACGACTGACGTTTTGTGAGAACCGACCGCATGTATAAGCTTGAAGTCCAAGACCTGCATAAACGCTATGGCAGTCACGAAGTGCTCAAGGGCGTGTCACTGAAAGCCGCGGCTGGCGATGTGATCAGCATCATCGGCTCCAGTGGCTCCGGCAAGAGTACTTTCCTGCGTTGCATCAACCTGCTTGAGCAACCCCACGCTGGCAAGATCCTGCTCAACAACGAAGAGTTGAAACTGGTTGCCGGCAAGGACGGCGCGATGAAGGCTTCGGACCCCAAGCAACTGCAGCGCATGCGTTCGCGGTTGTCGATGGTGTTCCAGCATTTCAACCTGTGGTCCCACATGACTGCGCTGGAAAACATCATCGAAGCGCCGGTCCATGTGCTGGGCGTGCCCAAGGCCGAGGCCCGCGAGAAGGCCGAGCATTACTTGAACAAGGTCGGCGTGGCCCATCGCAAGGATGCCTACCCAGGCCACATGTCCGGCGGCGAGCAGCAACGCGTGGCGATCGCCCGTGCGCTGGCAATGGAACCTGAGGTAATGCTGTTCGATGAGCCGACCTCGGCGCTGGACCCGGAGCTGGTGGGCGACGTGCTCAAGGTGATGCAGGCCCTGGCCCTGGAAGGCCGGACCATGGTGGTGGTGACCCACGAAATGGGCTTTGCCCGTGAAGTGTCGAACCAGTTGGTGTTCTTGCACAAAGGCATCGTCGAAGAAAGTGGCAACCCGCGCGAAGTGCTGGTCAATCCGCAATCGGAGCGCCTGCAGCAATTCCTGTCGGGCAGCCTCAAGTAATCGCTCCCGTTACGCACCTGATTTGGGTCATGCTGCGCACCGCGCGCCAGATGGTCTAATTTGGTTGCAGCCGCTTTTGGCTTTAACACTGTTTTCGCTTCGGATCGCCCGCCATGACTGCCCATCGAATAGGTTTCCTGATTTGGCCCAGCACTAAAGCCTTGACGCTGGCGCTGGCCGAGGAGGCCTTGCGTGTCGCTCAGCGAGTGCATCCGGACGTGGTCTACGAGCTGTCGTTTCTTCAAGCCGAGCCTCCGACCGAGGGCGCCTGGCAACTGCCGGGCGAACCGTGGGCGGGCAAGCTCGAAGGTTTGCAGAAACTGTTCCTGCTGGCCGATGAGCCGCCGACTGCGCTGGCTTCGCCGCTGAGCAGTGCGCTTAAACAATTGGTGCGGGCCGGTTGCGTCATTGGTGGTTTGTCCGCCGGCGTCTATCCACTGGCCCAGTTGGGTTTGCTCGATGGCTATCGGGCTGCCGTGCACTGGCGCTGGCAGGATGATTTCTCCGAGCGCTTCCCCAAAGTCATCGCCACCAGTCATCTGTTTGACTGGGATCGCGATCGCCTGAGTGCCTGCGGCGGAATGTCGGTGCTCGATTTGCTGTTGGCGGTTCTGGCCCGTGACCACGGTGCCGAATTGGCCGGCGCGGTGTCGGAAGAACTGGTGGTCGAGCGCATTCGCGAGGGCGGTGAGCGCCAGCGCATTCCGTTGCAGAATCGCTTGGGGTCCAGCCATCCGAAGCTCACCCAGGCCGTGCTGCTGATGGAGGCCAATATCGAGGAGCCGCTGACCACCGACGAAATCGCCCAGCATGTGTGCGTGTCCCGTCGGCAGCTGGAGCGGATCTTCAAGCAGTACCTCAATCGTGTGCCGAGCCAGTATTACCTGGAACTGCGCCTGAACAAGGCGCGGCAGATGTTGATGCAGACCAGCAAGTCCATCATCCAGATCGGCCTGTCCTGCGGTTTCTCTTCCGGCCCTCATTTTTCCAGCGCCTATCGCAACTTCTTTGGTGCCACGCCGCGGGAAGACCGTAACCAGCGGCGTAGCAGCAGCCCGTTCGAATTGTCCTCGGTGCCGTCCGAACGCGGCTAAAGCTGGCGCAACCCCTTATATGGGTAGTGCATGTAACCCTGTGGCGAGGGGATTTATCCCCGCTGGGCTGCGAAGCAGCCCCAAGACAGCCAACCCAATCTATCTGGCACACCGAGCAGCCTGGCTTTAGGGGGCGCTTCGCAGCCCAGCGGGGATAAATCCCCTCGCCACAAGGTGTGTTTTGCATGGCCGAGGGAAATGTGGATGCAGGCACCTCAAATACACCGGCAACGTTTAAACTGCGCCTTTGCGACGCTATTTGTCGCATTGCCGTAAACCCGCGAAAAACGTGGGTTGGCGCTATAAGAAGTTGTCGCTTGGCGGCAAGGCCGGGCTGAAAACTGTCCTTACAATCCTTACCAAGCCCGCCAGTTCCAGGTGGGTGTTCCTCTTCAGGAGACTCCGATGTCCGTTGAGCAAGCCGCGGTACAACGCGCCGATTTCGACCAGGTGATGGTTCCCAACTATGCACCTGCTGCCTTCATCCCTGTGCGTGGTGCCGGTTCCCGCGTGTGGGACCAGTCCGGTCGCGAGCTGATCGATTTTGCTGGCGGTATCGCAGTCAACGTGCTGGGCCATGCCCACCCGGTTCTGGTCGGAGCCTTGACCGAACAGGCCAACAAGCTGTGGCACGTATCGAACGTTTTCACCAATGAGCCGGCCTTGCGCCTGGCCCATAAGCTGGTCGACGCGACCTTCGCCGAGCGTGCGTTCTTCTGCAACTCCGGTGCCGAAGCCAACGAGGCCGCTTTCAAGCTGGCCCGTCGCGTCGCGTTCGATCGTTTTGGCAGCGAAAAATACGAAATCATCGCTGCGCTCAATAGCTTCCACGGTCGCACGCTGTTCACCGTCAACGTCGGCGGGCAGTCGAAGTACTCCGACGGTTTCGGTCCTAAAATCACCGGCATCACCCACGTTCCTTACAACGACCTGGCCGCTTTGAAAGCGGCGGTCTCGGACAAGACCTGCGCCGTGGTGCTGGAACCGATCCAGGGCGAGGGTGGTGTGTTGCCGGCCGAATTGGCTTACCTGCAAGGCGCCCGCGAACTGTGCGATGCGCACAACGCGCTGCTGGTGTTCGACGAAGTGCAGACCGGCATGGGCCGCAGCGGCCACTTGTTCGCCTACATGCATTACGGCGTGGTCCCGGACATCCTCACCAGCGCCAAGAGCCTGGGCGGTGGTTTCCCGATCGCGGCGATGCTCACCACCGAAGCACTGGCCAAGCACCTCGTCGTCGGCACCCATGGCACCACCTACGGCGGCAACCCGCTGGCCTGCGCGGTGGCCGAGGCGGTGATCGACGTGGTCAACACGCCTGAGGTGCTCAATGGCGTCAAGGCCAAGCACGACAAGTTCAAGACCCGCCTGGAGCAGATCGGCGTGAAGTACGGCCTGTTTACCCAGGTGCGTGGCCTGGGCCTGCTGATCGGTTGCGTGCTGAACGACGCCTGGAAGGGCAAGGCCAAGGACATCTTCAATGCCGCCGAACAGGAAGGCCTGATGATCCTGCAAGCCGGCCCGGACGTGATTCGTTTCGCCCCGAGCCTGGTGGTGGAAGACGCCGACATCGACGCCGGCCTGGACCGCTTCGAACGGGCTGCGGCGAAGTTGACCCAAGCCTGAGGCTGGACCGAATCCCTTGTGGGAGCGAGCTTGCTCGCGATGGCGGCGGATGAGCCAGTATCAATGTGACTGATACACCGCTATCGCGAGCAAGCTCGCTCCCACAGGAGTCTTGCAGCGGCTGAGAAATCGAAGACCGCCGCAGATTTGATAGATGCCTGGGTGTTCGTTTAGTTTTTTTCTGTGTATCGACCCAATGGTCGAACCGTTTATTTCAAGTTAAGGAGTGACACCATGCTGGTGATGCGCCCCGCGCAAATGGCTGATCTGGGCGAGGTACAGCGTCTGGCTGCGGACAGCCCGATCGGTGTCACTTCCTTGCCGGATGACGTGGAACGCCTGAGCGACAAGATCGCCGCAAGCGAAGCCTCGTTCGCCGCCGAAGTCAGTTTCAACGGCGAAGAGAGCTATTTTTTCGTCCTCGAAGACACCGCCACCGGCAAGTTGGTGGGTTGTTCGGCCATCGTTGCGTCGGCGGGATACTCCGAGCCGTTCTACAGCTTTCGCAACGAGACCTTCGTCCATGCGTCCCGCGAGCTGAAGATCCATAACAAGATCCACGTACTCTCCCAGTGCCACGACCTGACCGGCAACAGCCTGTTGACGAGTTTCTACGTCGTGCCGGAACTGGTCGGGTCGCCTTGGGCCGAACTCAATTCCCGTGGGCGCCTGCTGTTCGTCGCCAGCCATCCGGAGCGCTTTGCCGATTCGGTGGTGACAGAGATCGTTGGCTACAGCGATGAAAATGGTGACTCGCCGTTCTGGGACGCCATCGGTCGCAACTTCTTCGACCTCAACTACGCCGCCGCCGAGCGTCTGTGCGGGCTGAAAAGCCGGACCTTCCTCGCCGAATTGATGCCGCATTACCCGATCTACGTGCCGCTGTTGCCGGATGCCGCCCAGGAAGCCATGGGCCAGGTCCACCCACGCGCACAGATCACCTTCGACATCCTGATGCGCGAGGGTTTCGAGACCGATCACTACATCGACATCTTTGACGGTGGCCCGACCTTGCATGCCCGCGTCTCGGGGATCCGCTCGATCGCCCAGAGCCGCGTGGTGCCGGTCAAGATCGGCGAAGCCGTCAAGGGCGCCGGTCGCCAATACCTGGTGGCCAACGCCCAATTGCAGGACTACCGCGCCGTGCTGCTCGACCTCGACTACGCGCCAGGCAAGCCTGTGACGCTGGACATGGAAGCAGCCGAAGCCCTGGGCGTCGGTGAAGGCGCCAGCGTGCGCCTGGTGGCGGTTTAACAGCAGTGTTTCGCGGGTGGCGTGAGCGGCCCGTCTGAGGAGATAGCATGATCGTTCGTCCCGTACGCAGCAGCGATTTACCCGCTCTGATCGCCCTGGCCCGCAGCACCGGCACCGGCCTGACCACCTTGCCGGCCAACGAAGAGCGCCTGGCCCATCGGGTTGGCTGGGCCGAGAAGACGTTTCGCGGCGAAGCCGGGCGTGGTGACGCGGACTACCTGTTCGTGCTCGAAGACGATGACGGTCGCGTGGTGGGTATTTCCGCCATCGCTGGCGCCGTGGGGTTGCGTGAGCCTTGGTACAACTTCCGGGTCGGCCTGACGGTCAGTGCTTCCCAGGAACTGAACATCTACCGGGAAATCCCGACGCTGTTCCTGGCCAACGACCTGACGGGCAATTCCGAGTTGTGCTCGTTGTTCCTCCATGCGGACTACCGCAACGGCCTCAATGGCCGGATGTTGGCCAAGGCGCGGATGCTGTTCATCGCCGAGTTCCCGCAGCTTTTCGGCAACAAGATCATTGCCGAAATGCGTGGCATGTCCGACGAAAATGGCCGCTCGCCGTTCTGGGAAAGCCTGGGCCGGCATTTCTTCAAGATGGAATTCAGCCAGGCCGATTACCTGACCGGCGTGGGCAACAAGGCGTTCATTGCCGAACTGATGCCCAAGTTTCCGCTGTACACCTGCTTCCTGTCGGAGGACGCCCGGGCCGTGATTGGCCAGGTTCATCCCGACACCGAGCCGGCGCTGTCGATGCTCAAGAGCGAAGGCTTCAGCTACCAGGGCTACGTCGACATCTTCGATGCCGGCCCGGCCGTCGAATGCGAGACTGGCAAGATCCGTGCGATCCGCGACAGCCAGGCGCTGGTGCTGGCCGTCGGCACGCCGGGCGATGACGCCACGCCATTCCTCATCCATAACCGCAAATGCCAGGACTGCCGCATCACGGCGGCGCCGGCGCGCTTTGCCGCGGGCACCCTGGTGGTCGATCCGCTGACCGCCAAACGTCTTCAACTCAACGCTGGCGACCAGGTGCGTGCCGTGGCGTTGTCCGCTGCTCGGGAGTCGAAATAATGAAATCGTTGTACATCGCTGGAAGTTGGCTGGAAGGCCAGGGCGACGCCTTCGAGTCGTTGAATCCGGTGACCCAGCAAGTGCTGTGGTCTGGAAGAGGCGCCACGGCGGCCCAGGTGGAATCCGCAGTGCAGGCTGCGCGCCAGGCGTTCCCGGACTGGGCTCGGCGCCCGCTGGACGAACGTATCCAGGTACTGGAAGCATTTGCCGGCACCCTGAAGACTCACGCTGACGAATTGGCCCGCTGCATCGGTGAGGAAACCGGCAAGCCACTGTGGGAAGCGGCCACCGAAGTCACCAGCATGATCAACAAGGTCGCCATTTCGGTGCAGAGCTACCGCGAGCGTACCGGCGAAAAGAGCGGGCCCCTGGGCGACGCCACCGCCGTGCTGCGCCACAAGCCCCACGGCGTGGTGGCGGTGTTCGGCCCTTACAACTTCCCCGGCCATTTGCCCAACGGCCACATTGTGCCGGCGCTGCTGGCGGGTAACTGCGTGTTGTTCAAGCCCAGCGAGTTGACGCCGAAAGTCGCCGAGCTGACGGTCAAGTGCTGGGCCGAAGCGGGCCTGCCGGCGGGTGTGCTGAACCTGCTGCAAGGCGCGCGTGAAACCGGTATTGCCCTGGCGGCGGAGCCGGGCATCGACGGGCTGTTCTTCACCGGGTCCAGCCGTACCGGCAACCTGTTGCACCAACAGTTCTCCGGTCGTCCGGACAAGATCCTCGCGCTGGAGATGGGCGGCAACAATCCGCTGGTGGTGGATGAAGTGGCCGATGTCGATGCGGCGGTGTACACCATCATCCAGTCTGCGTTCATCTCCGCCGGCCAGCGCTGCACGTGCGCACGCCGCCTGCTGGTGCCGGAAGGCCCGTGGGGCGATGCCTTGCTGGCGCGCCTGGTGCAAGTCAGCTCGACCATTGAGGTTGGGCCGTTTGACCAGCAACCGGCGCCGTTCATGGGCTCGGTGGTTTCCCTGGCCGCCGCGAAGGCATTGATGGATGCGCAGAATCATTTGCTGGGCAAGGGGGCCGTGCCGCTGCTGTCCATGACCCAGCCACAATCCCAGGCGGCGTTGTTGACGCCGGGGATCCTCGATGTCACCGCCGTGGCCGAGCGCCCCGACGAGGAATTGTTCGGGCCGTTGCTGCAGGTTATACGTTACAAAGATTTCGCCGGCGCGATCGCCGAAGCCAACAATACTCAATATGGCCTGGCCGCCGGCTTGCTCTCGGACTCTCAGGAGCGCTACGAGCAGTTCTGGTTGCAAAGCCGTGCGGGCATCGTCAACTGGAACAAGCAACTGACCGGCGCCGCCAGCAGCGCGCCGTTCGGCGGTGTCGGCGCCTCGGGGAACCATCGCGCCAGCGCTTATTACGCGGCGGATTATTGCGCGTATCCGGTGGCTTCGTTGGAGACGCCGAGCCTGGTCATGCCTGTGAGCCTGACGCCTGGCATAAAAATGGTTTAAGCCCTAATCGCGAGCAAGCTCGCTCCTACAAGGACAGTGCAAGGCCCTGTGGGAGCGAGCTTGCTCGCGATAGCCGCGACGCGGTTGTTACTCGATGCCTATAAAAAACAGATTCTCGTGGAGCCTCGCTGATGAAATCCTATGAAGTCAACTTTGACGGTCTAGTGGGGCCGACCCATAACTACGGCGGGCTCTCCTACGGCAACGTCGCCTCCCAGAGCAACAGCCAGCAATGCTCCAACCCCAAGGAAGCGGCGCTGCAAGGCCTGGCGAAAATGAAGGCGCTGATGAACATGGGGTTCAAGCAAGGTGTGCTGGCGCCACAGGAACGTCCGGACGTGGCGGCCTTGCGCCGCTTGGGCTTTGCCGGCAGCGACGCGCAGGTCATCCAGCAGGCCGCGAAAGAAGCGATGCCGCTGCTGGTCGCCAGTTGCTCGGCGTCGAGCATGTGGGTCGCCAACGCCGCCACCGTCAGCCCGAGCGCCGACACGGCTGACGGCCGCGTGCATTTCACAGCCGCCAACCTCAACTGCAAATACCACCGCAGCATCGAGCATCCGACCACCAGTCGCGTGCTGGGGGCGATGTTCGCCAACCAGCAACACTTCGCGCACCACGCCGCATTGCCAGCCGTGGCGCAATTCGGTGACGAAGGTGCGGCCAACCACACGCGCTTCTGCCGCGCCTATGGCGAGGCTGGTGTCGAGTTCTTCGTGTTCGGCCGCAGTGCGTTCGACAGTCGTTTCCCGTCGCCACAGAAATACCCGGCGCGCCAGACCCTCGAAGCCTCCCGTGCCGTCGCTCGCCTGCATGGCTTGAGTGAGGAGGGCGTGGTGTACGCCCAGCAGAACCCGGCGGTGATCGACCAGGGCGTTTTCCACAACGACGTGATCGCGGTGGGCAACGGCGAGGTGCTGTTCTACCACGAGGACGCGTTCCTCGAGACCGAGAAGATGCTGGCCGAGCTGAGCGACAAACTCGCCAAGGTCGGTGGGAAATTTCAATCGGTGTGCGTACCGCGTTCGGCGGTCACTGTCGATGACGCGGTCCGTTCCTACCTGTTCAACAGCCAATTGCTGTCGCGTTCCGACGGCACGATGCTGTTGATCGTCCCGGAAGAATGCCGTAGCAATGAACGTGTCTGGCAATACCTGCAAGGCCTGACAAGCTCTGGCGGCGTCATCCGTGAGGTGCAGGTCTTCGACCTCAAGCAAAGCATGCAGAACGGTGGCGGCCCGGCTTGCCTGCGGTTGCGCGTGGCGCTGAACGAAACCGAGCTGGCAGCCGTCAACCCAGGGGTTATCATGACCGCGCCGCTGTACGATTCGCTGACCCAATGGGTCGAGACTCACTACCGCGACCGCATGACCGAAAACGACCTGGCGGACCCGCAATTGCTGCTGGAATGCCGGTCGGCCCTGGATGAGCTGACACAAATCCTTAAACTTGGCTCGGTCTATCCTTTCCAGATCAATTGAAAGCGCGCGCGACCTGACTACAGTCAAAGCAGGGCGCGTTGCCTTATCCCCAGACGAGAATGTAAAAACATGAGCGATACCCTGCAGCTGATCCTTGAAGACACCGACGGCACGCAACTGGAAACCTCCTGCACCCGCGTCGCGGTGATGTGGCAGGGCAAGGAACTGTGGATCCAGCAGGACGGCCGCGGCCAGCTGCTGATCGGCGTCGATGTCGAGGAAGGGGACGAGGAATACGCCAACCTGCTGTTGCGCCCATTGGCGACCAACCTGGTCAGCCTGCAGCTGGAAATGGAGCCGGCTGACATGAGCGATGACGATCATGTCCATGGCCCGGATTGCGGCCACGACCATTAAGGAAATCGCACTATGCTCGCCCTCGGCAAACTGCTTGAACTGACCCTCGCCGGCCGTGAACCGGCGGAGAAGACTCAACTGACTGTCGAAGGCGTACGGATGCGCTGGTTGAGCGAGGGCGCGCTGGAGGTCAAGCCGCCCGAGGCGCGGGATAATGGCCTGGACTTGCTGCTCTCGGCCGGTATCCACGGTAACGAAACCGCGCCGATCGAATTGCTCGATCGCCTGCTGCATGACATTGCCCGTGGCGACCTGAAGCCACGGGCACGCATCCTGTTCCTGTTCGGCAATCCCGAGGCGATCCGGCGCGGCGAGCGTTTTTTCGAGCAGGACGTCAATCGCCTGTTCAATGGTCGCCATGAGCTGAGCGGCGGCCCCGAGGCGTTGCGCGCCTGTGAGCTGGAACGGCTGGCCGCGAGTTTCTTCAGCGTGCCGGACCGCAGCCGCTTGCATTACGACCTGCACACCGCCATCCGCGGCTCGAAGATCGAGCAGTTCGCCCTCTATCCATGGAAAGAAGGTCGCCAGCATTCACGCCGTGAACTGGCGCGCCTGCGTGCTGCGGGGATGGAGGCGGTGTTGCTGCAGAACAAGCCGTCCATCGTGTTCAGCGCTTATACCTACGATCAGCTCGGTGCCGAGTCCTTCACCCTGGAGTTGGGCAAGGCCCGGCCATTCGGCCAGAACGACGGCGTCAATGTCAGCCAGCTGGAAACGCGCCTGCAACAGATCATCGAAGGCAACGAGCCGGAGATGGAAGACAGCCTCGACGGCCTGCAACTGTTCAGCGTCGCGCGGGAAATCATCAAGCACAGCGACAGCTTCCGCCTGAACCTGCCGGCGGACATCGAGAACTTCTCCGAGCTTGAAAAAGGCTACGTGCTGGCCGAAGACATCGCCCATACGCGCTGGGTGATCGAAGAAGAGGGCGCGCGGATCATCTTCCCGAACCCCAAGGTCAAGAATGGCTTGCGGGCTGGCATCCTGATCGTGCCGGCAACCGACGAAAACCTGATCTAAAGCCCCATCATTCCAGTGTGGGAGCGGGCTTGCTCGCGAATGCGGAGTGTCAGACAACTTATTTGTTAACTGACACACCGCATTCGCGAGCAAGCCCGCTCCCACAGGTTTTTTAGCGGCTTTTAAACCGCTACCGCCCGCTGTTCACTGCGTCGCAGCGCCCGGGTCTTGTGCAGCGTATCGGCGCAGGTCTTCGCCGCTTCCTGGCCCTTGTGCACGAAATGCTCGAAGAAGAACTTCTGATGTTCTTCCCCAGCATGGAAGTGATGCGGCGTCAGCACGACCGAGAACACCGGCACTTCGGTTTCCAACTGCACCTGCATAAGGCCGCTGATCACCGATTGGGCGACGAACTCGTGGCGGTAGATGCCGCCGTCTACTACCAGGCCGGCCGCGACGATGCCGGCGTAGCGGCCGGATTTGGCCAGCAGTTTGGCGTGCAGCGGAATCTCAAAGGCACCGCCGACTTCGAAGAAGTCGATGTCACTTTCCTGATAGCCCTGGCTGATCATCTCGGCGACAAAGCCTTTGCGGCTCTGGTCGACGATTTCCTTGTGCCAGCAGGCCTGGATGAACGCGACGCGCTCGCCCGGATGGTTTTTGGTCTTGCTGTCGATTGCGGTGGGTTGCATGTTCTGGTTCCTGTTTGTGTGAAAAACAGGGCGTCATGAATCGAAGGGGATTCGAGGGTACGCCGCGCACAGAGTCGCAGTCGGCCCTTGGGTGTCAATCCCGTTCTCTCTTCATCCGGACTATGACCGTCGGCCCCGGGATCACACCGGGTCTGCTGACCTTGTCGCTGCACCGCAAAAGCCGTGTAGTGCCAAGCGCTCGCGGGCTATGCGCATTGCGCGCAATTACCGCCGGTGGGGAATTGCACCCCGCCCTGAGAACGTTTTGCCGACACGGCATGTGACGGCGGAGAATTTTTAACACATAAACTACTGTGGGAGCGAGCTTGCTCGCGATAGCGGTGGTTCAGCTTGCATCGATGCAGGATGTACTGCCGCCATCGCGAGCAAGCTCGCTCCCACAGGGATTTGGATAATCTGTTGGGTTAGTGTGGTCCTGGGCTTGATTATTCCTCGCCATGCCCGCAGTAATTGCCCTTCGAAAGGGAATTCCCCCACCAGAACCCGAGGCCAGATTCATGAGTGTTATCGATCTTCGCAGCGACACGGTCACCCAACCCACAGCCGGTATGCTGGATGCCATGGCCAGCGCGCCGACCGGCGACGATGTGTATGGCGAAGATCCGACCGTTAATCGCCTCGAAGCCGAGCTGGCCCAACGACTGGGTTTTGCCGAGGCGTTGTTCGTGCCCACGGGCACCATGAGCAACCTGCTGGGGTTGATGGCCCATTGTGAGCGCGGCGACGAATACATCGTTGGCCAGCAGGCCCACACCTACAAATACGAGGGGGGTGGTGCGGCGGTGCTTGGCTCGATCCAGCCGCAGCCTCTCGAAGTGCAGGCGGATGGCTCCCTGGATCTGGCGCACGTCGCGGCGGCGATCAAGCCCGACGACTTTCACTTTGCCCGTACCCGGCTGCTGGCATTGGAAAATACGATGCAAGGCAAGGTCCTGCCGCTGGAATACCTGGCCCGGGCTCGGCGCTTCACGCGGGAACATGGCCTGGCCCTGCACCTGGACGGCGCGCGGTTGTATAACGCAGCCGTCAAATTGAATGTCGATGCGCGGGAAATCACCCAGCATTTCGATTCGGTGTCGGTGTGCCTGTCCAAGGGCCTGGGCGCTCCGGTGGGCTCGGTCCTGTGCGGTACGACCGAGCTGATCGGCAAGGCACGCCGGCTGCGCAAGATGGTCGGTGGCGGCATGCGTCAGGCCGGGATCCTTGCGGCGGCGGGGCTGTATGCCCTGGAGCATAACGTGCAGCGCCTGGCGGATGACCACGCCAATGCCCAGCGGCTCGCCGAGGGCTTGCGGGCGGCGGGCTACGAGGTCGAGCCGGTGCAGACCAACATGGTCTATGTGCAAATGGGCGAGCGGGCCGAGGCGATCAAGGCGTTTGCCGGTGAGCGGGGCGTCAAGCTCAGCGCGGCGTCGCGCCTGCGAATGGTGACGCACATGGACGTCAGCGCGGCGCAAATTGATCAGGTAGTCGCCACTTTCGTCGAATTTTCCCGCCAATGACCCGCCAACCGCGCCAATTGACAGTTTCTATCGCATAAACACGCTGTACCCCGCGCAAAGGGCCGATATAATGCGGCCCTTTGCCGTTGCTTCGTCTGTTGACGTTATGCACAGGCCTTTGGCCGCAGCCTCCGTGGAAGAACCTAATGAAAAGCGCAGAAATCCGTGAAGCCTTCCTTCGCTTCTTCGAAGAGCAAGGCCACACCCGAGTAGCCTCCAGCTCTTTGATTCCGGGCAACGACCCGACCCTGCTGTTCACCAACGCGGGGATGAACCAGTTCAAGGACTGCTTCCTGGGCCAGGAAAAACGTGCCTACACCCGTGCGGTGAGCAGCCAGAAATGCGTGCGCGCCGGCGGCAAGCACAACGACCTGGAAAACGTCGGCTATACCGCTCGTCACCACACCTTCTTCGAAATGCTGGGCAACTTCAGCTTCGGTGACTATTTCAAGCGCGACGCCATTACCTTCGCCTGGACGTTCCTGACGTCTGACAAGTGGCTGAACCTGCCCAAGGAAAAACTCTGGGTAACGGTCTACGCGACTGACGATGAAGCCTACGACATCTGGACCAAGGAAGTTGGCGTCCCGGCTGAGCGCATGGTGCGCATCGGCGACAACAAGGGCGCGCCTTACGCCTCCGACAACTTCTGGACCATGGGCGACACCGGCCCGTGCGGCCCTTGCACCGAGATCTTCTACGACCACGGCGCCGACATCTGGGGCGGCCCACCCGGCTCGCCGGAAGAAGACGGCGACCGTTACATCGAGATCTGGAACAACGTCTTCATGCAGTTCAACCGCACCGCCGATGGCGTGTTGCATCCGCTGCCAGCGCCGTCTGTGGACACCGGCATGGGCCTGGAGCGGATCAGTGCGGTGCTGCAGCACGTCCATTCCAACTACGAAATCGACCTGTTCCAGAGCCTGCTGACCGCGTCGGCCAAGGCCATCGGTTGCACCAACGACAACCAGGCTTCGCTGAAAGTCGTGGCCGACCACATCCGCTCCTGCGGCTTCCTGATCGCCGACGGCGTGCTGCCGTCCAACGAGGGTCGCGGCTACGTGCTGCGCCGGATCATCCGTCGCGCCTGCCGTCACGGCAACAAACTGGGCGCCAAGGGCAGCTTCTTCTATCAGATCGTCGGGGCACTGGTGGCCGAGATGGGCGAAGCCTTCCCGGAACTCAAGTCCCAGCAAGCGCACATCGAGCGCGTGCTCAAGGCTGAAGAAGAGCAATTCGCCAAGACCCTGGAGCAAGGCCTGAAGATCCTCGAACAGGACCTGGCCGAACTCAAGGGCAACGTGGTCCCTGGCGACGTGGTGTTCAAGCTGTACGACACCTACGGCTTCCCGATGGACTTGACCGGCGACATCGCCCGCGAACGCAACCTGACCCTCGACGAGGAAGGTTTCGAGCGCGAGATGGAAGCCCAGCGTGTGCGTGCACGCTCCGCGAGCTCCTTCGGCATGGACTACAACAGCCTGGTCAAGGTTGACGTGGCCACCGAATTCACCGGCTATAGCGCAACCACCGGTTCGGCCAAGATCGTCGCCATCTATAAGGACGGCCAGTCGGTCGACATCCTGAGCGAAGGCCAGGAAGGCGTCATCGTGCTGGACAAGACCCCGTTCTACGCCGAGTCCGGCGGCCAGATCGGCGACTGCGGCTACCTGCAGGCCGGCAACTCGCGCTTCGACGTGCGTGACACCACCAAGACCGGCGGCGCGTTCCTGCACCACGGCGTGCTGGCCTCCGGCAGCCTGATGATCGCTGCCCCGGTGGCGGCCCATGTCGATGCCGAGGTTCGTCACGCGACGTCGCTGAACCACTCCGCCACGCACTTGCTGCACGCAGCCTTGCGTCAGGTGCTGGGTGAGCACGTCCAGCAGAAAGGTTCGTTGGTGGACAGCCAGCGCCTGCGTTTCGACTTCAGCCACTTCGAAGCCATCAAGCCTGAACAACTCAAGGCGCTGGAAGACATCGTCAACGCCGAGATTCGCAAGAACTCCCCGGTAGAGACCGAAGAAACCGACATCGAGACCGCCAAGCGCAAGGGCGCGATGGCGCTGTTTGGCGAGAAGTACGGTGATAGCGTGCGCGTGCTGAGTATGGGCGACTTCTCCGTTGAACTGTGTGGTGGCATCCACGCCAATCGCACCGGCGACATCGGCCTGCTGAAGATCGTCAGCGAAGGCGGCGTGGCCTCCGGCGTGCGGCGTATCGAGGCGGTCACTGGCGCTGCGGCGCTGGCGTATCTCAATGCGGCGGAAGAACAACTCAAGGAAGCGGCAAGCCTGATCAAGGGCAGCCGTGACAACCTGATCGACAAGCTGTCGGCTGTGCTGGAGCGCAACCGCCTGCTGGAAAAGCAACTCGAGCAGTTGCAGGCCAAGGCTGCCAGCGCCGCGGGCGACGATCTGTCGGCCCAGGCGGTGGACGTCAAGGGCGTCAAAGTGCTGGCCGCGCGTCTCGACGGCCAGGATGGCAAGGCGCTGCTGGCGCTGGTCGATCAACTGAAAAACAAACTCGGCCGCGCAGTGATCCTGCTCGGCGGTGTCCATGAGGAAAAGGTCGTTCTCGTCGCAGGCGTGACCAAAGACCTGACTGGCCAACTCAAAGCCGGTGATTTGATGAAGCAGGCCGCTGCAGCAGTGGGCGGGAAGGGCGGTGGTCGTCCGGACATGGCGCAAGGCGGCGGTACCGACGCCGGCGCATTGGACGCGGCACTGGCCCAGACCGTTGCATTTGTAGAGCAGGGTATTTAAGACGGCGCTCCGGGCTCGCCAAGGTGCGCCCGGCCGCTGTTGATTGATTATTTGGGCGCCCTTCATGGGCAGAGGCGGCTTTGAAATGGCTTTGATCGTACAGAAATTTGGAGGCACCTCGGTCGGCACCGTCGAGAGAATCGAACAAGTCGCCGACAAGGTTAAGAAATTCCGTGAAGCGGGCGACGACCTGGTGGTCGTGCTGTCGGCCATGAGCGGCGAGACCAACCGTCTGATCGATCTGGCCAAGCAAATCAGCGGCGACCAGCAACCGGTTCCCCGCGAGCTGGACGTGATCGTTTCCACCGGCGAGCAGGTGACCATCGCCTTGCTGGCCATGGCGTTGATCAAGCGTGGCGTGCCGGCGGTGTCCTACACCGGCAACCAGGTTCGTATCCTGACGGACAGCGCGCACAACAAAGCGCGTATCCTGCAGATCGATGATCAGAAAATTCGCGGCGACCTGAAGGCCGGTCGCGTCGTGGTGGTCGCCGGTTTCCAAGGTGTGGATGAGCACGGCAACATCACCACCCTCGGCCGTGGCGGTTCCGATACCACGGGCGTGGCGCTGGCGGCGGCCCTCAAGGCTGACGAGTGCCAGATCTACACCGATGTCGATGGCGTCTACACCACCGATCCACGGGTCGTGCCCGTGGCTCAACGCCTGGACAAGATTACCTTCGAAGAGATGCTGGAAATGGCCAGCCTCGGTTCCAAGGTATTGCAGATCCGTGCGGTTGAATTCGCTGGCAAGTACAACGTTCCGCTGCGCGTCCTGCACAGCTTCAAGGAGGGTCCGGGCACCCTCATTACTATTGATGAAGAGGAATCCATGGAACAGCCGATCATTTCCGGCATCGCTTTCAACCGCGATGAAGCCAAGCTGACCATCCGTGGCGTGCCAGACACCCCCGGCGTGGCGTTCAAGATTCTCGGCCCGATCAGTGCCGCCAATATCGAAGTCGACATGATCGTGCAGAACGTCGCGCACGATAACACCACCGACTTCACTTTCACCGTGCACCGCAACGACTATCAGTCCGCCGAAGCCGTGTTGAAGAAAACGGCCGGCGAGATCGGTGCCCGCGAAGTGGTTGGCGACACCAAGATCGCCAAGGTCTCGATTGTCGGTGTCGGCATGCGTTCCCACGCAGGAGTGGCCAGCCGCATGTTCGAATCCCTGGCCAAGGAAAGCATCAATATCCAGATGATCTCCACGTCGGAAATCAAGGTTTCCGTGGTGATCGAAGAGAAGTACCTGGAGCTGGCCGTGCGCGCCCTGCACACGGCGTTTGAACTCGACGCTGCGGCCCGACAGGGCGAGTAAGGCGTTGCCTTGAGGGCGCGGTTTTTACCGCGCCCTTTGTTTTTCTGAATGGCGTGTCCCAAAACTGTTCTTTTGCGCGCGCTGGTCAATACTAGGCCTGTAGGCTGCGACCGTTTCGGTTGTAGGTCCCATGCCTTTTTTTTGCAGACGGTTGTCCCTTAAGTGAATTGCGTGAGGAGAAAGGTATGCTGATTCTGACCCGTCGGTGTGCAGAAAGCCTGATTATTGGCGATGGCGAAATCACCGTGACCGTGCTCGGCGTCAAAGGAAACCAAGTGCGTATCGGCGTCAACGCCCCGAAAGAGGTCGCTGTGCACCGCGAGGAAATTTACCTGCGTATCAAGAAAGAGAAGGACGACGAACCAAGCCATTAATTTTTATCGATTTTTATGTTTGCAAACGGGGATGAAGGTGGTTAATATACGCCCCGTGTTGCGGAGAGCTGGCCGAGTGGCCGAAGGCGCTCCCCTGCTAAGGGAGTACACCTCAAAAGGGTGTCGGGGGTTCGAATCCCCCGTTCTCCGCCATTATTCGTTTAGTGCGCTGTAATCTGGCTTGATCGGTAAGTGTTTGAAATTACTGAAAAAAGCGCTTTACAAAAAGATTTTGCGACCTATAATGCGCGGCAACAAATGCACTCGTAGCTCAGCTGGATAGAGTACTCGGCTACGAACCGAGCGGTCACAGGTTCGAATCCTGTCGAGTGCACCATTTAAGAGTTGCTTGCAGCAATGCAAATAACTTGGCTTCAACCAGTTGTGATCTGGTATAAAACCACAACTTGCACTCGTAGCTCAGCTGGATAGAGTACTCGGCTACGAACCGAGCGGTCACAGGTTCGAATCCTGTCGAGTGCACCAAACACCAAAAAGCCTGCGTTTAACGCGGGCTTTTTGCTGTCTGCGATTCAGGTTTTCACACATCCTTTCTCATCAAATACCACCTCTGCACTGCGACCCTTCTTGGTTTTGTAGGTATACCGCGTGCTCGAATTCCGCACCTTGATCGTGTCGGGCTTGCCAAGCGCGCTCTCGACGTCTTGCTGGCTCATGCCAGCGATGATCCGACGGTTGATGATCGCTTCGCGGCGCTGGCCGGCGCTGATCAGGTTCCCGCAGCGGTCTTCGAGGCGACCGACGATGGTCGGTTCCCTGCGCCTGGTTTTGTTGCTGGATGTTTGATGGCTCTCGGCTTCGGGCAGCATCGGCTCGATGTAGCCTGGGTTGAACGAATGGATCGGTTGCAGCGTCAGGGTTTCTCCCGGGCCGCAGCTCAAGGTCGTGAAGGTGACCTGTCCATCGAGATCTTCGCAGCGATGCACAACGTGGTCAGCAGCCCAGAGCGGCAGGCAGGGCAGGGCGTAGAGCCAAAATAGACAGCGAAATCCAGGCATCCTGGCGTCCCTCCTTGACGGTGAATAGAGCAAGGGTAGCTGCTGCACTTTTGCCAGGCGGTGTGTTTTCTTTTCAGAATAAGTCGTCGTAGATACGGAGGTTCAGCCTGTGTTCAGGTTTGTCTCGCAAGCGCTTGTTCTTGCCATGATTTTTTAACGTTTTACAGCGCCAAGCGGTGTATGATTGCGCCCGTCAGCCCCGCCGGGGCTTTGGAATATCTTCATGGACTTACCCAGTAGTTACTCAACAGCTTGTTTTGCCAATCATGAATTAACTGATTGATCCTTCCGGCGTGCTCCACTGCTGGGAGTGGAGTTCGCCTATGACTGAAATCGAAGTAAAAAAAACGCAGGAAAGCCTTCAGGATCGCCTCGCTCAAGTCGTTGAGCTGCTGCATCGCCAGCGGGTCGTGGAAGACCTGACGCATCGCCAGGAAGGGCCGCATCATGACCGGGTCGAGAATCTGGTCCACCGGCAGAACCTCGTCGAGTTGCAACGCAAGCTCGATGACCTGCACTCCGCCGACGTCGCCTACATTCTTGAAGCCTTGCCGCTGGAAGAGCGCCTGACGGTCTGGCAACTGGTCCAGGCTGATCGCGACGGCGACATCTTGCTTGAAGTGTCCGACTCGGTTCGTGAGACCCTGATCGCCGACATGGATGATCATGAGCTTCTCGCCGCGGCCAAGGAAATGGACGCCGACGAACTCGCCGACCTTGCCCCCGAATTGCCCCGCGACGTTGTCCACGAACTGATGGAAGCCCTCGATGGCCAGCAGCGCGAGCGTGTGCGCTCGGCGTTGTCCTACGACGAGGAGCAGGTCGGTGCGCTGATGGACTTCGAGATGGTGACGATCCGTGAGGACGTCAGCCTTGAAGTGGTCTTGCGCTACCTGCGTCGTCTGAAGGAACTGCCGGGGCATACCGACAAACTCTTCGTCGTCGATTATGACGGCGTGCTCAAGGGCGTACTGCCCATCAAGCGCCTGCTGGTCAACGACCCGGAAAAGCAAGTGGCCGAGGTGATGGCCAGCGATCCCGTGAGCTTTCACCCTGACGAGAATGCCTACGATGCGGCGCAGGCGTTCGAGCGCTACGACTTGATCTCGGCGCCGGTGGTGGATAAGAACGGCAAGCTGATCGGCCGTCTCACCATCGACGAAATGGTTGACCTGATTCGTGAGGAAAGCGAAAGCGAAGTCCTCAGCATGGCGGGTCTACGGGAAGAAGAAGACATTTTTGCTTCTGTCTGGAAATCCCTGCGTAACCGCTGGGCCTGGCTGGCGATCAACCTGATCACGGCGTTTGTCGCCTCCCGAGTCATCGGCCTGTTCGAAGGCTCCATCGAGAAGCTGGTAGCGCTGGCGGCGTTGATGCCTATCGTTGCCGGCATCGGCGGTAACTCCGGCAACCAGACCATCACCATGATCGTTCGCGCCATGGCGCTGGACCAGGTCAGTACGGGTAACACGTCGCGGTTGATGCGCAAGGAACTGGCGGTGGCGTTGATCAACGGCGTCATCTGGGGCGGCGTGATTGGCGTTGTGGCCTATCTGCTTTATGGAAGCTGGTCGTTGGGCGTGGTCATGACTGCTGCGATGACCCTCAATCTGTTGTTGGCAGCATTGATGGGGGTACTGATTCCCATGACGCTGGCTCGCCTGGGTCGCGACCCGGCGATGGGGGCCAGCGTGATGATCACCGCCATGACCGACAGCGGCGGGTTCTTTATCTTCCTGGGCTTGGCGACGATCTTCCTGCTCTGAATGGCTTATCAAGAAGCCCGCCCTGCCGGCGGGCTTTTTTCTGGGCGATTGCTTTTCACCGCGGCCATATTTCGGGCAAAAAAAAGCCAGCACGAGGCTGGCTTTAATATCTTGGACGCGATCAGGACGCGTCTGCGGCCATTTCGGCGTCGTGGGCGATCAGCGAAACAAGGGCGTTCTGCTGACGATGGGAAAGTTGTCGGAAGCGTTGAAGCAACTCGCGCTCATGCAGCGAAAGCTCCGGGCTGTCCAGGCGCATGCTCAGCTCTTCGCCCAATGCACCTTCCTGAATCAGGCTTTGCTCCAGGCGCGCAATGATTTCGGAGTTCATGCTGCGGTGATGATTACGAGCCACCTCGGCAATGCGTTCGCGCATTCCGTCTGGCAGACGTACGACGAACTTGTCAGCCGTACGGCTGGAATAAATTGGCTTTGTCATTGGGCGCATATTTATTAACCGGTTAGTTCAGGGGAGCGGTTCTCGGGATTGGCCGCAGGATGTCGATAGGACAAGGCGCGCAGCCAAATGTTCAACCTGAATTGTTATGAGGCCCGCATCATGCCTCAAAATTGCCAGATCATTGGCGCCAATTCTGTGACAAATTCTGATCCGGGTAAAGGCGTTATGCCAGCACCTTTCATCAAAAAATGCGGACTGGTTTGAAAAAACCGTCAGGTTCCGCATTTGTGACCACTGCATCGTGTCGTTGTGCCATACCGTTGGGCGGATAACCGGTGCGGAACAAGACGGCTGCTTTCCTTGTTACGTATAGGATAGTGGCAATTGGCCGATTTACTAGATCGACAAGCCTGGGACAGATGAGCGGCGGCAGGAGTCACGGGCTATTCGCTTGACGAGACGGTGGGCCGTACCATTTGCCTACACTTAATAGGCGGGGATGCATGACAAAAGCGGGGCTGGCCGTTAACATGCTCGCCGTCCAACGCACCGCGTTTCTCGTGGTCGTCCCGTGTCTCAGTAGCTCAATTGGATAGAGCATCCCCCTCCTAAGGGGAAGGTTGGCAGTTCGAACCTGCCCTGGGACACCATTTCCTGTGCAAATCCTCCCAAGCCCTTCCACGAATCCTTAACGGATCGCTGTTTGCGGCCGATAACCCAGTGAGGCCCCTTTCCTGACGTCGCGGCGTCCCGGAGCGGCTCGCGGTGGGTGTCGCGGTTGTCTATCATCTGCGCGCCTCGCCCAACCGCGGGGCGGTGTAGTGTTGTTTTTGCCATTGAGCTTATTTTCCTATTTGCCTGGACATCCTCGATGCTGGCGTACCACCAAAAAAGTTTTCTGATCGTCGATGATTTCTCGGACTTCCGCAGTTCCGTCCGGTCCATGCTGCGTGAGCTGGGCGTCAAGGACGTGGACACCGCCGATACGGGTGAAGTAGCGCTGCGCATGTGCTCGCAGAAGCGCTATGACTTTATCCTGCAGGACTATCACCTGGGTGATGGGCGTAAAAATGGTCAGCAGGTCCTGGAGGACCTGATGATCGAGAAATTGATCAGCCATGAAAGCGTCTTCCTCATGGTGACCGCCGAGACCAGCCAGGCGATGGTGCTCAGTGCCTTGGAGCATGAGCCCGATGCATACCTGACCAAGCCATTCAATCGCTCCGGCCTGGCCCAGCGGTTGGAGCGCCTCGAGCAACGCAAGACGCTGCTCAAGCCGATCCTGCAGGCCCTCGATCGTGGCAAGCCGATGGAAGTGCTCAATGCCTGTATCGCCCTGTGCAAGCAGGACCCGCGCTACGGGCCGCTGTGCCTGCGCTATCGGGCCGATGCGCTGCGCGACCTGAATCAGAACGAGGCCCTTGAGCGGTTGTACAATTCCATCATCGCGGATCGCCCGTTGCCGTGGGCGTACGCGGGGTTGGGTAAATTGCTCTTCAAGCGTGGGCAGATAGGCGAAGCCAAGGCTGTCTATGAAAAAGCCCTGAAAGTCTTTCCGATGATGCCGGCGTTGTACGACGGCATGGCCGATGTGCTGGTGGCCGAAGGCGACACCAAGCAGGCTCAAAGTGTGCTGGAAGAGGCCGTCCGCCTGTCGCCCCTGGCGGTGCGCCGACAAGCGTTGTTGGGCAAGTTGGCGATGACCAACGAGGATTACGACACCGCTTCAAAAGCCTATCGTCAAGCGGTGGGGCAGGGCGCGCAATCGCGCTTCAAGGACCCGGAAACCAACCTTGGACTCGCCCATGCGTTGATCAGCAAGGGCAGCGAGAAGGGCCTGGACACTCGGACCCGCCTGGAAATCAACACGACGCTCAGCGCCGTGGCGAAGGAAAACCCCAGCGATCCGGGGCTGCAGGTGCGGGCGCGCCTGATGAAAGCCACGAGCCTGCTGCTCAACGATGCCGAAACTGCCGAGAAGTTGACCGAGCAAGCCTTGCAGCGTCTCGACGGCATGGAGCAGTTCATGAGCGCCGAAGCCGCCTTGCTGGTGGCCAAACAGTTGCAGATGCTTGGCCAGACCAGCGCCGGCGAGTCGATGCTCAAGAACTGCGCGGAAATCTACGGTGATGATCCGGCGGTCATGCAAGGCATCGCCAAGCTCACCGATGACCCGAACATTCTCAACCAGGGCAATGCCGCCGCCGAGCTGAACCGCGAAGGCGTGCGCGTCTACAAGACGGGCGCATTGCCCGAGGCGCGGGAATTGTTCCGACGGGCCCTGAAGATGCAACCGAAAAACATCAGTATTGCTTTGAACATGGCGCAGTCCCTGCTGCATGGCACCGATACCAGTGTGGAGTCGGAGCTGCTGCAGGAATGCCGCGCCTGCCTGAAACTGGTGGGCATGATGCCCGACACCGATGCGCGTCATGCGCGCTATCAAAAACTGCGAAGCAAGGCATTTGGCGATGAATGACAGCGAACAGGCACTCGATTTTTCCACGGTGATCGCGTCTACCGTGCATGACATGAAAAACTCCCTGACCTTGCTCATGCAGGCGCATACGCAATGGCTCGAGCGCTTGCCGGAGCGCGAGCGGCAGACATCGGAGCAGGGCGTGATGGGCTTCGAGTTCGCTCACCTCAATGGCCTCCTGGTGCAATTGTTGGGACTTTATAAACTCGGGGTGAATCAACTGCCGCTGCATCCGGCCTATCACGAGCTGGATGACTTCATCGAAGCGCAACTGGCCGGCCACCAGGACGTGTTTCGTAGTCGCGGGATCATGGCCACATATGAAGTCGATCCGCTGAGCCCGCTGGGTTTCTTCGACCGTGAGCTGATTGCTTCGGTGCTCGATAACACGATCAACAACGCCATTCGCCATGCCCGGCAGGCATTGCTGATCAGCGTGAGCGACGAGGCTGGGCAACTGGTGTTGACCATCAACGACGACGGCGAAGGTTA
This sequence comes from Pseudomonas alvandae, assembly GCF_019141525.1. Classification (GTDB taxonomy): domain Bacteria; phylum Pseudomonadota; class Gammaproteobacteria; order Pseudomonadales; family Pseudomonadaceae; genus Aquipseudomonas; species Aquipseudomonas alvandae. The sequence goes on from NZ_CP077080.1 coordinate 1,773,137, forward strand.
CCCGCCTGAGATGATCGAGCGTCAGGCCGAGTACGTGCAGGGCATCAACCACAGCAGCGGTAGCACCGGGCTGGGCCTGTACTTCGCCGCCCGAATTGCCGGGCTGCACCAGCGTGGCGGCTTGAGCGGGCGTACCGAGATTGCCAACGGCGGTGTGCTGGGCGGTGGGGTGTTCAGGCTTTATCTGCCCTGAGCCAATCTCCGGGTCGGTACAGAACCCTGTGGGAGCGAGCTTGCTCGCGATAGCGGTATATCAGCTTGCATCAATGCTGCTGACCTGACCCTATCGCGAGCAAGCTCGCTCCCACAGCGCATTCCAATGGCAGATCTTTATTGTCGCTGGGTGCTTGATATTCCGAACAGCCGGAGCCTATTTTGTACGGGTTGCCGTTCGCGGCTCGCACATAACAAGGATTGCGTCATGACGACCGATGGCCAGTGTTCACTCGCGCAGCGATTGACGGGCATTGATGAGATTGAATGTGTCACGCCGGATTTGAATGGCGTGCCCAGGGGCAAGGTGATGAGCGCCGAAGGCTTCCTCGAGGGCCGGCGGTTGCAACTGGCGCGAGGTGTGCTGCTGCAATGCATCATGGGCGGCTATCCGCCATCGCGCTTTTATGGCAGCGATGACGGCGACCTGGCGCTGGTGCCCGATCCACAGCAGATTCATCGCTTGCCATGGAGCCATCCGCCCCGTGCCTTGGCGATTTGCGATGCCGACGAGCTCAGCGGCGAAAGCTCGCCACTTTCGACGCGCGGCCAACTCAAGGCTGTTGTCGCTCGATACGCGGCCCTCGGACTGGCGCCGGTGGTGGCGACGGAGCTGGAGTTCTTTGTGTTTGCCCCTAATTCGGACCCTACGCAGCCGTTCCGGCCGCCGGTGGGCCTGGACGGGCGTCGCGAAGACGGCCAGTCGGCGTTCAGTATCAGTTCCAATAACGGCTTGCGACCGTTCTTCAATGAAGTCTACGAATGCATGGCGACGCTGGGGTTGCCGCGCGACACTTTCATGCATGAAATGGGCGTGAGTCAGTTCGAGATCAATCTGCTCCATGGCGATCCTGTGCTGCTGGCCGACCAGACGTTCCTGTTCAAGCATCTGCTCAAGGAAGTGGCCCTCAAGCATGGCCTGATTGTGGTTTGCATGGCCAAGCCGCTGGCGCAAACGCCGGGCAGCTCGATGCATATCCACCAGAGTGTCGTCGAGCTGGGCAGCGGCCGTAATGTGTTCAGCGACGAGGCCGGCGAGCCGACGGCGGCGTTCCGGCATTTCATTGGCGGGCAGCAGGCCGGCATGGCGGATTTTACCGCGCTGTTCGCGCCCAACGTGAATTCCTACCAGCGCCTGTGCCATCCGTTCGCATCGCCAAACAATGCGTGCTGGTCCCATGACAATCGCTCGGCCGGGTTGCGCATTCCCGCCAGTTCACCAGTGGCCCGGCGTGTCGAGAACCGCTTGCCAGGGGCCGATGCCAACCCTTACCTGGCGATTGCCGCGAGTCTGGCGGCGGGGCTTTATGGCATCGAAAATCACTTGGAACCGGGCGCCGCGATCCAGGGCGAGTTCGAGGTGCCGGATAATCTGTCGCTGCCATGTACCTTGCACGCTGCCCTCGAGCGTCTCAAGCGTAGCCATTTGGCGAAGGAACTGTTCGGGGCCGAGTTCATCGAAGGTTACATTGCGTCGAAGACCCTGGAACTGACCAGTTTCTTCGACGAGATCACGCCCTGGGAACGGCGTGTACTGGCGGCCCAGGCATAACGAACCCGTTGCATAGGGGCTATCTTCAAGATGGCCCTCACTTACCTCAAGGAGCCGCTCGGAACGCCGATGCGCCAAATCTGGAAACCTTTTCGAGCGCTTTATTTCGCCTCGCTGATGATGCTCATCGGCTCGGGCCTCTTGAGTACTTACCTGGCGTTGCGCCTGGCTGCCGATCATGTCGACAGTCTGTGGGTCGGTGCGCTGATGGCCGCCAACTATTTCGGCCTGGTGCTGGGCGGCAAGATCGGCCATCGGCTGATCGCCCGTGTCGGGCATATCCGTGCTTATTCGGCTTGTGCCGGGATTGTCGGCGCGGCGGTGCTGGGCCATGGCCTGGTGGACTGGCTGCCGGCCTGGATCGTGCTGCGGATGATCGTCGGCCTGGGCATGATGTGCCAATACATGGTCATTGAAAGCTGGCTCAACGAGCAGGCTGATGCCAAGCAGCGCGGGGTGGTATTCAGCGGCTACATGATCGCCTCGTACCTGGGGCTGGTGCTGGGCCAGTTGATCCTGGTCATGCACCCGGCCCTTGGGCTGGAGCTGCTGATGCTGGTGGCGTTGTGTTTTGCCCTGTGCCTGGTGCCCGTGGCGTTGACCCGGCGGATTCACCCGGCACCGCTGCGTCCGGCGCCGATGGAGCCGCGCTTCTTTATCAAGCGTGTACCGCAATCGTTGACCACCGTGCTGGGCTCCGGGCTGATCGTCGGCTCCTTTTATGGCCTGGCACCGCTGTACGCCTCCCAGCAAGGGCTCACCACCGAACAGGTCGGTCTGTTCATGGGCTGCTGCATTTTTGCCGGGCTGTTGGTCCAGTGGCCGTTGGGCTGGCTATCGGATCGTTATGATCGTGCGTTGCTGATCCGCTGCTTTGCGCTGGCCCTGGCGGTCTGTGCGTTGCCGTTGGCTATCTGGTCGCAGGTGCCGCTGGAAGTATTGTTCGTTGCGGGGTTCTGCTGTTCGCTGGTGCAGTTCTGCCTGTATCCGCTGGCGGTGGCGTTTTCCAACGACCACGTCGAAGGCGATCGCCGGGTGTCGCTGACGGCGATGCTGCTGGTGACTTACGGCGTGGGCGCCAGCATCGGCCCATTGGTTGCCGGGGTGCTGATGAAGCTGTATGGCAGTCAGATGCTCTATGGCTTTTTCGCCCTGTTTGCGTTGGTCCTGGTGTGGCGGATCCGGCCGAAAGCGGTTACCAACCTGCACCAGGTCGACGATGCACCGCTGCACCACGTGGCCATGCCGGACAACATGACCAGCTCGCCGCTCGTGGCGTGCCTCGATCCTCGGGTAGACGAGCAGGTCGTGCAAGACCAGATGCAGGCGTCGCCCAATCCAGACGTCGAGCCAGAGCCGGAACCTGAATTGGAGCCAGTCACCGAAGGTGCGGACGACGAACCGCCATCCTCCGATTTCACCCAGGCCAGGCCTTGAGCCGGGCATAAAAAAACGGGCAATCCTTGCAAGGGATTGCCCGTTTTTTACGCCCGCGAAATCAGAAGTCGTCTTTATCGAACCGACGGGCTTCACGCTGCAACTGATACACGAAGCGTTCGACCTGGCGCTGCACCAGGCCGCTGATGTTGTGGAAGCGTACACCGGCGAACGTGGTATTGATCCGCTCTTCAAAATGCAGGTAACGCAGTTCCACCGGCGCGGTCATGTTGCCGAATGGCAGGGCGGCGATAAAGCGTTCATAAACCTGGCCCAGTTGCAGCCGTTCGGTGATGTCGCCATCGAAGCGCAGCTTGCAGCCGGTGGCGGAGATGTCCAGCAATTGGCCATTGACCGGTGATTTGAGCTTATCGCCACCCATCTCCACGCTCACCAGTTGCGCCAGTTTCAACGCAGCCCGAAAGGCGTTGCGACGTTGGTGATAGACCACTTCTTCGGGCAGGGCGCCGCGGTAGCAGCGGCCGTCGTTGGAATCATCGATGGTCAGCGGACCATTGCCTTCCCACGCGATACGCACGCCGTCATGGAAACCCTCGACACGAAACGGCTCGCCCGCCAGCAGGAAACGTTCGCCGTCCCGGGGAATCATCTCGTCCAGGGCCATGGTGTTTTTCTCGCGATCAACATCCACCAGGTAGCTCTGGAAGCGCTGGCTGCGCTCGTGGAAAGTAATGATCAGCGGATCATGGCTGTCTTGCAGCATCCGCAGGTTGCCGGAGATTTCCAGGGGCGTGGTAAGGACCTTCGGTGGCTGCGGAGCATCTTCCGCGTTTGAGGCATTGAACACGGTGGGTCAATCTCCAAGCAAAATACGACTACATAGAGCCAGCATTTTGCCAGCATGTTTCGCGCGTTGATAGTGCGCAGTCATCGTTCGCGTCACGCCTGGCTGAGCGGACGGTGCTTGACCAGTTTCGCGGTCGATCCGCGAGCGTCATACAGCGTCGGGATTTCGCCGCCATTGAGGATGCGCAACTGATTGGCGGTGGCGGCCTGTTGCATTTGGATGGATTGGCCGTTTCGAGCGTTGGCGGCCTGGCATTGGCTGAGCAGGTCGTTGAGCACTGCGCTTTGGGACAATAACTGATCGCCAACCGACGATTGGCTGGCCAATTGTTCAAGGCCGTTGTTGTCTGCGGGCAGGTTGAGGCTGGCGAGAATCTCGCTGCGCTTGCGGCCATGCTGGTCGAGCAAAATGATCAATGCCTGTTTCTGCGCCAGAATATTTTCCAGCAGAGGCATGTCCCGCCCGTGGAGTGCCAGGGCTTCGGTCTGCAACAGCTCCAGCAATTGTTGTGCTGGAGCGAAGTCGTCGGTGATCAGTTGCAACAAATTAGTGTCGTGCATGGCTGGCCTTGGGTCTTGAGCGTCCAAAAGCCTGGCGCCGGCGGACGGCCTAGCGCTGGGCTTCGAAGTTGAGCAGCTTGCTGGCTACGCGGTTGCTGTCGACTTGATAGCTGCCATCGGCGATTGCTGCTTTCAACGCGGCCACGCGGGCGTTGTCGACGACAGGTTGATCGCGCAGCTTGTCAGTGACCTTCTGCAACTGCTGAGCCTCATTGCTGAGGTGTACCGATTCCCCATTGCTGACAGTGGCGGCCTGTTCGGCTGGCTTGGATTTGCCGGTTTCGGCGGTTTCCTTGCTGGCGCTGGTACGCGCAGTCCCTGTCACAGGTGAGGAGCTGTTTAAACGATTGAAATCGATGACCATGGTAAAAAACCTCTGGGTATTTGGACGCTTGCCATGTTTTCGGCCATCCCCAAAAAAACTTTAGGCTCATTTTTCAATGAACGAGCGCACGTCTGCGCTTGCCTTTGCGTAAGGCACAGTCTAGGGAACACCGAGGTCAAGCGCCAGCCTGTCTACCCTCCTTACATAGCCACTTCCACCTGGCCAGGCGCCATTACTTGCGCCTTGATGACTCGTTGGGAGTTGAGGTTCTTCACCCGAATCTGTTCGCGCATGCCGCCGTTGGACAGGGCCTCGCCCGGCATCCGCACGGCTAATGTGCCACTGCGGGCGGTGATGACCACCTGGTCGCCCTTGCGAACCACTTCGGCCTGTTCCAGATGTACCTGCGTGATCACTTGGTCAGCGACCATTGGTCGGACAAGTTTCTGACCAATGGCTTCATCAACGGAAGTCAGGAAGCCCTGGCTGATCTGGCTGACGTCGCGTTCACGCAGCACCACGTCCTGGGGTTCGACAATCCCGGCGCGCTTGAGCGGGCGAGTGGTGGTGACAATTTCGCGATACAGGCGCACTTGAGCGGGCACGAACACCGTCCAGGGGGCCGCGCTGTCGCAACGAACCTTCACCGTGACGCGGCCCAGCGGCCTGGCCGGACTCTCCAGCGAGGCAGTCAATTCCTTGTCGCACATTGGCATCCGCAGGCGCGGGTCGAGCTGGTTGACTTCGATCTCGTAGCGACCTTCGGTTTGACTGGTTGCCAGATAGTCTTCTACGGTGAACTCAAGAAAGCCCTGAGTGACGCCGATAAGGAGATCAGGCAAGGTTACTTCAGCAGCACCGACGGCAGGACCGCCAGAAGCGAGCAGGCAGGCAGCCAGCAGTGCACCGAGCCAGTGGCGGCAGTGAGTGGTCAGGCGTCGAGAAAATGTCGTTTGTGCGTTCATGCCGGTTCAATAGCAAGCCCCGTGCCGTTTAGTGATGAATGCGCGACGGACACATTAGCGTGATTAGGAGTCAGGGCATGGCGGGAGTGATGGATTCGGTAAACCAGCGCACACAGCTGGTGGGTCAGAATCGCCTGGAGCTGTTGTTGTTCCGTCTCGATGGTCAACAGTTGTATGGAATTAACGTATTCAAGGTTCGCGAAGTGCTGCAATGCCCTAAGCTGACCCTGATGCCTAAATCCAGTCCCGTCGTGTGCGGTGTGGCGAATATCCGGGGAGCGACGATCCCGATTCTCGACCTGGCGATGGCGACCGGTTCCGGTCGGTTGCTGGATCAGAGCAATCCGTTTGTGATCATCACCGAGTACAACACCAAGACCCAAGGGTTCCTGGTGCGGTCGGTGGAGCGCATCGTCAACATGAACTGGGAAGAGATCCATCCGCCACCCAAGGGGACGGGGCGCGACCACTACCTCACGGCGGTGACGCGGGTCGACAACCAGTTGGTGGAGATCATCGACGTGGAGAAAATCCTCGCCGAAGTCGCGCCAACGCCGGAGACCATTTCCGTCGGCGTGGTGGATGCCGAGACGCAGCACAAGGCGGTTTCCCTGCGGGTGCTGACCGTCGATGATTCGTCGGTGGCACGCAAGCAGGTCACGCGTTGCTTGCAGACGGTCGGTGTCGAGGTGATCGCCCTGAACGATGGGCGGCAAGCGCTGGATTACCTGCGCAACCTGGTCGACGAGGGCAAGCGGCCGGAAGAGGAATTCCTGATGATGATTTCCGACATCGAGATGCCGGAGATGGACGGGTACACGCTGACGTCGGAGATCCGCAGCGACCCGCGGATGCAAAAATTGCACATCATCTTGCATACTTCGCTGTCCGGGGTATTCAACCAGGCGATGGTCAAGAAAGTCGGCGCCGATGACTTCCTGGCCAAGTTCCGGCCCGATGACCTGGCTTCCCGGGTCGTCGAGCGAATCAAGACAGCAGGTTAAAAGGTCGGGCGCATTGTGCGCCCGGCAAGTCAACACAGTGAAAAGAGGCGGTATCTTGTCTACGGGTAATTTGGATTTCGAACAGTTCCGGGTCTTCCTGGAAAAAGCCTGTGGCATCTTGCTTGGTGAAAACAAGCAGTACCTGGTGTCGAGCCGTCTCAATAAAATGATGGAACAGCAGGGCATCAAGTCATTGGGCGAGTTGGTCCAGCGTATCCAGAGCCAGCCGCGCAGTGGCCTGCGCGAAATGGTCGTGGATGCCATGACCACCAACGAAACCCTGTGGTTTCGTGACACTTATCCCTTCGAAGTGCTGAAGAACAAAGTATTGCCGGCGGCCATCAAGGCCAGCCCGGGCCAACGCTTGCGGATCTGGTCGGCGGCGTGTTCGTCGGGCCAGGAACCCTATTCGTTGTCGATGTCCATCGATGAGTTCGAGCGGACCAACCTCGGTCAGCTGAAGGCGGGCGTGCAAATTGTCGCCACCGACCTGTCCGGGACCATGCTCAATAACTGCAAGACCGGCGAGTACGACAGCCTGGCCATTGGCCGTGGGTTGTCACCCGATCGCCTGCAGCGTTATTTCGACGCGAAAGGGCCGGGCAAGTGGGTGGTCAAGGCGCCCATCAAGAGCCGAGTGGAATTCCGTTCGTTCAACTTGCTGGACAGCTACGCCAGCCTGGGCAAGTTCGACATCGTGTTCTGCCGCAACGTGCTGATCTACTTCTCCGCGGAAGTGAAGAAGGACATCCTGATGCGTATCCATAGCACCCTGAAGCCGGGCGGTTATCTGTTCCTTGGCGCGTCGGAAGCGTTGAACGGCTTGCCGGATCATTACCAGATGGTCCAGTGCAGCCCGGGGATCATCTACCAGGCGAAGTGATTGGCTTGTAAAAGAACGGGAGCCCCAAGGGCTCCCTTTTTTCTGCCTGATGATTTCCACTTGTCACGGTCCCCTTGTGGGAGCGGGCTTGCTCGCGAAGGCGGTGTTTCAGTCAAGACAACTTTCACTGTTACACCGCTTTCGCGAGCAAGCCCGCTCCCACAGTTTGGATCTCATTGCGCCTGAGAAGCGGCAGAAAAGCGGCAGCCGGCGGAAACCGATTGCCGCTTTTCTGGCATTGCCGCTTTGCCGATCCCCGCAAAGCCCCGGTTTACGGGCTTTTTCAAAGTGGCACGGCACTTGCTAAAGCCATCGTACGTACATTCTGGTCACCCAAAGGTTTCCGACATGAGCATCAGCTTCGATAAAGCGCTCGGTATCCACGAACAGGCCCTGAGCTTCCGCGCCCAGCGTGCCGAAGTCCTGGCCAACAACATCGCCAACGCCGACACTCCGAACTACAAGGCGCGTGACCTGGACTTCTCCAAGGTCCTTGCCGAGCAGAACGAAAAAGCCAAGAACGGCCACTTCGCCTTGAACATGACCAACAACCGTCATATCGAAGCCGAAGGCGTGGGCAGCGGCGACGAGTCGCTGATGTACCGCACGCCGATGCAACCGTCGATCGACCAGAACACCGTGGACGCTCAACTGGAACAGTCCAACTACGCGGAAAACTCCGTGAACTTCCAGGCCAGCTTCACCCTGCTCAACAGTAAATTCAAAGGGCTGGTATCAGCCCTGCGTGGAGAGTAAGCCATGTCGATCGCGAGCGTTTTCAATATCGCCGGCAGTGCCATGAGTGCCCAGACCACTCGCCTGAACACCGTCGCCAGTAACATCGCCAACGCCGAGACCGTCTCGTCGAGCATCGACCAGACCTACCGCGCCCGTCATCCGGTGTTCGCCACCATGTTCCAGGGCGGCCAATCCACCGGCGGCGACTCGCTGTTCCAGGAGCAGGACGCGGCCGGGCAGGGCGTGCAGGTGCTCGGCGTGGTCGAGGACCAGAGCAACCTCGAAGCCCGCTACGAGCCCAATCACCCGGCGGCCGACGCCAAGGGCTACGTCTACTACCCGAACGTCAACGTCGTTGAAGAAATGGCTGACATGATTTCCGCCAGTCGTTCTTTCCAGACCAACGCCGAAATGATGAACACCGCCAAAACCATGATGCAGAAGGTCCTGACCCTCGGTCAGTGATAAGGGGCGAGTCACATGAGCGTCACTAACACCACCGGCGGTTTGAGCCTCAACGAGATCCTCGCCAACTCTTCGGTCAAGACCAACACCACGACCGATGGCCTGGGCGCGGCAACCAGTGCGGCGACCGGCAAGAAGGAGCTGGGCAAGGACGCGTTCCTGCAATTGCTCGTGACCCAGCTGAAGAACCAGAACCCGCTGGAGCCCCAGGACAACGGCGAATTCGTGGCCCAATTGGCGCAGTTCAGCAGCCTGGAAGGCATCACCACGCTCAACGAAACCGTGAGTGGCATTGCGGGCAACTACAACTCGTCCCAGGCCTTGCAAGCTTCTTCGCTGGTCGGTCGGTCGGTGATCGCGCCCGGTGACAAGGCTGTGGTCGACACCTCCAAGAGCCTCAACGGCACAGTGGTGGTACCGGCGGCAGTGTCTTCCCTCTCGGTCAAGATCATGGACAAGGATGGCAAGACTGTCCGCACTATCGACCTGGGTAGCCAGAAGGCTGGCAACTCCGCCTTCATCTGGGATGGCAAGAACGACGCGGGCGCGACGGTCGAGTCGGGCACGTACACCTTCGCGGCCTCGACCACCATCGACGGCCAGGCCACGTCGCTGATCACCAACCTGCCGGCCACGGTCAGCAGTGTGACGATCAGCCAGACGGGCGGTGAGCTGATGCTCAACCTGGCCGGGCTGGGCAGCATTGCCCTGTCCAAAGTACAAACTATTGGTATGTAGAGCCGACTAACCGGCAAAAGGAGTCAACATGTCTTTCAACATCGGCCTTAGCGGTCTCTATGCAGCCAACAAACAGCTGGACGTGACCGGCAACAACATCGCCAACGTGGCGACCACCGGTTTCAAATCGTCCCGCGCGGAATTCGAAGACGTCTACTCGGCCACCAAGCTGGGTTCGGGCAGCAAGACCGTCGGCAACGGCGTGCGCCTGGCCAACGTTTCCCAACAGTTCGGCCAGGGTGACGTGAACAACACCGGCAACGTGCTGGACATGGGTATCCAGGGCCAGGGCTTCTTTGTCCTGGATAACGACGGTTCGTTGAGCTACACCCGTGCCGGTACCTTCAAGACCGACAAGGAAGGCTACGTCACCAACAGCGATGGCACTGCACGCCTGCAGGGCTACGGCGTGGACGCCAACGGCAAGATCCTCAACGGGATCCTGACCGACCTGCGCATCGACACCTCGAACCTGCCGCCGCAAGCCACCAGCCTGGTTTCGTCGACCATCAACCTGAACTCGACGGCGACGCCGATCACTGCCGCGTTCAACCCGGCCGATACCGCTACTTTCACCAAGCAGTTCACCACGCCGATCTACGACACCCAGGGTAACCAGCACTCGATGGACCAGTACATGGTCAAGACTGCCGGTAACACCTGGAACGTCTATACCTTGATCGATGGTCGCAACCTGAACGGCAGCTTGCCGACCACGACCGGTGCCACCGCGCCAGTCCCCTCCACCATGAACTTCGATTCGAGCGGCAAGTTGACCTCGGTCACCACTCCGCCAGCGACGGTCAACAGCGATCTGGTATTGACTGGCTGGGTTCCTGGCACCGTGACCAACGGAACCTGGACCGCTAACGGCGCCGCCAGCGCGCCGACCATCACGATTTCCATGGGCAACACCACCCAGTTCAACGCCGACACCGCGCGGTCGATCCCGACCCAGAACGGTTACGCCACTGGCCAGATCACCAACCTGACCATCGATGGCAGCGGCGTGATGCTCGCCAACTTCAGCAACAACCAGACCAAGCCGATCGGTCAGATCGCCCTGGCGAGCTTCACCAACGAACAAGGCCTGCAGCCGGTAGGCGGCACGAGCTGGAAGGAAACCTTCGCCTCGGGCATCCCGGGCTACGACGCGCCACAAACCGGCACCCTGGGTTCGATCGTCTCCAACTCCCTGGAAGAGTCCAACGTCAACCTGACCAACGAACTGGTCGAGCTGATCAAGGCGCAAAGCAACTACCAGGCGAACGCCAAGACTATCTCCACCCAGAGCACCATCATGCAGACCATCATTCAGATGACCTGATATCGATGGTTGCTTGAACGCTGCACAAGGAGCCCCTCGAAAGAGGGGCTTTTTTATGAGCTTCAGTTTTGTATTGCCTGGACCGGCCTCATCGCGAGCAAGCTCGCTCCCACACTGGATTTTCGGCGTTCACAAATCCTTGTGGGAGCGAGCTTGCTCGCGATGGGGCCGGCACAGGCGCCGACTTTCCTCCAGACAAAAGAAAGCCCCCGATAAACCAATGGCCTATCGGGGGCTTCTTTCAGCGGGCGCCTTTACGCGCCCGCCCGCTCAGCTTATTGGCAAGCTTCGCAATCCGGCTCGTCGATCGCGCAAGCCTTTGGCACGGGTGCCGGGCCGGCTGGAGCAGCCAGGACCGAATCGTCACCGTGGTTGCCGCCGCTGGAAACCGCGTTCAGCTTGCCGGTGTTGATGGTCGACTTCTCGGTGCTGGTGGCGGCCAGGGCGCGGAGGTAGTAAGTGGTTTTCAGGCCACGGTACCAAGCCATGCGGTAGGTCACGTCCAGCTTCTTGCCCGAGGCGCCGGCGATGTACAGGTTCAGCGACTGAGCCTGGTCGATCCACTTCTGGCGACGGCTGGCAGCGTCGACGATCCACTTGGTGTCCACTTCGAACGCGGTCGCATAGAGCTCCTTGAGTTCTTGCGGGATGCGCTCGATCTGCTGCACCGAACCGTCGTAGTACTTCAGGTCGTTGATCATGACCGAGTCCCACAGGCCGCGGGCCTTGAGGTCGCGGACCAGGTACGGGTTGATCACGGTGAATTCGCCCGACAGGTTCGATTTCACGTACAGGTTCTGGTAGGTCGGTTCGATCGACTGCGACACGCCGGTGATGTTGGCGATGGTGGCGGTCGGTGCGATGGCCATGATGTTCGAGTTGCGGATGCCTTTCTGCACACGGGCACGAACCGGTGCCCAGTCCAGGGTTTCCTTCAGGTCGACGTCGATGTACTTCTCGCCACGCTGGGCGATCAGGATCTGTTGCGAGTCCAGCGGCAGGACGCCCTTGGACCACAGCGAACCCTGGAACGTCTCGTAGGCGCCACGCTCGTCGGCCAGGTCGCAGGAAGCCTGGATCGCGTAGTAGCTGACCGCTTCCATGGACTTGTCGGCGAACTCGACTGCGGCGTCCGAACCGTACGGGATGTGCTGCAGGTACAGCGCGTCCTGGAAGCCCATGATGCCGAGGCCGACCGGACGGTGCTTGAAGTTCGAGTTCTTCGCTTGCGGCACCGAGTAGTAGTTGATGTCGATCACGTTGTCGAGCATGCGCACGGCGGTGTTGACGGTGCGTTGCAGCTTGGCGGTGTCCAGCTTGCCGTCGACGATGTGGTTCGGCAGGTTGATCGAGCCCAGGTTGCAGACCGCGATCTCATCCTTGTTGGTGTTCAGGGTGATCTCGGTGCACAGGTTCGAGCTGTGGACCACGCCCACGTGCTGCTGCGGGCTGCGCAGGTTGCACGGGTCCTTGAAGGTCAGCCATGGGTGGCCGGTCTCGAACAGCATCGACAGCATCTTGCGCCACAGGTCTTTGGCCTGGACGACTTTGAACAGCTTGATCTTGTTGTACTCGGTCAGGGCTTCGTAGTACTCGTAGCGCTCTTCGAAGGCCTTGCCGGTCAGGTCGTGCAGGTCCGGCACTTCGGACGGCGAGAACAGGGTCCACTTGCCGTCATCGAAGACGCGCTTCATGAACAGGTCGGGGATCCAGTTGGCGGTGTTCATGTCGTGGGTACGACGACGGTCATCACCGGTGTTCTTGCGCAGCTCGATGAACTCTTCGATGTCCATGTGCCAGGTTTCCAGGTAGGCACAGACCGCGCCCTTGCGCTTGCCGCCCTGGTTGACCGCAACGGCGGTGTCGTTGACCACTTTGAGGAACGGTACGACGCCCTGGGATTTGCCGTTGGTGCCCTTGATGTACGAGCCCAATGCGCGAACCGGGGTCCAGTCGTTGCCCAGGCCGCCGGCGAATTTCGACAGCATGGCGTTGTCGTGGATCGCGCCGTAGATGCCCGACAAATCGTCCGGCACGGTGGTCAGGTAGCAGCTCGACAGCTGTGGACGCAGGGTGCCGGCGTTGAACAGGGTCGGAGTCGAGGCCATGTAGTCGAAGGACGACAACAGGTTGTAGAACTCGATCGCACGGTCTTCACGCTGCTTCTCTTCGATCGCCAGGCCCATGGCCACGCGCATGAAGAAGACCTGCGGCAGTTCGAAGCGCACGCCATCCTTGTGGATGAAGTAACGGTCGTACAGGGTCTGCAGGCCCAGGTAAGTGAACTGCTGGTCACGCTCGTGGTTGATCGCCTTGCCGAGTTTTTCCAGGTCGAATTCGGCCAGGACAGGGTTCAGCAATTCGTACTCGATACCCTTGGCGACGTAGGCCGGCAGGGCCTTGGCGTACAGGTCGGCCATTTCGTGGTGGGTGGCGCTCTCGGCGACTTCCAGGAAGCTCAGGCCTTCGGCGCGCAGGGTGTCCATCAGCAGGCGCGCGGTCACGAACGAGTAGTTCGGCTCGCGTTCCACCAGGGTCCGTGCGGTCATCACCAAGGCTGTGTTGACGTCCTTGAGGGCGACGCCGTCATAGAGGTTCTTCAGGGTTTCGCGCTGGATCAGGTCGCCATCGACTTCTTCCAGGCCTTCGCAGGCCTCGGTGACGATGGTGTTCAGGCGGCCCATGTCCAGCGGCGCGAGGCTGCCGTCGGCGCGTGCGATGCGGATCGAAGGGTGGGCCTGGACCGGTGCGTCGGCCGGGGAGCGGGTGGCACGCTCCTTGGCACGGGAGTCACGGTAGATCACGTAGTCGCGAGCGACTTTCTGCTCGCCGGCACGCATCAGGGCCAGTTCGACCTGGTCCTGGATTTCTTCGATGTGGATGGTGCCGCCCGAAGGCATGCGACGCTTGAAGGTCGCGGTGACCTGCTCGGTCAGGCGGGCCACGGTGTCGTGGATTCGCGACGAGGCGGCAGCGGTGCCGCCCTCAACTGCGAGGAACGCTTTGGTGATGGCGACGGTGATCTTGTCATCGGTGTAGGGAACGACAGTGCCGTTACGCTTGATCACACGCAGTTGGCCCGGCGCGGTGGCGGACAGATCCGGGCTCGAATCGGCGGCCAGCGGCGCGGTGCCCTGCGGGTTCTCGCGAGTTGTGTCGGTGTGCATGGGTGTCTCCACGTTCTCTATGTTTATTTGGGCACCATCACGGTGCCCACCGTTCCGTCCTGAAGCACTACAACCGACTGGCGCCGGGTATAACAACTTCGGGACAGTAGGACGCGGGCCACGGGCACCGCCTCCATCCGAAGTTCTTGGGTAACGGGCCTGGGCTCGAAACCGGGTTTGCCAAGGTGGCAGCAAAGGACTGCAACACCCGTACCGTTTCGGTCGTTTTCGACCGTTCGAAACGGTTGCCATCCGCAGGGGCGGTCTGGACTTGGAAACTGCGGTGTTGCAGAAGGACAGAGGCAAGAAAAGCGCTTGAATTCTCTATCCGACTTGTGTTGGGTTTTTGGCCTGAAACCCTACATGTAGGGTTTTTTACGCGGCGGGCTACAAGATAATGCGTTTTCAGGCGTGAATCAACGTGCTACCTGTGGATAAGCCTGTGCGTAATTTGTGTGCGAAACGTGGAACTGCTCTGTAGGCCGCGACCTAGCTGGAGCGAGCCTTTTTTCGATGTTTTTGACGACTCGAAAACAGCCCGAGGTTTTTTGCGGGCGCGGACGTTACCACACAAATCCAACCCGACCGAACGCATTTGTCCGCTTGTTTTCTGCGAAGGTGGCGTTTATACAATCGGCCGGTGCATGGGCGTGTTTATCCTCCTTTAACATGACAAAAAGATGGGAGGATGCAGGTTTCAAGCGGGCACCGTTGTGGCGAGGGGATTTATCCCCGTTGGGCTACGCAGTAGCCCCAAATGGGTGACGGTGGTGTGTCAGACAGGATGCAGGGGGCCGCTTCGCTGCCCAGCGGGGATAAATCCCCTCGCCACAGAGTTTAATGTGCACCTACAACAAGACGAGGCCCCAGTGGAACAAGAAGCCTGGCAGATTTTGATCGTCGAGGATGACCAGCGTCTCGCCGAGTTGACCCGCGAATACCTGGAAAGCAACGGCCTGCGCGTCGCCATCGAAGGCAACGGCGCGGTGGCGGCACAACGGATCATCGACGAGCAGCCGGACCTGGTCATTCTCGACCTGATGCTGCCCGGCGAGGACGGCCTGAGCATCTGCCGCAGGGTGCGCGAGCGCTACGACGGACCGATCCTGATGCTGACGGCGCGTACCGACGACAGCGACCAGATCCAGGGCTTGGACCTGGGCGCCGACGATTATGTCTGCAAGCCCGTGCGCCCGCGCTTGCTGCTGGCGCGCATCCAGGCCCTGCTGCGGCGCAGCGAACCGGAACCTGCCGTGCCACCGAAGCAGAGGCGCCTGGAGTTCGGTCCGTTGGTGGTGGACGACGCCTTGCGCGAAGCCTGGCTGCAGGGCAATGGCATCGAACTGACCAGCGCCGAGTTCGATTTGCTCTGGCTGCTGGTCTCCAATGCCGGGCGCATCCTGTCCCGCGAGGAGATCTTCACTGCCCTGCGCGGTATCGGCTACGACGGCCAGGACCGCTCCATTGACGTGCGCATCTCGCGCATCCGTCCCAAGATCGGCGACGACCCCGACCATCCGCGCTTGATCAAGACCATCCGCAGCAAAGGCTACTTATTCGTCCCTGAAGCTTGCGTAGACACCGCTCTGTGAACTCAATCTTCCTGCGCATCTACGGCGGCATGTGCGCGGCACTGGTGTTGGTGGCGGTGCTTGGCGTACTGGCGCTGCACCTGCTCAACCAGACGCGCGGCGAGCAATACCGCGAGCGCCTGGCCCACGGTACGTTTTCCTTGATGGCCGATAATTTGCGGCCGATGAATGACACCGAGCGTCGTCGGGCCCTGGCAGTGTGGGCGCGCCTGCTGGGCATCCCGCTGGAACTGCAGGTGCTCAGCCAGGCGGAGCTCGACCTGGGCCAGCGCACCCGCGTCTTGCGTGGGCAGGTCCTGGTGGAGCAGACCGGGCCCCATGCGGCGAAGGTCTATCGGTTGGTCAGCGATGGCGAGCAGTTGGCGTTGGTAGGCGAAGTTCGCCAGATCAGCGAGCAGTTGGCCCGGGCGACGATCTACTTGTTGGCCGACGAGCTGGTGCGCTACCCCGTGGCCGAGCAGCCCGAGCGGCTTGCACAACTCAAACAGGAAAAGGGCTTCGGTTTCGACTTGCGCCTGATGACCGTCGACCAGGCAGACATGGACGAAGACCAGCGTCGTCGGGTCTCGGAGGGCGATACGGTGATGGCACTGGGCAAGGGCGGCGACTCGATCCGTGTGTTCGCCGGGATGGTCGGCACGCCGTGGGTCCTGGAAATCGGCCCGCTGTACCAGATGAATCCTTACCCGCCCGAATGGCTGGTGTTGATCGCGGCGTTGGGGTTGAGCCTGATCGGCTTGATCGTCTATCTGCTGGTGCGCCAGTTGGAACGACGTTTGCGCGGCCTGGAGTCAGCCGCCACACAGATCGCCCAGGGCAGCCTGGAAACCCGCGTGCCGGCACGCGGGGCCGACTCGGTGGGGCGGCTGGCCTCGGCGTTCAATGGCATGGCCGAGCATCTGCAGCAATTGCTGGCGATCCAGCGGGAGCTGGTGCGTGCGGTGTCCCACGAATTGCGCACGCCAGTGGCGCGCCTGCGGTTCGGCCTGGAAATGCTCGGCAGCGCCAGCACGCCCCAGGCCCGGGACAAATACCTGGCCGGCATGGACCACGACATCGAAGACCTCGACCGGCTGGTGGATGAAATGCTGACGTATGCGCGTCTGGAGCAGGGCTCACCGGCGTTGAATTTCCAGCGATTGGACCTGGACGCGTTGGTCAGTCAAGTCATCGAAGAATTGGGCCCTCTGCGGGCCGGGGTTACCGTGGAGCGTGGCCTTTGCCTGTCCGCAGCCGATTGCGATGGCGCCTGGGTCGAGGCCGAGCCGAGATTCCTGCATCGCGCCCTGCAGAACCTGGTGGGCAACGCGATGCGCCACGCCAGATCCCGGGTGACGGTGAGTTACCAGGTGGGCCAGTTGCGCTGCCGGATCGATGTCGAGGATGACGGACCGGGCGTGCCAGAGGCGGCCTGGGAGCGAGTCTTCAAGCCGTTCCTGCGCCTGGACGACAGCCGCGCGCGTGCCTCGGGTGGCCATGGATTGGGGCTGTCGATCGTGCGGCGGATCATTCACTGGCATGACGGGCGCGCCTTGATCGGCAAGAGCAAAAGCCTGGGCGGGGCGTGTTTCAGCTTGAGCTGGCCGAGGCATCAGGATCGGTCTTGAGATAAGCGCTGAATGATATTCCGCTTTCGCGAGCAAGCCCGCTCCCACATTTTGAAAATGCATACCACCTGTGGGAGCGGGCTTGCCCGCGAAGGCGGCACTCCAGGCAATACAAATCTCAGGCCTCGATCCCCACCAGGCTCAACAACTGCCCATCCTTCACCCCAAACTGCCCTTGCAACTCACTGCCATGACGCCATTCGGGCGACAGGTCGGTCAGCAGCCGCAGGCGCACTTGCCCACCATGGGACCATTCCAGCACCTCGGCATGTTCGAAATAGAAACGCTTCCCGACGATTGGATACAGCGCCTTGAACAGGCTTTCCTTGATCGAGAAGGTCAACGTCACCAGTAGCGCCCGGTCCTCTCGCGAAGTGGTTGTCATGCGCAGCAGTTCGGCGGGCGTGAGGATTTCCCCGGCCAGGCGCTCGGCGCGCTCCGGGTCGAGCAGGTTTTCCAGGTCCATGCCCAGGCCTTGCCAACGCTGTTTCTGCGCGACGATCGCCGCCGCCCGGCCGGTGCTGTGGGTGATCGAACCGCTGATATGGGCTGGCCAGACGGGGGCGCGGTCTTCGCCGATGGGAGGAATACAGGCGATCCCATCAAGCCGATGCAAGGCCGCCCGGGCGCAGATCCGCCCGGCGAGGAATTCCGCCTGGCGCTTGGCCACCGAGCGCTGGATGCTGTCCGGCTTTTCGATGGCGCTGTTGGGGAAATCAGCCGCGACGAGCAGCAGCGGATCAAAGCGAGTGCTGAGCAGCACCGTATCGGGCAAGGCGTCGGGCAGCAGCCAATGTTCATCCAGAGGCGAGCAGCAGGCGGGCAGGGCGGGGAGTGGGTTCATGCCCGGCATTTTGCCGGGTTGGCTTGAGGCTGGGTAGTGGGAGAGGCTTGAGCGGGATCGCTTTTGTGGCGAGGGAGCTTGCTCCCGCTCGACTGCGCAGCGGTCGCCGACAATCTTGGGGCCGCTTCGCCCGAAGCGTCGGACCGTCCCAGCGGGAGCAAGCTCCCTCGCCACAGGAGCAGTATGTGTCAGAAGATCTTCTTGAAAAACTTCTGCATGTCCGCCCAGGACTTCTGATCGGCTTCCTTGTTGTAGCCAATGTCCGGCCCGCCGTGTTCGCCGTGGCTCAAACGGTCGGCGTCGGGGTTGCTGAAGCCGTGCTTGGCGCCGTCGAGGCTGACGAATTTATAGTCGGCGCCAGCCTTGTCCATTTCGCTCTTGAACGCGGTGACGTTGTCCTCGGTGACCATGCTGTCCAGCGCGCCGTGTTCCACCAGGATCTTGGCCTTGACGCTGCCAGGAGTGGCCGGCGTGTTGGTGACCAGGGCCCCGTGGAAACTCACCACGCCAGCCAGTGGCACGCCTTGGCGCGCTGCGTCCAGCACCACCTTGCCACCGAAGCAGTAGCCGATGGCGGCGAGTTTGTCCGGATCGGTCTGGGGTTGTTTCTTCAAGAGGTCGAGCCCGGCCTGGAAGCGCGCGCTGGCCGCCTGGCTGTCCTTGAGCGCTGCCTGCATGAACGCCATGGCGTCCTTGGGATGCTCGGTGTTCTTGCCATCGCCGTACATGTCGATGGCCAGGGCGCTGTAGCCAAGACCGGCGAGGTCACGGGCGCGGCGCTTGGAATAATCGTTCAGTCCCCACCATTCATGCACCACCACCACGCCTGGGCGCGGGCCCTTGACCGCGTCGTCGTAGGCGTAATAGCCGATCAGCTTCGTGCCGTCGGCACTGGTGTAGGGAATCTCCTGGGTCTGGATGGCGGCGTGGCTGGCGCCGCTCAAGGCCAGCAGTACAACAGCAAGCAACCTGCGCATGATCGATCTCCTTAAAAAGTGGTGCACACAGACTAGCCGATTCATTCAGCCGAGGTTCAGAGAACATTCAAGGGGTGTTCAGGGAGCGATGGCTATCGTGGCTGCGACTTCACACAACCATTGCTTCACAAGGAACCTGATCATGACTGCTATGAAAAAACTGTTGCTGGCATTCACTGTACTGGGCGCCAGCGCCATGGCCCACGCCGATGACAACTTCGCCAGCCTGACCCTCGGCCAGACCAGCGACAAGGTCAAGAAATCCAACGCCCTGGACCAGAACCTGAACCATCCGAACGCCGACGGCGCGATCGCCAAGGACACCACCTACGGCCTGCGCCTGGGTCGGCAGAATGATCAAGGTCGCTACTACGCCACCTACGACAACGTATCGGGCAGCCACAACGGCATCAAGCTGCGCCAGGAAAACCTGCTGGGCAGCTATGACTTGTTCTATCCGGTCACCAGCAGCACCAAGCTGTTCGGCGGTGGCACGGCGGGCCTGACCAAATTGACCCAGGACTCGCCAGGCTTCAGCCGCGACACCGACATCGGCTACGCGGTGGGCTTGCAAGGCGGCGTCCTGCAACAGATTTCACAAAACACCTCGGTGGAACTGGGGTACCGTTACCTGCGCAGCAATGCCAGCACCGAAATGAGTCCGCACGGTGGCGCCAAGGTTGGCTCGCTGGACCTGACCAGCAGCGCCCAGACCTATCTGTCGGCGAACTACACCTTCTAGACGGCAGGAGATGGAAACGTGCAGCCGGGTCGGCCCAAGACGATCCGGCGCGTTGTTTGACATGGCTGTTCTGAATCGCCTGGGAGAGGCCCATGAAACTATTGGTTGTCGAAGACGAAGCGCTGTTGCGTCATCACTTGCAAACCCGGCTCACTGACAGCGGCCATGTGGTGCAGGCCGTGGCCAATGCCGAAGAGGCCCTGTATCAGGTCCGCGAGTTCAATCATGACCTGGCGGTGATCGACCTCGGCTTGCCAGGCATCAGCGGCCTGGAGTTGATTCGCCGGCTGCGCTCACAGGACAAGACTTTTCCGATCCTGATCCTCACCGCCCGCGGCAACTGGCAGGACAAGGTCGAAGGCCTTGCCGCCGGGGCGGACGATTATGTGGTCAAGCCGTTCCAGTTCGAAGAGCTGGAGGCCCGGCTCAATGCCTTGCTGCGACGTTCCAGTGGCTTCACCCAGTCGACCATCGTCGCCGGGCCATTGCTGCTGGACCTCAACCGCAAGCAGGCGTCCCTCGGCGAAGAACCACTCGCATTGACGGCTTATGAATATCGCATCCTTGAATACCTGATGCGCCACCACCAGCAGGTGGTCGCCAAGGACCGCTTGATGGAGCAACTGTACCCGGATGACGACGAGCGCGATCCCAATGTCATCGAGGTATTGGTGGGCCGCTTGCGCCGCAAACTGGAAGCCCCGGCCGGCTTCAAGCCGATCGACACCGTGCGGGGCCTGGGTTATCTGTTCAACGAGCGCTGCCAGTGATTCGTTCGCTGCGACTGCGCTTGATGCTGGCCGCCATGACCCTGGCGGCGCTGTTCATGCTGGCCTTGTTGCCGGCGATGCAGGGGGCGTTCAGCCTGGCCCTGCAGGAGTCCATCGAACAACGCCTGGCCTCGGATGTGACCACGCTGATTTCCGCCGCCCGGGTGGAAAATGGTCGATTGAAGATGCCGGCGCAATTGCCGGATGAACGCTTCAACCTCGCCGATGCCCGATTGCTGGGCTACATCTATGATCGCGACGGCAACCTGGTCTGGCGCTCGAAGGCGACCCAGGAAGAACACATCAACTACACGCCGCGTTATGACGGCCAAGGCAACCAGTTCGCGCGTATCCGCGAGGACAACGGCCAGGAATTCTTTGTCTATGACGTCGAGGTCAAGCTGCTCGGCGGCCAGAGCGCGGCGTTCAGTATCGTCACCTTGCAGCCGGTGCGTGATTACGAACTGACCTTGCAAGGGCTGCGGGACAATCTCTACCTTGGTTTTGGTGCGGCCTTGGTGGTGCTGCTGGCGCTGTTGTGGATCGGCCTGACGTGGGGGCTGCGCGCCTTGCGACGCCTGAGCCAGGAACTGGATGAAATCGAAGCGGGTACGCGGGAAAGCCTGAGCACTGCACACCCTCGGGAGCTGTTGCGCCTGACGGGCTCGCTTAACCGGTTGTTGCACAGCGAGCGTGAACAGCGCAGCCGCTATCGCGACTCCCTCGATGACCTGGCCCACAGCCTGAAAACCCCGCTGGCCGTGTTGCAGGGCGTCAGCGAAGACATGGCCCGGCGCCCGCAGGACCGTGGGCAGGCTTGGGTGCTGCAGACCCAGATCGAACGCATGAGCCAGCAGATCGGCTACCAGTTGCAACGGGCCAGCCTGCGCAAAAGCGGGCTGGTGCGCCACCAGGTGCGTCTGCGCCCGGTCCTGCAGAGTCTGTGCGACACCCTCGACAAGGTCTATCGCGACAAGCGTGTCCAGGTCCATTTCGATTTGCCGGAGCACTGCCAGGTGCCGATCGAACAGGGCGCCCTGCTGGAGATGCTTGGCAATTTGCTGGAAAACGCTTATCGGCTGTGCCTGGGTGAAGTGCGGATCAGCGTGCACCAGACCCTCGGCGGTACGGAGTTGAGCGTCGAGGACGATGGCCCAGGCGTACCGCCGGACCAGCGTGCGCGGATTCTCCAGCGAGGCGAACGGTTGGATCGCCAGCATCCGGGGCAGGGGATCGGGCTGGCGGTGGTCAAGGACATCATCGAGAGCTATGGCGCGCGGTTGACCTTGGGGGATTCGGAATTGGGCGGGGCGGCGTTCCGGATTCTGTTTCCGGTGGTTTGACTGGAATATTTCCAGTGTTTTTTACGGGCCCCTGTGGCGAGGGAGCTTGCTCCCGCTCGGTTGCGTAGCGACCGCAAAATCTTGGGGCCGCTTCGCGGCCCAGCGGGAGCAAGCTCCCTCGCCACGGGAATCGGTACATGCAGCAAAGATGCTGGATGCCCCCATCAGTTTTCCAACTCCCGATACGCCCCCGGCGTCACCCCCGTCCACTTCTTGAACGCCCGATGAAACGCCGACGGCTCCGAGAACCCGAGCTGCTCGGCAATCTGCTGCAACGACAGATCCGCCCGGCCCAAATGGTAGATGGCGATATCCCGCCGCAGTTGATCCTTGAGTTCCTGGAAGCTGGTGCCTTCTTCGCGAAGGTGTCGGCGCAGCGTCTGGGAACTGATGTGCAGATGCGCGGCGACGGTGTCCAGGTCGGGCCAACGCGCTGTGTCGCGGCTGAGCAGGCGGCGCAGTTGGCTGCTCAGGCTGTGGCCATCGTCCGGGCGCGAGAGCAGGTCGGCGGGTGAGCGTTCGAGAAAATGCTTGAGCGTTCGCTCGTCCTGGAGCAGCGGCATGTCCAGGTAGCGCCCGTGAAACAACAGGCTGGTCCGTCGAGCCTCGAATACCAGCGGGCAGGGGAACAGCAGGTCGTACTCCGCGCCGTGGGCAGGCTTGGCATAGCTGAAGGTCGCCTGCTCCAGACCGATCCGCTGGCCGATCAGCCAACTGCCGAGGCGATGCCAGATGACCAGCAGGCTTTCTGTCAGGAAATGATCGGGATCGCGCAGCGTCGACTCATCCAGGTTCAACCGTACCCGGTCGCCTTCGGTTTCCAGGGTCAGGCTCGGCGCATCGGGAAACAGGCTGTAAAAGAGCAGGCCGCGTTGCAGGGCTTTGCCCAGGGTCCGACAGTGGATCAACGTGTGACACATCATGGCAAACGTCCCGGGTTTACTCGCGGCCCGGCCAAATCCGAGGAATTCATCCTCCAGATCCGCCCATAGCGCCTGCAACAGCCGGGCGAACTGCTCCGGGGCGATTCGCGCTCGCGGTTCGTCGAGCAGCTCGGGGCTGATGCCCAATTGTTGCAGCAGAGGGAGATAGTCAAACCCGTGCCGGCGCGCGCCGCCCAGGGCTGCGCGGGCGAAGTGGCTGGCGATCGTGCGTTGGCGCATGGCTCAAATCCGTCCGTTAAGCCGGCGATGGTAGCAGGGCATCCGGGCTGGACAAGGCGGATATCCGCCAAATCCAGGAGTGAGAAACGGCGTCTTGGCGGAAATCCGCCATCCTTCGCCGCCTGTTTAACCGGCGACAAATAAACAAAAGCGTTCTGCAACGCGGGTTGTAGGGCATTTCCTCAAAATGGCACGGGCCTTGCGATGCCCTGTGCAGGTCTGCCGCGTGCAGCCGACAAAACAAATCCCTCCAGTGCAGGAGGGTTCGCAATTGAGGTGTCGTGGACAACAGGTGGATGTTGTCACACGGTACTCTTGAGGAAGGTTTGCCATGACGACTCGTCAGCCACTGTACAAATCCCTGTATTTCCAGGTGATCGTAGCCATTGCCATCGGCATTTTGCTCGGTCACTTCTACCCGCAGACCGGCGTTGCCCTCAAGCCGTTCGGTGACGGGTTCATCAAGTTGATCAAAATGGTCATCGCCCCGATCATCTTCTGTACAGTCGTCAGCGGCATCGGCGGCATGCAGAACATGAAGTCGGTCGGCAAGACCGGTGGCTACGCGCTGCTGTACTTCGAAATCGTTTCCACCATTGCCCTGCTGATCGGCCTGGTCGTGGTCAACGTCGTGCAACCGGGCAACGGCATGCACATCGACGTAACGACCCTGGACACCAGCAAGATCGCCGGCTTCATCAATGCCGGTAAAGACCAGAGCATCATTGCCTTCATCCTCAACGTAATCCCGAATACCATCGTCGGCGCGTTCGCCAACGGCGACATCCTGCAAGTGCTGATGTTCTCGGTGCTCTTTGGTTTCGCCCTGCATCGCCTGGGTGCCTATGGCAAACCGGTGCTGGACTTCATCGACCGTTTCGCCCACGTGATGTTCATCATCATCAACATGATTATGAAGCTGGCCCCGATCGGTGCGTTCGGTGCCATGGCCTTCACCATCGGCGCCTACGGTGTCGGTTCGCTGGTGCAACTGGGCCAGCTGATGATCTGCTTCTACATCACTTGCGTGGTGTTCGTGCTGGTGGTGCTGGGCGCCATCTGCCGCGCCCACGGCTTCAGCGTCGTCAAACTGATCCGTTACATCCGTGAAGAACTGCTGATCGTGCTGGGTACCTCTTCTTCGGAATCGGCCCTGCCGCGCATGCTGATCAAGATGGAGCGCCTGGGTGCCAAGAAGTCCGTGGTTGGCCTGGTGATCCCGACTGGCTACTCGTTCAACCTTGACGGTACCTCGATTTACCTGACTATGGCCGCGGTATTCATCGCCCAGGCCACCGACACCCCGATGGACCTGACTCACCAGATCACCCTGCTGCTGGTACTGCTGCTGTCGTCCAAGGGTGCTGCCGGCGTAACCGGTAGCGGCTTCATCGTGCTGGCGGCCACCCTGTCGGCCGTGGGCACCCTGCCAGTGGCCGGCCTGGCGCTGATCCTGGGTATCGACCGCTTCATGTCCGAAGCCCGTGCGCTGACCAACCTGGTGGGCAACGCCGTTGCCACGATCGTGGTCGCCAAGTGGGTCAAAGAGCTGGACGAAGACCAATTGCAGACCGAACTGGCTTCCGGTGGTCGCGGTATCTCCGATGTCCGTGAAGAAGACGACGTGGTTGCAGCGGCTGATACCGCAGTGCCTGTGAAGTGATCTTCGGCCTGTGACGAAAAACCCGCTTCGGCGGGTTTTTTGTTGGACGCTATCTTGAGATGAACATGCTTCTGTGGCGAGGGGATTTATCCCCGCTGGGTTGCGCAGCAGCCCCCTGCGTTTTGTCTGATAAACCGCAGTGTTCTTTAGCTAATGGGGCCGCTTCGCAGCCCAACGGGGCGGTGCGACGTTTCGCTAAATCCCCTCGCCACGGGTTTCTCCATCAGCCATCGAGCACAATTGTCAGCCCAAATGCTTCCCCCGGTAATTGCCCCACCGCCAACCCCTGCCTAGTCTTGGATGCACATTCAAAGCGGAGATCTTCCATGCAGGGGCCACTGGCATCGCTCAAGGTTCTGGATTTCTCGACCCTGCTGCCAGGGCCGTTCGCCTCGCTGTTGCTGGCGGACATGGGCGCCGAGGTGCTGCGCATCGAATCGCCGGACCGTCCGGACCTGCTGCGGATCCTGCCGCCCCACGACCAGGGCGTCTCGGCCAGCCATGCCTACCTCAATCGCAACAAGCGCAGCCTGGCGCTGGACCTCAAGCAGCCGGCGGCGCTGGAGATCATCAAACGGCTATTGGCCGACCATGACATCCTGTTGGAGCAATTTCGCCCCGGCGTGATGGAGCGGTTGGGCCTGGGCTATGAAGCGCTGAAGGCGATCAATCCCCGGCTGATCTACGTGTCGATTACCGGCTACGGCCAGACGGGGCCCTACAAGGACCGCGCCGGCCATGACATCAACTACCTGGCCCTGGCGGGGCTGGCCAGCCACACCGGCCGTGCCGACAGCGGCCCGTTGCCGCTGGGGATCCAGGCGGCAGACATCGCTGGCGGTTCGCTGCATGGGGTGATCGGGCTGTTGGCGGCGGTGATCGCCCGTCAGCAGAGCGGGCAGGGCCAGCACTTGGACGTGAGCATGACCGATTGCGTTTTCAGCCTGAATGCCTTGGCCGGCGCCGGTTACCTGGCTTGTGGCGTGGAGCCGGCGCGGGAAAATCACGTGCTGAACGGCGGCAGTTTTTATGACTACTACCGCACCCGCGATGGCCGGTGGATGTCGGTGGGGAGCCTGGAACCGGCTTTCCTGCAGGCATTGTGCGAAGTGTTGGGGCGACCGGAGCTGGCAGCGCAGGGATTGTCGTCCGAGCCTGGGCAACAACACCTGCTGAAACGGGAGCTGCAGAGCGAATTCGAAAAATACGATTTCACTGAGCTCCAGGCGATGTTCGCCAAGGTCGATGCCTGCGTCGAGCCGGTGCTGGGGCTGGACGAGGCGCTTGAGCATCCTCAGTTGAAAGCTCGGGACCTGGTCACCCAAGTGCCCCGTGGTGATGGCTCGAGACAGCCGCAGATCGCCTGTCCGTTGAAGTTTTCCGAAGGGCTGCCCGAGCCGCGGCATATCGGCGCGAGGCTGGGGGAGCATACGGACCAGGTATTGGGGGCGTTGGGGTTCAGTGCGGAGCGGATCAATCAATTGCGCAGTGACAGGGTGGTTGTGTAGCGACCGTCAGGGCCCTATCGCGAGCAAGCTCGCTCCCACAGGGGATTAATGTCGTTCACGGATCCAGTGTGGGAGCGAGCTTGCTCGCGATGAGGCCAGTCCAAACACTACAAAAAGCACTATTCGACCCGCGTCTCCCCACTGAACACCAAGGTATTGCGACAACTGCGGCATAAATACCGCCGCCCCTGACGCACCAGGCGATGGCGCTGGGCCGTGAACGGGAAATCGCTGCCGTCGCACGGGCATTTATAAATGTAGCGGGTCGCGGTGCGGCGTTTGATCTCGTAGGTGTGGCAACGGTTGGGTGGCAGTTCGTAGACTCCACGCATGATCAGTTGCCATTCCTCGCCATGGGCCTGGATACGGTCGCCAAACAACTGATGGGCAATCAGGTGCGCCACCTCGTGGGCCACCGTCTGCTTGAGGAAGTCTTCGGCGTTTTCCTGGTACAGCTGCGGGTTGAAGCGCAGCAGGTTTTCATGCAAATGCGCGACGCCGGCTTTCTGGCCGCGCAACTTGAGGCTGACCACCGGGCGTTTGAAAGGACGTTTGAAAAAGGATTCGGCTTGTTGGTAACACTCTTCGACGCGGGTATTGAGTTGCTCGAGCATGCTTTACGGGTCTCCAGAAAGGCGAGTATGCCGCAAGCGCTGGCCGTTGCGAATCGCCCAGGTGCCCAATGGTCGTCCCGGCAGATCCAGAGACAGAGGAAGGCCGCCTTGCGGCGGCCTGTGGTGGCAGATCGTTTTTTGTTGGAGAGCCTCAATCCTTCAATTGGTATAGACCGGACCAACGCCCAGCCCCCAGACAATCACCGTGAACGCCATGATAGCCACCAGCACCACCAGGCCGACGGCAAGCACCGAGCTGGAAAACAGGAAGCCTTCGTCCTGGGGAATGTTCATGAACGTCGGCAGGCCCACGTACAACAGGTAGACCGTGTAGCAGATCGCCGCAGTGCCGACGATCATCCCCAGCCACATGTGTGGATAGAGCGCCGCCAGGCCACCAATGAACAATGGAGTCGCGGTATAGGTGGCAAACGCGACACACCGGGCCAGGCTCGGACTGGCGTCATAGGTGCGGGCCATCCAGTGAATGAACGCACCCATCACCGCCACGCCGCCCAACATGGCCAGGTAGGACATGATGGTCATCCACAGCGCGCTCTCCTGGGTGAGCATGACCGGTGGGCGATTGCCGATGACCCATCCCACCTGCGTGGTACCGATGAACGCCGACACCGCCGGGATGGCCGCCAGGATCAGCGTGTGGGTGAGGTACATGTGGCTGATGCTTTCCTCCTGATCGCCACGGATTTCTTTCCATTCTTGATCAGGGTGGGTAAAGAGCCCCACGACATGATGGATCATAGTCAGTCACTCCTTTGTTATTGCCATCGCCCCCCAACGGAGCGCCTACGGGCCAAGTGGCCGGGTAAGTTAAGGTCTGTAAGTGTGTGCGACCTTATGCCGCAGTATAGAAAGGAGTGGCGGCGAGGGGGATGGGGGGCTTAGAGCAAATCGCGCTGTAGCCGGGAGCGCTAATCGCCGTTAGGTCTGTGCGCGAGGTTTCTGGCGCGCCGGATTTTACTGTGGCGAGGGGATTTATCCCCGCTGGGCTGCGCAGCGGCCCCAATTATTCCCATACCACCGCGCAGTGTCAGGCTAAACGCAGGGGGTGCTGCGCAACCCGACGGGGATAAATCCCCTCGCCACAAAAGTGCCTGTCATCAGCCTTCGCCGACGGCGGATTTTTTGCGTAAAATGCCGGCCTTTCGTCACACCTCACGGATTTCGCGTCATGGGCACTCTTACGGTCAACCAGAACAAACTGCAAAAGCGCCTGCGCCGCCTGGCCGGTGAGGCGGTCGCCGACTACAACATGATCGAGGACGGCGACAAGGTCATGGTCTGCCTGTCCGGCGGCAAGGACAGCTACACCTTGCTCGACGTGCTGATGCATCTGCAGAAGGTTGCACCGATCAAGTTCGACATCGTCGCGGTGAACATGGACCAGAAGCAGCCCGGGTTCCCCGAGCATGTGCTGCCGGCCTACCTCGAGTCGTTGGGCGTTGAGTACCACATCGTCGAGAAAGACACCTATTCGGTGGTCAAGGAACTGATTCCCGAGGGCAAGACCACCTGCTCGCTGTGCTCACGCCTGCGCCGCGGGACGCTCTATACCTTCGCCGACGAGATTGGCGCGACCAAGATGGCCCTGGGTCATCACCGCGACGATATCGTCGAGACGTTCTTCCTGAACATGTTCTACAACGGCTCGCTCAAGGCCATGCCACCCAAGCTGCGTGCCGACGACGGGCGCAACGTGGTGATTCGCCCGTTGGCCTATTGCAACGAGAAGGACATCCAGGCCTATTCGGATTTCAAGCAGTTCCCGATCATCCCCTGCAACCTGTGCGGCTCCCAGGAAAACCTGCAGCGCCAAGTGGTCAAGGAGATGCTCCAGGAATGGGAACGCAAGACTCCGGGGCGTACCGAGAGCATTTTTCGCGGCTTGCAGAACGTCATTCCGTCGCAACTGGCGGATCGCAACCTGTTCGATTTTACCAACCTGCGCATCGATGAAAACGCCACGCCGCGGTTCGTCAATGTGGTGAATCTCTGACGGTTGCAGCGACATTTTCTTGCGGCGCTTGC